>NZ_JBFADG010000037.1:0-47078 GCF_040641275.1 Streptomyces sp. NPDC021096 | reverse complement strand
GCGCTCCCCGGCGAGCGCCAGGGCCGTGGGGTCCCGGTCGAGGGCGACGAGCCGCGCCTCGGGGAAGCGGGTGAGCAGCGCCTCGCTGTGGCCCCTCCAGCGTTCCTGACCGCCTAATCCTTAGCGGCCTGGGTCACCAATGTTGCCCAAGATGCGAAGTCTTGGGCAACACGTCGGGCTTTCTCCGGGTTCTCCTCGAGAGCCTTCTTCACGAGGTTTCGGGTGACGTGCCGTTTCGCGAGAGCCACGGCGTTCTCCAGCTGCCCGAGGGAGCTCGGGGTGGTGGGCGCCTGGTCCGTGCGGTTGAGCACTTCGCCCTGGATGGCCTTCTTCGGCTTGCCGTACCCGAGCGTCTCTACCGCCGTCTTGAGCGTCGCAGCAGTGGGCTGGCCGTTCTTTTTCTCCGATTTCGACCAGGCTTCTGTGACGGCTTCCAGCCCGTTGTGCCGGAGAACGGGTGCGAGGACCTGGACGTGGCCGGTGTTGGCATTCGCTCCCTCCGGGAGCGCCGTCTGCACCTTGGCCGTGGCGACGAGGAGGTAGCCGTGGGTGGACGAGTAACCCCAGCGGCGCTCCACGTAGTCTACGAAGTTCTTGTACTCCGGGCTCCACAGGTCGTCGTCGTGGATGAGCGCGAGGGCGGGGCCCGCCTCACGGTTGAAGCGCTCCCGCGCCTGCCTAACGGTGAGTTCAGCGTTGTCCTGCGCCTTACCGATGATCTCTTCTAGGACCGCCAGGCGTTCGGCCGCCGTCCCTTCGCGAGCGGCGCGTGGGAGCGGCACGAGGCCGGTCGGCGTATCCGCTGGGTCGGCACGGTCAGCCGCCTTCGCGAGGCCGGCCCTGCCCGCTCCGGCAGGGGATGCCGCCGCTGCGGCCTTCTGGAGCAGCTTGGATGCCATCAGGCGCCTTTCTGTACGAGTGCGTGATCCAGGAGCTGTCCGTACCACCCTCGGAGCCTCTTGGCCTCGCGGCCAGGAGCGGCAGTGATCGGCGCGCAGGCCAGTCGGCACTCCTCGCGCACGGAGTAGCTGACGATCCCGGAGTAGTGGCCTTCGTCGGCGTCCAGGTCATCGAGCACCATGTCGCCAAAGGTCTCGACGATGCGCTCGTTGACGAAGTGGTTGACGGCACGCATGTCGTTCTTCTTGGGAAGGATGCTGCGTACCAGTCCGGCGATCTCCAGGTCCTCGTTCATCCCGCTGCCTGGCGCACTGACGAACCGGATGGTGCGCAGCGCCTGCTCGGCTCCGAGCTGGCCGTCCGTGGTCAGGGTTGCCGGGATGAACACCTTCTTGGCGGCGATGAGTGCGCAGGTGGCGAGCTTGCCGCCAGCCCTTGGGGGGACGTCCATGACGGCCAGGTCGATCTCACCGTTCAGGCCCTCCAGGGCTCGGCGAAGTCGAGTCTCGAACATGGTGGCGTCGGTTTCACGGCGACCGAGAGGGCGCTCCGAGGGGAGCACCCAGACGTTGGACGGCCATGACGCCCCAGCGCGGCTGATCGCGTCGTGGATGAGTTCGGCGGGGTCTCCCGGCAGGGTGTCGGCCTCCGGGTCGATGTAGAGGAGGTCGTTGATCGTGAAGCGTGGTTCCTTCACGCCGAGCTCTTCGGTGAGCGTGGCTCGGGGATCGAGGTCGACGGCGAGCACGTTGAGCCCGCGTTCGGCGGCTTCCGCCACCATGCCCGCAGAGTTGCTCGTCTTGCCGACGCCTCCCTTCTCCGAGTAGTTCGCGACCCTCTGCACGCCAACCTCCACCTGTACGATCAGTTCCGCGCTGGATCTTCGCCGCATAGACACCATTTCGGCAAATCGCCGCAGGTTGGGACGTCGTGCTGGCTTAAGCGCACGGGAGGAGCGTAGCGCCCCCAGATTCCCAAATTTGGGAAACACCGGCGCCACCACCTTGAGACCATGAGGGATTTGCCCAGAAACAGAAAAAGGCCCGGTTCCCGCGATGTGCGGGAACCGGGCCTTGGATCAGTTCTGCGTGCCGGTCATGGCCTGGGCGTAGGCAGTGGCCTGCTCAGCCTTGGCGGGGTCGAGGGCGGCCAGGTCCCGCAGCAGCCCGGCGACGGTGAGGGCGTTGCGCTCGGGGAGGACGACGGTGCCGTCCGGCGCACGGACGACGCCAGCGGCGGGGTTGGCGGGGACGGGGGCCGCGGTAACCCGGCGACCCTGAGCAAAGGTGATGTCGGCAAAGTCAGCCCCTTGGATGACGGGGCCGGATATGCGGGCGCCGGGGGCGATGTGGTTGTGGACGGTGGCCATGGAGTCCTCCTGGTGGGTGGTGCGGGGAGCGTACAGATCAGGTGTGCGAGCTGGCGGGGGAACGGTTCGGATGTGGCGGGTGCTACTCGGGCTGACTGATAACGCGGTCGTTGCTCTCGTCCCAGGCGGTGCAGTGGTTCGTGGTGCGGCCGTCGTCCCACTGGACGGTGATGGACCACCAGCGTTCGTCGTCGCCGCGGTCGATGGCGACGACCCGGTAGTCCTGGCCCCAGTAGCCGCAGCGGTAGCGGCCTCCGATCTGCTGGGGGCCGAGGCAGCGGGAGACGTACTCCTCGCGCGTGGGGGATTCGTCGATCTCGCCGATGAGGCCGAGGGCTTCATCGAGCTCGTAGTCGTACGACATAGGGCAGGGTCCTCTCAGCGGTTGTGGTTAACGTCGAGGTTTTTGATGCGCTCGATGCGGGCGCGGCCGGTCACCGGGTGCTCGCCTTCGTGGTGGCGATCAGCGCGGCGAGGCTCTCCCAGCCGTGGTGCCAGGCGCTGTCGAGGTGGAAGGCGCCGTTCATGCCGAAGTCGGCCTGGCGGTAGAAGCCCTCCTTGCCGGTCTGGGTGGCGAGCTTCTCCAGGACGCCCTTGCCCGGCACCCGGCGATCCGCGGCGTAGTGGGTTCCGAGGGACAGAGCGAGCGCGGCCGCAGCCGCGCCGGGGTGAACCCGGATGCCCAGCGCACGGGCGCCCAGCCCGGCGAGAATCGCCTGGGTAGCGGTGTAGGTGAGGCAGTGGTGCAGGCACGCCTTGCGGCCGTCGGCCGTGCCGTGGGCCGTCTTCTCCTTGGTGCGCGGGTCCTCGTAGGTGACCGGTACCTCGTCGGAGGCCCCCTTCACCCGGGCGCAGAAGTCCGACTGGATCCACATATCGCCGATCGCGCTGGCGGCGCGGGTCAGTCCGAGTAAGGCGGCGAAGACGGCGGGACGCTGCATGATGGAGTCTCCTGATCTCGAAGCGGGTGACGGAGGCAGGGCGGTCGGCCCTTTGCCGATGCGCGGCGGAAGTGCTGTCGCCCCGGCCGGTGTGGCCGGAGCGATGAGTCTGCGGTTCAGAAGGGCGGTTCGTCGGGCCAGGGGTCACGGACCGGTAGGAGCCGGAGCCTGTGTGTCGGGCGGTCCCAGCACCAGCAGATCTCGCCGCCCGGGTACGGGCCCTCGGACCACCAGCCGCCCTCGCCTTTGCAGTCGGGACAGCCCGGTCGGGGCCTGGGGGAGAGCCGGATCTCGTGACACGAGACGGCCAGTTCCCAGCAGCCAGCCTCGAGCGCGGCGGCGGCCGTGAGGACGGCCGGGACAGCGGAGGCCAGCAGCAGAGCGGTTCGGGCACGCACCGGTCAGCTCCGTGACGGGTGCGGCAGGACCAGGAAGCGAATGCCCGTACCGCTGGAGCAGGGCTCTGCGGTGAGGAAGTCCGGTTCGTCGCGCACCAGCTGGAGCATCGTTCGCTTGATGAAGTCGGCCGGGCGCCGGAGGTCGACACGGTCCTGGTGGAAGTCGCTCAGATTCACGGTGCGCGGCTGGTCGCTGTAGGTGCGCTTGCTCCACAGCCGGGAGCGCACGATCTTGGCAGCCTGGTCGCCGTCAGGCGCCGCCGGCACACCCCGGGGCACCGCCCGGCATCCGGCCGCGTGCGCGTTGACGGCCAGAGCGGCGTCCTGCTCGGACATCGGGGTGCGCGCGGCGGTCTCCGCTGCGCGGAAGGTGCAGCCGAGGCACGCGGCGGCGTAGAAGGAGGTGCCGCGTTCGCCACTCACGGTGTAGACGAGGACGGTGGCGCCTTCCAGGGCCCGGTAGCGCTGGGCGACGATCGTGCCTTCCGGGGTACAGGTTTCCGGGTCCGGCTCGGCGGGGCGGTGGGTGGGCAGGCTGAGTGCCATGGATGTCTTCTCCTTGGTCTAAGCGAGGCGGTCGGTGTGGGTCACGTGAACCCCCTCATCAGGGGCGAGGTCAGTGGGCAGGGGCCTGCAGGGGCACTTCCGCGATGGGGGTCCAGGTGATGTGCCGGCGATCGTGCCGCTGGGCGACCAGGCTCAGACGGTCGGCGCGCAGGGTGACGGGCTCGCCTCTGTGATCGGACAGGGCGGCCTTCAGAACGCGCCGGTCCGGGCGGTCAGGGCCGTCGGTGACGTACGCGAGCGAGAGGTGCGGGTAGTAGATGGCCGGGATCAGGGGGAAGCGGCCGCCGGTGATCTCTGCGTCAGCGCGGGCGGTCAGCTCCCACAACTGGCGGGCGGGCTCACCGGGGCGCGCGGCGCATTCCACGGCCACCGTGCCGACGGTCGGCCGGTCGAAGACAAGGTTGAACGGGGAGATGATCTGGCACTCCTTGGAGACCCGCTCGACGATCGCGTCGATCTCCTCGTCCCGGTAGTCGTCGACGGGGCCGGCGTGCAGGAGGGTGCAGTGCACCCACGGTGCCGGAACCGGCGCGAGCCCGGGGCGGTGGGATATCGCGCGGTACAGCTCCACCAATGCCTCGCGGACGACTTCCTGGTCGAACAGCAAGTGCCAGTGCAGGTCGGCCCGGCCCGCCGGCCAGGGATTTCTGCGCGACTCGACGCCGGCGAAGAAGCTCTCCATGAACGGACCGGTCACCGCAGGACCCCCGCGGCCGCGGTGAGCTCGGAGGCCAGCCGGACGGTGCTGAAGCCCTCGTGGCGCAGCTGGTCGCGGGTGGGGAGCTGCGCGTGGAGGTCGTGCAGTACGTGGGTCGGTACCACGCGGTTGCGGGCGGCGTTCTGCGCTTCGACGACGACCAGCGGTATGTCGAAGAGGACTGCCACGGTGGGGCGTTCCCAGTAGCGGGCGCGGGCGAGGAGGCCGGCGCGAACGTGGAGGTAGATGTTGGTGCTGTCGACCACGGTGGTGAGGTTCCGGGAGAGGCGGGCGTCCAAGAGCAGGTTCTGGATCTGGGCTGCGACCGGTGTGGCCGACTGGTCGGCTTCGTCGTCGGTGGCGAGCTTGCGGTAGGCGTCCAGGCAGACGCGCCAGCTGGCCGGATAGTGGGAGGCCAAGCTGGACTTACCGCACCCAGGCGGGCCGACGAGAACGCACAGGGTGCCGGGTTCGAGGTTCAGCGGGTCCATCGGTTCCCTTCATGAACATGGGGCGGCCCCGGCCGGGAAGGGCCAGGACCGCGGTGGTTGTGTGCTCTGCTCAGCGGTTGATGTGGAGGTTTTTGATGCGCACCCCGGTGCCGCCGGGGGACAGCAGGCGGCCGCCGGTGCCGCCCTGGCCGTGGATGAACACCGGGGCCGGCTCGGGCTGCTGCTCGGTACCAGCCTTCGCCGCGGTGGCGGTGCGCAGGCGGATGACGATCCAGCCGACGACGGCAGCGATGAGCACGACGAACGGGGTGAGGGTGGAGAGCGCGGTCATGGCGGTCGAGACCTCCGTCACGGCGGGGGCGGCGATGCGCAGCGCGAGGGAGATGGCCAGCGCCGTTCCGGAGAGGGCGACGGCGGCCAGGCACACTCCCTTTGCCCACCCGGGCACCGGCTGGACGGCGCCGGCCTGGTGGGCGGGGGCGGGTTCGAGGCGGGGGGCGACTTCGTGGGCCCACATCACCCGGCCGTCCGGCATGGTGATCTCCACGGCCGCCGGGACGCGCACGCCGTAGAGCTCGACTTCGCCGCGCGGTGCGGGGACGGGGTAGGCGTTCTGGTGCGGGGTGCTGACGTAGGGGACGGGGTCGGCCATGATGGGTGGGCTCCTTGTAGCGAGCACTGCGGGGACCGGCGTCCTGTGACGGGAGGCCGGTCCCCGCGGCGTGTTCAGAGGGCAGTCAGAGGCGGATGGCCCCGAGCGCGTGGGCGAGGGCCTGGGCGCTCTGGTTGATGGCGGGGGCGAGCCCGGTGGAGGCGAGGAAGAAGCCCAGCAGGATGCAGACGATGGCGCTGCCGCCGCGTATGTACCCGAAGCGCATAAGCATGATCACGATGACGAGCAGGATGAAGACGGCGCTGACGCTGACGGCCACGGAAACGGTCTCCTTCGTGGTGGTTGCCGGGAGCGGGACCAGCGGCTCGGCCAGCCGGTCCCGGGTGAGCGTGGGTTAGGGCAGGCGGTAGACGGACCTGCCGAGGTTGATCAGAGCGCCCTCGGTGGCCAGCGTGCTGACTTCGTTGTTCACGCTGCGGGTGGCGGGGCCGCCCTCGATGCCGCAGCCGACGGCCGCACGGATGTCCTTGAGGGCCAGGCCCTCGGGCTTGTCGGCCAGGGCGGCGAGGATGCGCTGGCGGATCGTGGGGGCCTTCGCCGCGGCGGCGTACGGGGACGGGGCTTCGGCGTCGGGGGTCTTGTCGCGCGCGGCCTCCAGGACGTCCACGATGTGTTCCAGTTCCTTGGTCAGGCCGGGCAGGCCCGTGGCGACGTCGAGCGGCGCTGACGGGGTGTCCGCAGGCTGCGGCGTCTCGGGCACCGGCGCGGTGGTGTTCCGGCGGGCGTAGGTGGCGCCGGCCGCGCGGGCTTCGCCGGGGGTGAGGGTCGGCATCGGGCAGCTGTCCATCAGTTCTTCGAGCTGCGGGTAGCGGCCGGCGACCTTCTTGAGGACGAAGGTCCTGAAAAGCGTCGCCTTGCCCTCGGTGATCAGCCAGCCCATGCCGGGGGTCGGCACGCCCTCGGTGGCTGCGGTGCCCTCGAACAGTTCCTTCGCTCCCGCTCCCTGGTAGATCCGTTCCGGGATGGGGGAGATGTGCGCGCCCGCTGGGGCGATGCCGTCCAGGCCCATGCCCTGGGTGGAGGAGGAGGCGGTGCGCAGCATGACGACGTGGCCCTCCTTGCCCTTCTCGCGGATCTCGTGGTTGTCGCCGAGCTCCTTGAGGTGGAGGGACTGGACGGACAGGTCGACGCCGATGCCGACCTTCTGGCCGGTCTTCTGCAGGTCACCGATCATCCAGGCGGCTTCCCGTCGGATGTCCTGGTCCAGGGAGGAGAGCAGGCGGTTGATCTCGTCGCCGGTCCACTGGATCACGCGCCACTGGCCGTGGAAGTCGAAGTCGCCGCGGCCGGAGCTGTGGTTCTCGCGGTAGACCTTGACGGCGTGCAGGGCGCGCAGCTGCTTCATCGTCTCGACGGGGCCTTTGGCGAAGTAGTCGATGCGGCCTTCCATCTCCGGCATCGACATGCCGCCCTGGACGTCGGCCATCCAGGAGATGACGCCGGAGATGCGCTGGGCGGCGCCGAGCAGGCGCATCAGGCCGGACTTGCCCGCGCCGGTGGTGCCGGCGGCGATGCCGTGCTGGGCGCGGCCGGTGTCGAAGTTGAACAGCTGGATGCGGGCCACACTGCCGTCGTGGGCGACGCCGATACTGATCCGGCCGCGTTCGTCCATCCTCAGGTCCTCGCGCGTGGGGGCGCGGACCTCGAGCAGCGGGTTGGCGCGGTAGATGTAGACGACCGCTTCGCGCGGGCCCGCGCCCTCCATGACCAGGCGGGAGGTGTCGTCGATCTCCAGCGCGCTGCAGAGCTTGGCGTGGTTGACGCTGAGCGTCTGGCCGCGGGCGGAGGAGATCCACAGCCGGATCTGGTCCTCACCGATGTCGTGCTGGACGAGGTCGACGCCGGGGGCGGCGCCGCCGGTGATGTCGACGTGCTCGGCCCACATGCGTTCCAGCGCCTGCCCGGGGGTCTCCTCGATCGCCGCGTGGAGCTGGGCGTGGTGGCGGGCTTCGGCGAGGCGGGGGGCGACCTGGACGGCGAGGCGGCCGGGGCCGTATCCGGGGAGTTCCCTGGTGTCGACGGCATCTTCGGGGACGTCGAAGACTGCTGCGATGGCCCGCTTGTTCAGGGCGGGCGGCATGGCGTGGCCGGCGGGGGCCAGGATGACGGCCTCGAAGTCGGGCTCGCCCGCCTGGTACTGGCGGATGCCGTGCAGTTCGGTCTCGCCGGTGACCTGGGCCCGGGCCCACAGCACCCGTACGTGGTCCTGGAAGGTGACCGGCTCGGGCTCCCCGACGGGCTGCGGCTCCTGGAGGACGGGCAGCTTCTCCGCGGCCTGGCGCAGCCCCTTGGAGCGGGTGAAGGGGGCCATCGGCACCATGACGGCCGTCCAGGCCGCCGCGCCGAGCATCGGCCAGCCGTTGGGGTAGTGGAAGACGGGGGCGAGCAGGCTGGCGGTGTAGGTGGCGGACCAGCCCAGCACCGGCAGCGTCCGCATCGCGGCGGTCAGCTGGCCGGTCCAGTCGTCGCCCTCCATGCGCCGCCACAGCCGCCATCCGGCGACGGCGCCGGTGACGATGGCCGCGCCGTGGGCCCACCAGGGCAGTTCCAGGGTCGGTCCGATCGCGGCCCAGGTGCCGGCCGCGCCGTAGACCAGTCGTTCCGCCCGGGCGAGGCGGCGTGCGGTCTTGCGTGTCAGCCCCCGCTCCTCGGCGACGGGCTCGGCCTTCACGATCTCGGTCGTCATGTCCCCTCCGGGGCAAAAAGAGGGGAGGGGACCCGGCCGTGCACCGGGCCCCCTCCTGGGGCTGCGTGTCCGCTCCGCGATCAGAGGCGGGCGGGGTGTTCGGTTGGCACCTGCGATGCGTGGGCGGCCCTGCTTGTTAGGCGAAGCGGTGGGCGGCAGCGGCCACGAAGCGATCGGCGGCCTTGATGGCGTCCTCCCGGAGCGCGGCGAGCTCTTCCAGGTTCGCGGCGTTACGGATCGCGTAGGACGCCTGGGCGGCCTCTTCCGCGGCCGGGGCGAGCGAGGGGGCGAGGACCGCGACCAGGACTTTGGGTGCTTCGATGGCCGAGCGGGTGTGGTGCGACTCGGCGCGGGCCTCGGTGAGGCGGTCCAGGTCGGCTCCGGTGAGCCGCAGTTCCTCGCGGACGGTCATCGCGCGGCGGTGGCTGGCGATGGCCGACGCGAAGTCGGTCACCGCCGTCAGCTCCTGGTCGCGGCGGTGGTCGATGCGGGCGTCGTCGCGGGCGGTACGCGCGACGCGGTGCTGGAGGAGCCCGGCGACGACGGCGCCGAGCAGGGTACCGAGCACGGCGATAACGGTGCTTAACATGAATCTCCCTCAGTCCCCCGAAGTGCAGGTACGGGTAGCGGTTCTCCCACGGCTTCCTACTTGACTTCGTTGAAGCCGGGCTTGGGCTGCTTGAAGCGCGAGGACTGCGACACCTCGTGGATGCCGCCGTACTCGCCCTGGTGGGCGTCGTTGAAGCCCTGCGCGTCGGTCTGCATGACGTCGGCCGCGTTCGCCAGGTCGCCGGAGGCGTCGGCCACCTTCCGCAAGGCGGCGGAGCCTTCCAGGATGAGCGCGGTGTGCTGCGGGTCGACCTCGGCCGCGTCACACATCTCCGACATGTGGCTGGCCTTGTCGGCGTTGCTGTTCATCCGCCGCTGCAGGGCCCACACCTTCTCCTTCAGCAGCAGGGCCTGCGTGGTCAGGGCGGTGACGCGGGCGCCGAGGGCGAGGAAGCCCAGCCCTTCGCCGTCGGCGGGGATCGCCGGGAGCGCCCCGCCGTGGGGAACGATGTCGCCGGACACAATCGGCCTCCTAGTGCTCGTTGTGGATGCGCGCGGACGGGGTGCGCAGGCCCGCGTCGGCGGTGGCCTGGGTGTACGGGCGGTAGGCGTCGTCCATCTCGGTCTTGGCCACTTCGCAGGTCTCGGCGCCGTTGAGGGATTCGGTCTGCATCTCCTCGGCCTTGCGGGAGAGCAGTTCCATCGACTCGGCGAGCTTGTGCATCGCGCGGCCGGTGACGGTGCCGATGATGTTGTGCTTGGCGGCCAGGACGGCCGCCAGCTCGTCGAGCGCGTACCGGATCTCCTTCGCCTCGCCCGCGAGAACGACGCACTCGTCGTGCGTGGCGAACGCCTGGGAGACCACCGTGTCCAGGAAGTCGATGACGTCGTCGAGCGTGACTTCGGTGGCGTGCTCGGCGCTCATCCCGGCCTGCATGGGGGTGGTGACAGCGGGCGCGGTGCCCACGGATGCCTCCTTCGCGATCGGGGTGCTGGTGTTGCCGGTGCCGACGGGAAGTGCCCGGGCCCCGGTGGTCACGGCGGCGGGCTCCCAGCGGCGGGCCCGGGAGCCGGGGACGTGCAGGCTCTCCACCGTGATCACCGTCTGTCCGAACGGGTCGGTGGCGCGCATGGAGTCGTAGGCGCTGCGCCGCGCCCCGCCGGTCCACGCCCCGGGGCCGGTTGCTCCGGTGGTGCCTCCGGTCTGGCCTGCCTTGGCCTTGGCCCGCTGGCCCGCGCGCTGGGTCCGGTCCTTGCGGCGCTGCTTGTGCCGGGCGAACGGGCCGCCGCCGCTGGCCGGTTTGCCGCCTCCCGTGCCCCGGCCCTTGCCGCGGCCCGGAGTGGGCCCCTTGGGCCTGCCCGGCTTCTTCTTCAGATTGACCTTGGGAGGCGCGCTCCCCGGGCCCGCCCCGGGAGTCTTGGGGGTCTTGGGTTTCTTGGTCAGGTCGACCTTCGGAGCCGCCGTCCCGCCCGCGCCCGGACCGGGCTTCTTCGCCTTCTTCTTCGTCAGGTCGACCTTGGGAGCGGTGCTGCCCGCGCCCGGGCCAGGGGCCTTGGGCTTCTTGGTGAGGTCGACTTTCGGGGCCGGGCCGGAGCCCGGCTTCGGCTTCTTCGTCAGGTCGACCTTGGCCACCGCCGGCTTCGCGCCGTCCTTGCCCTTGCTGTCCTTCTTCTTGCGCTTGACCTTGCTCAGCACGGGCGGGTCGAGGTGCTTGCGGCGCTTCTTCAGCCGCCGCCGCATCTCCTTGACCGTGGCCTCGCCGAGCGTGACGCGGCCGGCGTCGGCGGCCTTCTTCTCGTTCCGCTTGCCGTTCCGCTTTGCTTCTTTCGCCGCGCGGCGGGCCTCCTGAGCGGCCTGTTTGCGCTGGCGGGACGCGCCCCGTACCTGCGCCCGTTCTTCGAGGCCGGCGGCGTGCCGGGCGCCGCGCCTCTGCTGGCGGGCGGCCTGGGCGGCCGCACGCCGCTCGTTGCGGCCCCTGGCCCGCTCCAGGGACGGTCTGTGCTTCCCGCCCTGCGAGCGGCCGTTCGAAGGCGCCACGATGCCCTTCCCCGGGCTCTTCGGGGCCGTCCGCCCCGCCGCCCCGGAGCCCTTCGACGCGGCGCCGCGGCCACCGCCGCCGGTGCTGGGGGAGGTCGTCCTGCCCGAGGGGGCTTTCGTGGCGCCGGGTGCGGTCCTCTGCTTCGGGCCGCCGCTGCCCGCGCCGGTCGAGCCGTGCTTCGCCGGACGGCCCGCGCCGCCAGAGCCGCGACCACCGCCACCACTGCCGCTGCTGCGTCCACCGCCGCCCGTGAGCGAACCGCGGCCGCCGCCCAGGGCCTTGCGGCCGTAGTCGTGGCTGGAGGGCAGGGCCTTGGCGCGCCGCTGGGCGGCCTTGTCGTGCAGGCCCTGCATGGCCAGGCCGTGCTTGGCGGCCGCCGTCTCGCCGGCGAGCTGGTTCTTGAGGCGGGCTTCGCGCAGCGGCGCCGTCTCCGCCTCCTTCTCCAAGCGGCGCTGCCGCCGGTCCTGCAGGGCGGTGGCGGTGCCCCGCAGGGCGGCCAGCGCGACGGCCAGGGCGGCCGCGAGGCCGAGCGTCCCGAGGCCGGGACCATCGGCCTCCTCCTCGCCGTCCTCGTCGTCGGGGTCCAGGCCCTCCGTACGGAGCGTGACGGCCGGGGCGGCAGCGCCGGGAGCGGGCGGGAGGGAGGGCGTGAGGGCGGTCAGGGAGTCGGCCACCGAGCGCCGGCGGCGGGGCGCCGGAGGTGCGGCCGCCCCGTCGCCGTCCGGCTCGGTGTCGTCCGGGGGCGGCGGCGGGGCGGTGGGCGGCGCCGGGGGAGGCGCGCCCGGGAGCGGGGGGAGCCCCGGTGAGGCGCCTCCGCGGGGGCGGAACGAGACGACGGTTCCGCCGCCGTCCGCGCTCCGGTTGTCGTCAGCCACGGGCTTCTCCAGAGGGTTGACAGGGAGTGACCAGGTGAGGGATCCTCGCGCGCCCGCGCGCCCATGCGCCCGCGCGCCCGCCTTGACCCCCGGACCCGGTCCGCCCCAGGGTGATGATGATGGTGATGACCGCTACGTGCCGTGACGGCTGGTCTGGCGCTCCACCCAGTTCTCCAGGGTCCGCGCGAGGTCGCGCCAGGCTTCCGGATCGCCCGCCTCAGCCCGGTCCTTGCAGATCGTGCGGACCCGGTCGTACCAGGCTTCCGCCAGGCCCGCGTCGCCGCGCTGCTCCATCTGACGGCGCTGGCGGTCCTGCCAGTGCGCGTTGCGCCGGGCGGCCCGCGCTTCGCCGGCCGTGGGCATCTGGGACACCGTCAGGCCCCCTTGCGGTCGAAGAGGTCGTTCACGCCGCGGACCACCCGGGCACCGGCCGCGGGGTCGGATGCGTGCGCTCCGGTTTCACCGTCCGTGACCTCGCCCTCCGGCGGGCGGGGCGCCATCGACGCGGCCGTCTTGTGCAGCGACTTCGCTGCCAGCGCGCTCACCGACGTGCGGCGGCTGGCCTTCTTCTGCTCCCGGTCGGCCTTCTTCTGCGCGCGCTCGCCGGGCAGGGCCTGCACCACGCGCACGTGGTCGGCGTAGGCCAGGCGCAGCGACTCCATCGCCTGCGCGGCGTCCCGCGACGCCTTCACCAGGGCCCTCCAGTGCTTTTCGACCTTGCGGGCCCGCAGGCGGGCGGCGAAGCGGTGGTCGCCGTCGATGTGCTGCGAACGCAGGGCGATTTGGAAGACGACGTACCCGGCCTCGTAGCCGGAGACGTCGTTGTTGTGCTCGCGCTGGCGGTCCAGCGTGAAGGTGGTCAGGTGGTCCAGGTTGAGCAGCGGCCGGAACTCCGCGGGGACACGGTTCAAGGTCTCCTCGGCGACGTGCTCGATCTCGGTCACGGTGGTGATCTCCTCTCGAGGAAGGGGCCCGCCGTCGTGCGGGGGCAGAAGGCGGGCCCGGCCCGCGGCTTGCTCGCCGTGCGCGCTCAGGCGGCGCGGACGGCGCGGATCTGATTGCGGACCCACTCGGGGTCCACCTCGCCGCCGAGTTCGGCGGCGAGAGCGGTGGGTGACGGGGTTCCGCCCGCCGCGATGATCTCGGCGACGCGGGCCCGTACGGCTTCGCGCTGCTGAGCGGTGGCCCGCTTGCTACCGGTGGCCTTACCGGCCGTGCTGCTGCGGTGGCGGCCACCGTTACCGGTGCGGTTACCGCCACCGGTGGAGCCCGTTCTACCGGTACCGGTAGAACGCGGATTGCCGCTCGCACTACCGCCACCGGTAGAAGCCGGATCACCGGTACCGGTAGAAGCGGTAGTACCGCCGCTGGCGAAGGCGGGATTACCGGTGCCGGTGGAGGCGGTAGTACCGGTGGCGCCGCCCGGTGCTTCACCGGTGCTCCCACCGGCCGGGGTGCCGGTGCCGGCCTCCATGCGGTGCCGGTCCTTCTCCAGCTCGTGCACGCGCCAGACGACGACCGGGCCGATCGAGGAGACGGCCAGCAGCAGCCACCAGGGCGCCTGTCCGTCCGCGCCGAGAGCGATCACGTGCTGCTCGGCGAGCCGGTCGATGCCGTTGAAGAACACCGCGAGCAGCACCGCGACGTGCTTCTCCTGGAAGCCCTTCGCCTCCTTCTTCGCGTTGCGGTACGTGGAGATCACGTACAGGTCCAAGGCCGCGGGGAAGAGGACAGAGAGGTAGGGGCCGAAGCCTGCGAGCATCGCGAGCTGGTACTCGCCGACGGCGGCGATGCCCAAGCCGCAGATCTTCGCCAG
The DNA here is from genome assembly GCF_040641275.1 of Streptomyces sp. NPDC021096. NCBI lineage: Bacteria > Bacillati > Actinomycetota > Actinomycetes > Kitasatosporales > Streptomycetaceae > Streptomyces > Streptomyces sp. NPDC021096. The sequence continues at coordinate 33,116 of NZ_JBFADG010000037.1, read as the reverse complement.
GGTCTTGAGGAGCTTGCCGAAGGTACGGTCGGCCCAGCCCCTGATGGCCCGCGCCTTGCGGGCGACGCCGACCCACCACTTGGAGTGCCTCTCCGCCCGGGCCATCAGGTCGTCGGCAGCGGCCCGGATCTCCTGCGCCTGCGCCTGGGCACCGGCGAGGACCTGCTCGGCCTTCCGGACGGCCTCCTCCCCGGTGGTCCGTGCCGCAGCGGCGGCGGCTTCGGTCTTGCGCCGGGCGTCGGCGAGGGCCGCCTCGGCCTTGTGCCGGGCATCGTCGAGGATCTTCTCGGCCTCGGACTCGGCGGCCTTCGTGCGCTTGTCGTGGCCTTCGTGGGCCTGCTCCAGCAAGGTGCGGGCCCTGGCCGTGACGCCCGCGGCCTCCTCCTTGGCCGCCTTGCGCACCGCGGCCGCCTCGGCGGTCGCGGTGGCGCGCAGCTCCTCGACCTCGGTGAGGACGGCCTTCCGTTTTTCCTCCAGATCGGATTCCGCTTCGGTCTTCTCCCGCTGCCGGGCCAGGGCCTCGGTGTGGGCGACGGTGGCGGCCTCCATCCGGGCCTGCTCGACCAGGCGGTGGGCCTCGGTCCAGCCTTCGCGCACCCGATGCTCGGCCTCGGCCGTGGCCGCCTCCAGAGCGGCGGCGGCCTTGGCGTTGGTGTCGGCGGCCTCCTCGCGGAGCTGGTGCGCCCGGGTGGTGAGCTGACCGGCGACCGCTGCCGCGTCGGCCAGGAGGGCATCGAACTGCCGTCGGATGCCGTCGGTGATCTCCCGGTTCGTGGCCAGGATCTCGGTGGCGCGCTTGCGGGTGTGGTCGAGCGCCTTGGCCGCCTCGTCCTGCTCGGCGCGGGCCGCGTCCAGCCGCCGCCCGGCCGCCTCCTCGGCGGCACGGGCGGCGGCGATGGTGTCCTCGGCGCGGGCCTGCGCGGTGGTGATGATCCGGTCCGCCTCGGCCTCGGCGTGCTGCTCGGCCACGGCCAGCAGCTCGAACGGGGTGGGTTCCGGGGGCGGGAGGGGGCGGAGGGTTGCGAGGTCGATGACACCCGTGGTGTTCATCCGGCGTGGTGCTCCTGGTTCTGGTACTGCGGGGCCGGGGCGAGCGCGAGGCGCTGGGGGGCCGGGCCGACGGCGGGCTGCTGGTACGGGCGGGCCTGGCCGAGGGCGAGGTTCTGGTGCTGCTCGAACTCGATCGCCGACCACGTCGACGACTCACCGTGGGCCCGCTGGAAGTCGGCGGGAGTCGGGGCCGGTCGCTGCCACGCGCGGGTCAGGCCCAGGTGGTCCAGCCACTCGCGGACCGGGAGACCGGCCAGGTAGCGACGCTCGATCGCCCGGTCCAGCGGCGGCGCGGCGAACTCCCACCAGGCGAACAGCACGGCCACGGTGGCCACGGCGACCAGGGCGTGGTGGTCCTGGCCGCCCAGGTGGACGGGGCGCAGCATGCGGTCGGGGACACGGAGGGAGAGGTCGATGAAGCCGGCGGCCAGGGCGGCGGGGGCGACCAGGCCGACGAAGTAGTGCGCCCCCTGGGCAATGCGGGAGCGGCGGCTGCGGCTGGTCATGACGCCTCCTTGCTGGCCGGGATGGTGCACGCGGTGCTGCGGAACTGGTCGTCGGCAACGGGGCCGGGCCGGTACGTCCAGCGGTCGGGGTCGTCGGTGACGTTGCTGTCGATCCGGTGGGCGAGGGCGACGCTCGCCTCCTTGCTGCGCCGGACCCCGACGATGTCCTTGCCGCGCTGCAGAACGTGGACCTTGAGTTCGCCGTGGAGGGCGACGGCGGCGTCGGCGGAGGCGGCGGTGAGGGCCTCGCGGGTCTGGCGCAGGACGTCGGCCTGCTCCTTGTAGGCGGTGGACCACTCGGTCGCGTCTTCCTCGGCCTGCTTGAGGGCCTGCTCGGTCGAGGCGATCGTGCGGTCCTGCGCGGCGATGGTCTCGTTCTTCTCGGCGAGCAGGCGATCGCCCGCCTTGAGAATCACGCGCGTGTTCTCCACGCTGCGCGTCAGCTTCAGCACGGCGGCCTCGGCGTCGAGGAGCTGGCGGTAGCGCCTGCGGCTGAGGAACTTCATGCGGCCCGCCCCCCGGTGATCTCGGCGGCGCGGTTGGCGTCGAAGGCGGCGCGCAGCTCGGGGTCGAGCCACACCGCGGCGTCGGCGGTGGCCGTGGTGGCCTTCATCGCGGCCGTCACCTCGGGGTCGGGGCCGGGGCCGGTCACGGTGACGGACACCCTGCCGCCCGCCATGGTGCTCACCGCCCGGGCGACGCCGGGGGCGGGCATGCACCAGCCGGGCGAGGAGAAGTGCCGGGCGAGGCGGGGGAGAAGGTGGCGGGTGTCGGCGGTGAGGCGGATGTCGGCGGCCAGGCAGCCGGCCTCGACGCTGAAGCTGACTTCGATGCCGGGGTGCAGCGCCCCGACGGCGGAGACGAGTTCCAGGGCTCCGGCGAGAGCGTCTTCGATCTCGCCGATGGCGTCCTCGGCGCGGACCGGCAGGGCGGTCTCGGGCATGATGGTGACCACGCGGACTCCTTCGTCGTAGGTGGTGGAGACGGTCCGTGCGGGCCTCCGGGGATGCACGCCCCGGGGGCCCTTCTTCGTGCCGTGGTGCGTGGGCGGCCGGGGAATCGAACCCCGTCCCAGCCTCGGGGAGTGTGTGAGGCCGGACGCGTACCGGGCGCCGCCCGAACCGGCCGCCGGCAGAGCGCCGGGGCCGGAGCGGGATCTAGCGGTGGGCGGCGCGGTTGTAGCAGGGCGCGACGCCGGTGGAGGTGCCGATCTGGCCGGTGCCCTCGCAGATGTGGCACTCGGCGGTGGTGAGGTCGAGGGAGCGGGAGCGGGCGTACCCGGCGAGCTGGGCAAGTGCCGCGGCGGCCTCGGCGCTCTGACGGTGGAGCAGGAGCTTGGTGTCACCGGCGACGAAGAGGATGTCGCGGGCCCTGGCGTAGAGGTCGTCGGCCTCGGCGAGCCAGGCCGCGGCGGTCTTCGCCGTCCTGGGGATCGGGGTCGTGGTCATCTGATGCCCCTTCTATAAAGGGTGTGGATCGGTCCGCTTCAGTCGGCTGCCGTACGAGCAGCCACGGCCGCTGCCACCCTGTTCGAGGTGGCAACGGCCGTGGTTGTTCGTAGAGTGCGCGGCTACGACTGGCGCGCCAGCTCCTGGCGGACTGCGTCCGTGGTGAGGTCAGGGACCTCAAGCGGCACGCCACGGGCCTTCAGGCGCTGTTCGTCGGTCCGACGCACGGCCGACTCGACGCGTCGCCACTGAGCAGCGCGGGGGACCTTGCGCTCGGGCGGGCGAGGGGCGGCGATGCGGTGGACCGGCACCGGCGGCGCTCCCAGCGGCTTGTGAAACTGCCGGGCTGCGCGCCGCGTCTCGGCGGGCACCGCGTCGCGGAGCAGACGGTCCTGACGGGCCTGCCACGCCTTGACGTCGATGTCGACGACGACGATCTGGTTGCTTCCTGGGCAGCGGTCCTCCGGCCGACCGTGACCGTGCTCGGTGCCGACGTGTTCGTCGACCTTGAGCGTGGTGAAGCCGATGATCCGGTGCCAGGAGCGGCAGTCCTGGCAGAGCAGCGTCTTCTCCTCGCCGGGGCGGACGTTGAACTCTTCCGGCTTGAGCGAGCTGAGCAGGAGGGGCTTGCGGCTGTTGTTGCGCTTGGTACGGACGCGGTTCTTCGACATCAGACCTCCTTGGGGCTGGTGCTGCGCTGTCCGCCCGCCAGGCCGGGCCGACCTTCCGGTGGCCTGGCGGACAGACAGCGCAGCAGCGCTGTGCAAGGTGTGTGGTTGATCTATTCGGTACAGCTACCGACGGCTGGGGGAGCGAGGGCTCGACCCCGGCCGCTGCGCTCAAGCTGGCGGCAACTGCTGTTTTTCAAGGGTGCTTTGCAGGGGACCGGTGGTCCGGCTCCCTCATCCGGCGCCGCGGGTGGGCGCGGTTCCGGGTGAGGGAGCCGGGTCCGCGAGGACCTGGCTCGTCAGGAGGCGAGGTTCCAGCCGCCTCCACTTCATCGACATTGCTAACTTACCTGATACAGTCCGGGGTGTGTCAAGCAAGTTGGTGAAGCTATGAAAGCTAGCTAGGTCGAGGGGGTCGCTCTACGATGTCGCTCATGAGCAACGAGGCCGTGCAGCCATACCAGCGGATCGTCCAGGACTACAGCGAGAAGATCCATCTCGGGCGACTCACGGCCGGCACAAAGCTGCCGAGCACCCGAGAGCTGGCAGAGGAGTACGGCGTCGCGGCGGGCACGGTCCAGCGAGCTCTGACCGAGCTGCGCACCGCCGGGTTGATCTACTCCCATCAAGGCCGCGGCTCGTTCGTCAGCGGCACCAAGAGCAACGCCGACTTGGACCCAACTGCCCGTCTCAGGGCTCTTGAGTCCCAGGTCGCGGAACTCTCCGCACGTCTGGACAGGATCGAGCAAAGGCGCGATGACTGACATCGTCGCAAGCGGCCCGGTGGGCCAGTGCGACGGCGGTAGTGAGCGGCAGTGCATGGAAGCCCCCTGCGAGCTGCGATCTTTGGTGCGACAACTCAACAGGGGTTCGAGGTGCGGGAGTATCACGATGCGCTTCGGGTCTACTTCAACCCTGGCTTCAACGGAGTGGTGCTGCTCGTTGAAATCGCGTGTAGGGACAGGAGAAGCAGCTGGTAGAGGCGACGGCAGCGCATTTGGTCTCGGCCTGAAATGACGGATTCCCCCTCTGTGCCGCACTACGTTCATGGATATCAGTGCAGCTCAGGGGCTGTTTTCAACGAAGCCTTCAACGAGGCAGTGATACCGGCGTCCCGCGAGGCAGCCCTAGCCTCCAGGACATGGAGACGATCGGCGGGCACGACGTGGCAAGAGAACACCCTGGGTGGGTGCCGGGCGCGCTCCGGAAACACCGTGAAGCGCACGGGCTGACCCTCGAGGCGGCCGGCGAACAGCTGCGGGGAGTCGCGGAGGCTGCAAAGATCCGGCTCCAGGCGAACTTCCAGACGATCTCCAACCACGAATCGGGAAAGTCCTACCCCAACCCGCATTACCAGCGGGTGTACTGCCTGCTGTACAACGCGACGCCGTGGGAGCTGGGGTTCCGCAGCCGGCTTCCACACGAGGAGCAGTCACAGCTGCCTGGGCTGACCCCGCAGAACGACAAGGTGACAGGGGCTCACGTCCTGGCGGTGGAGTCGGCTCTGCTGCAGATCACCCCCGGCGGACAGGTCGACCACCACGGCCTACGTCACCGGATCCTGGATGCCTGGCGTCGGCGGCACACCGGTGGTGACCCGCACCGGCCGCACCTCGTGCTGGTCGGCGGGTATGCGGGCAGCGGGAAGTCGGAGCTCGCCGATTTCATCTCGTACTTGACCGGGTGGCCGCGGCTGGACAAGGACAGCCTCACCCGGCCCTTGGTGGAGGCCCTGCTGGTGGCCCACGGCGGCGACCCGCACGACCGGCACACCCCCTTGTACTTGGAGAAGGCACGGGATCCGGAGTACCAGTGCCTGATGGAGTCGGCGTTCGACAACATCAAGGCCGGGATAAGTACCGTGCTCGACGCCCCGTTCCTGCGAGAGTTCTCCGATCCGACCTGGCTGCAGCGGACGAGCAACCGGTGCCGGTCGTTCGGCGCGGAGATGGCCGTGATCTGGGTGAAGTGCGATCACGACAGCATGAAGGAGTACATCACCTTCCGCAGCGCGGCCCGGGACGCCTGGAAGCTGGCGAACTGGGACGAGTACGTCAAGGGCGTCGACGTGGACTTCGCGCCGAAAGTGGATCACTTCGTCGTCGACAACCGGCTGGGCTCCGCAGTGAGCCTGGCCGACCAGGCCAAGCTCGCCCTCGGGAGGATGTACGCATGACCACTCTGCCTACCGCTGTGATCCTGTGCGGCCCACCCGCCGCCGGGAAGGACACCGTGACCCGGGCCCTGACCGAGCTCGACTCCACGTACGCGCTCTTCCAACGCCTCAAGGTCGGCAGCGGGAAGACGAGCGGCTATCGGATGGGAACCGCGGAGCATCTGGCTGCGCTCGAAGCCTCCGGGGACGTCATCTACGCCAACTCCCGGTACGGCAACACGTACGTGGTGGACAAGCCGGGCCTGGACGAGATCGTCGCCGCCGGCCTCGTTCCCGTGCTGCACCTGGGGCAGATCGAAGGGGTACGCGCGGTGATCGAGGCGTACCCGGCGCGGTGGACGACCGTGCTGCTGTGGTGCACCCAGGAGGAGACCGAGGTGCGTTCGGTCGGGCGCGGCGACGCGGACACCAAGGCCCGGATCAAGGCGTGGCAGGCCACGCAGGACGACGTCGATGCCCACCCGGACCAGGTGTGGGACCTCACCTTGGACACGTCGACCGCATCGCCGGAAGAGTCAGCCCGGCTCATCGACCAGCTGCTGGACCGACGAGCGGGAGCGGCGACGGCATGAACCCGGGTTACGGCTGGACGAGCCGGTTGAGGGCGTCGGCGAGCGTGAGCTCACGGGCGTCTTTGGCGTCGTTCCACCGTGCCAGCGTCGAGGCGGCCGCACGCAGCATCTCCGGAGGGAGGCCAGCGGCCGCGAGCATGTCGGCGGCTTCCTCCAGCTCCGGGCCCCATCGCCAGGCTCGTACCGCGGTCTTGGCGATGTACTCGGGCTCGGAGAGGTACGAGCCGCCGCGCCGCGAGGCGACCTCGATGAGCTCCTGGTCGACGCCGTGTTCACGCGCCAACCCGATGGCGAGTGCCACCAGCACGCGCGAGGTCTTCTGGAAGCTGGCGTACGCGAGCTTGAGCGCGGACGCCTGCCCGACCTCGATGCCCAGCGTCTTGGTCCGGACCGCGGTGCCCACGAAGAGCTTTTCGACCTGGGTGGTCGCGGCGGTCGGCCCGGACAAGTACAACGTCGGCGTCTTGCCGCGCACGGGCGGGGAGCCGACGACTCCGCCGTCCACGACGGTCGCGGTCGGCTCGAGTACCCCGGCGATTCGTGCCGCCCTCTCGGGGTTGATGGCGTTGGCCTCCACGTACACCCCGGCGAAGCCGTGCCCGGCGACGTCGCGGGCCACGTCCTCTGCGGCGGCCGGCGGGCAGAGGCTGATGACGATGTCACTTCGGTCCGCCAGTTCGGGCAGCGTGGCCACAGCCGTCAGGCCGAACTGCGCGGCGCGCGCGGCGGACGCGGGGCTGCGCCCGGCCTCGCACCACACGATCGAGGCCGCGTTGGTGGCGGCGCAGGCTGCCACGGCGGCGCCCATGCTGCCAGGGTGGAGGATGCCGACGGTCGGCTGGTCCACGGGGCTACTCCGTCTCGTTGAGCAAGATGGCGATGGCGTCGGTGACGTCGCCGACGACGTGGTGCGCAGCGGGAAGCTCGTCGGGCCAGGGGCGGCCGCGCAGCCAGATGGTGCGCAGGCCGGCCTGGTGTCCGCCGACGACGTCCCCGGGCTTGTCGCCGACCATCCATCCGCCGTCCGCGAGGTTCACGTTGCAGCGGGACGCCGCGAGTTCGAAGAGGCGCAGGTCCGGCTTGCGGATCTCCAGGTCGCCGGAGACCGCGACGCCGTCGGCCAGGTCGGCGAGGCCGGTCGCGGTAAGTTTCGCGCGCTGGATGTCGCTGGCCCCGTTGGTGACGATGCCGATCGTCCATCCGGACGCTCGCAGACGAGCCAGTCCTTCGAGGACTTCAGGGCGGCAGATGCTGGCGGCCGCCATGAGGCCGACGTACTCGTGCCACAGTTGCTCCGCGGGCACCTCCAGGCCGAAGACGTCTCGCAGCCGGACGAAGTCGGCGGCGTTCGCGCGGTCGGCCAGCTCGGTGCGCAGCCACTGTTCGGCAGCTGGCGGGAGAGCATGGGCGCGGCACAGGCCGGTCACGGCGTCGCTGAGTGCCGACTGCCGGTCGGCCAGCGTGCCGTCCAGATCGAAGAACGCGAGGCGGGACACGGGCACGGAGCCTATCGGGCATCGGATGGACCGCAGTTCGCGGTGACAGCTTCTCCCATCCGGCGATCGCATCGTGTATCTTTCAGGGAATCATCGATCTTGAGAGGCTGCGCCGTGACCGACCCGGACCGCTTGAAGCGGGTCGACGCCCTGCTGGACGACGTCCTGCCGCCGCCACCCGTGCGCGCGAAGCTACGCCTCGCGGCCGGCCTCACGCAGCAGGAAGTCGCGGAGGCCGTGGGCGTGAAGCGCCTCGCCGTAGCCCGCTGGGAGTTGGGCCAGACCCATCCCCGACGTCCGCACCGTGCGGTCTATCTGCATTTCCTCAACCGCCTCGCGGAGCGGTATCCGGAGGCCACGAAGGCGGATGAGGGCATGCCGACGCCAGCCTCCGAAGGGGGGTCGGGATGACCTAGTGGTCATCGGCCGCGCGCGCCGAGAAGCGGATTAACCACCCGCTGGCCTCGCGCGGCCCGTCTACCGACCGGATTAACCACCCATGTCGGCTGCTCAGATCCCGGTTCCCGCCGGTCCTGAGCTGCGGCTCACCGAGCCGCTCATTTCAAACCCGGCCCCTTACCAGGGCCAATGCACCACCGGCCACTAACCAAGGCCACCACAGCCGTAGCAGTACCGATCGCATCACCCGCGGGGCCCCCACCACAGGGGCTTCGCGGTTCAGCAGGACCGGGAGGGGAGGAGAAATCTCCCCCCGCCCGATCGGTGTCCGCCCTCTTCTCACGAAGGGGGCGGCACCTGACACATCCGCACATCTGGTTCGGCCGGGCCCGAGGGCTCGGGTCGGTCCAGCTATATGGAGAGCAGGTCGTTTCTCATAGTGCCCGAGAGTGGTGTCCCCTGTCAGCTTGGCTCTGTCCGTTTCACCCCGGTTCGAGACCCCCGCGCTTCCCGCGTGTCGGGATTCGCACACCCCGTTTGTCCTGTTCACGGTATTAATCACGAAGATTCCTGGGGTCGGAGTGTCACACGGACCCCGGTTGCCCTCCTGGCGATCGCCGGGGGTGCGCTGCTGTCCGGCCGTGCTCATCTCGCCGCTGTCCACAGCGCGGGCGCTGGACGCCGGGCGCTGTCCACAGGTGATCTGGTCCAAGGTCGCCGGATGGTTCGTGTTCAAACCTCTCTTCGGGCGGGCCGGTGAGCGCCGTGGCGGCACCGGCCGCCGTGATGGTGCCCGCTCCGCGCCCGTCGGTCGACGACGCCGACACGGTCACCGTGCTGCCCGGCCTCTTCGTGCCGGAGGCGTCGCAGTGGCTGTCGGCGTCGTCGGGCCGGATCGCGGGCGACGGCTACTCCTGGATGCAGGCGGTCCACTGGGTCGCCGGGTCCGGGCTGTACCAGCCGCGGCGGCACCGGTCGCACGGTCCGCGCTCCTTCGGTCCGACGACCGTGCGCGTCGCCCAGGAGCTCGCGGCGCTGTTCCCGTGCCGTCCGGGGATCGAGTACCTGGTGCGCCGCACCGGCCTGTCGGAGCGGTCGGTGGAGTACCACCTGGGGATGCTGCGGGAGGCCGGGCTGCTCGCTTACATCGTGCGGGGCACCCGGGTGCGCGGGGAGTCGGCGCAGGCCAGCGAGTTCGCGCGGATGATCCCGCTCGAGTTCGACGTCGCGCTGGGGATCCGCACGGTGCAGCGGGATGAGGACGCTCCGCAGTACACGCGTGCGGTGTCCGGGATCGCGGAGGCCGGCCGGGAGCTGATGGCGAAGCTGGCGAAGAAGGCGGCGCGTAAGGTGCGCAAGCCGCGCTCGAAGACGTCGTCGAAGGCCCCGTCGAAGGGCACCCGAACGGGTGCTGACCAGGGCGCTGTGGCGGCTGTTTCCGGTGAGGCCCGTTGCACCCCAATGGGGGATAGTTCCTCAAGTGCTTCTACTGCGGGTACTACTTCCTTCCCCCCTGAGAGCAAGCTCGCCAGCGGGCAGAGCAAGTCCCCCACCCCGAAGAAGTCCAGCGGCAAGGCCGGCGGTCGCCGGAAGCTGAACGCGGTCGGGCGCCGTTTCCAGCTGGCCGGTGAGCTGATCCGACAGGTGCCCTGGATGGGCCGGGCTTCGGTGCCCCAGATCGCCTGGATCCTGCGCGAGGTCGCGGACGCGGGCTGGACCGCCGATGAGGTGATCGCGTTCCTGGACCTCGGCGACGCCCCGGAGCGGGTGCACCGTCCGTCAGGGTTCCTCGCCGGGCGGCTGAAGGGGGCAGTGGCCCTGTGGCCGACCGCTGAAGGCCGGGCGCGCGCCGTCCAGGCGTACCGGGACTCCCGCCGCGCGGAGCAGGCCCGCCACCAGGAGTGGGAAGGCGACTGGCAAGGCCCGAAGTCCCCCGCCGTTCAGCGCCTGGTCGCCGAGGCGTTCGCCCCCAGGGTCGCTGCCCCGGCCATCCAGGCGGGAGAGGGCGTCGGCCAGGCGCCGCTCGTGCTGGAGGAGCTGACCCGCGAGCAGGTGCTCGACTGGCGCACCCGCGCGGCGAAGGACCACCAGATCGTCTTCGACCACATCGACGAGTACGGCGAGCCCTCCGCCCGCCGGCTGTTCACCAACGCGTTCGTCGACCAGGTGCTGCGCCTGGCCGACACCAGCCGCCTGGTCCTGGCACACACCACGTGGAGGCAGACATGACCCAGCCGTTCGACGCGACGCGCAGCGACGGCCCCGAGGCACTGGGCCTTCAGCAACCGACGTGGTTCACCGACCACGTCACCCGGTGGTGGGTACCGGCGCTGGGTAGTGAAAGCCTCGCGCGGTTCCTGCACCCGGCCGGTATCGACGCGAAGGGGCGGCTGCACGTCATCTGCTCCCAGAGGGCCTACGCGACGCACGTGCGGTTGGCGGCGAACGTGATGGTCGAGCGCATCAACGAGCTTGTTCCCGCTGCTCGCGTCACCGGGATCCGGGCGCACATGCGGCCAGTCGTGGTTCTCATCATGACCGCCGATGCCGTCACCGATCAGCAGCTGCTCGACGACGTGTTGCTGGAGACCTGCTACGACGTCGTCCAGGACTGGGGCGTACACCACCCTGTCGTCCTCCAGCACACAGCCGAGACCACGGCCGACCAGTTCGTCGCCGGCTGGGCGGCCACGCACACCGAGGCGACCAGCGGCATCAGCGCTCCCGTCCGTGCCGCGGTCTACCCCGCTGACCAGCACCGCCACGGCGGCAAGGCCGTCGAGGTCCGCGACCTCGAGCTCGTGACCGGGCGCCCGGACCTGTGCCTCGCCTTCTGCGCGAAGAACCACCCGATGCCCCCTCTCGCCCGGCTAGCCGTCCGCGCTGGCCTCACCGTCAGGCAGGTGTGGTCATGACCCACGAGCAGAACATCAGCGGCGTCGACCTCGCCCGGGTGATGCTGCACGCCGCTCGGGAGGCGGCGAAGAAGCGCGGCGCCACCGGAGCCCGCGCCCCGCGCCGCCGGGCCCGCGCCGTACGGCACGACGGCCGGGACCCGCAGGGGTTCGCCACCGTGCTCCAGGGCCTGATGGCCGACCGGGCCTGGGACATCCCGGCCGCCGGCGGCAGCGTCCTGGACCAGTGGCCGGCCATCGCGGCCAACGTCTCCCCGAACCTGGCCGCCCACGTCCAGGCGACCGCCTTCCACACGGAGTCCGGGCGGCTGGACCTGCGCCCGGACTCGCCCGCGTACGGCACCCAGCTCCGGCTGCTCAGCACCCGCATCGTCGCCGCGGCGAACGATGCGGCCGGTACGCAGGCGGTCCGCAGCATCCGGGTCCTGGCCGCCGGCGCCGTGTCCCGGGAGCACACGGTGCAGTCCACCCCGGCGGCCCCGGCCGCTACGGAGGCGCCGGTGAAGACCAGGGAGATGGCCTCGCCCGGCTTCCACCAGGCGCTCGCCGCGCACCGGTCGGTCACGCCCGCACAGCGGGTCGACCCGGGGATCGCGGCGGCGGTGGAGCGGCAGACCGCCGCGATGCGCGAGCTCAGCCGCCGGGCGTTCCCCGACACCGAGCCTGCCGACGTGCCGGCTCCGCTCGAGGCAGTCCGTCTCCAGCGTCGGCGCCAGGCCGCGGCCACGGAGGCGGCCGCCCTCAGGCGGGCCCGTGCCGAGCGTGCCGCTCGACGGTCCGGAACGACGGCCGTGGTCGCCCAGCGTGCTCTGCTGCGGTCTACAGCCTGAAGCGGACCAGTACCGCCGGCCGCATCTGCGGGGCCGGACGGGCGGGGTACGGCCCCGTGCGGGCGCGATATCGTGGGGGCCTGATGACCGCCGCTTTTCATGATCTGGCAGGAGAGCCCCGCGTGGCCGAGGACCCCATCGCCCAGAGCGAGATCGCCGCTCTCACCCGCCGCTACGAGCAGGCGCAGGAGACGACGGAGCGCGAGTTCGGGATCGTCAAGTCCGACCTGACCGCCGTGCGGCTCCAGGTGGGCAACCTCGACCAGAAGGTCAGCAATCTCGACACGAAGCTCGGCAAGCTCGACGAGAAGCTGGACGAGAAGGTCGGCGAGCTCGCTGGCCAGGTGCGCGACCTTAACGAGAAGATCGACCGTAATCAGGCGCAGATCGTCGAGCTGCTGACGGCGCTGGTGGGCAGGGACCCCGGTACCGCGTAGGCACGCTGCGCATCAAGATCAAAGAAAGGTCCGGCGAGAGCGGCTCTCGCCGGACCTTTCTGCCGCGTGAGGGGGTGCCCACGGCTACCGTCATTCGTCATGGACATGAACACGCTGCTGTACCGGTACCGCGTGGAGGGCATGACGGTGGCGCTGGGCTGTGTGCTGGCGGCATTGCGCTGGTGGACGGAACCGCGCGCCGCTGGCGTGATCATGATTGCGGTCGTGGCCGGGGTACTCCAGGCATGGTCCGGGTTCTCCGGGCTGGGCAACACGGTGTGGGCGGGCGCGGCCGGGCAGGACATGACCTGGCGCACCTACCGCGACCCCGACGTGATGGTGGCGAAGGACGGGGGTCGCAACGAGGACTCCCAGTTCTTGATCGGCCAGATGCGCCGGGTCGAGGAACGGGTGGAGGCATTCGCCGGGGAGACCGGCATGGAGCGGATCTCGCTCTCGGTCGCCGGCGGGCGGATCGGCACGTGGAACGCGGCGTCCTCTGTCCGCTTCGGACGGCGCGGGCATGTCACCCTGGGGCTCATCTGGCTGTGGCCCGGGCGCAATGCCGTGATGCCGTACATCCTGGAGCACGAGCTCGACCATCTGCGGCGGCGCGATTCCCACATCAGGACCGCCGCCGCGGTCGTCGGGGTGGTGCTCATGGTGCTGTGCATGGGTCTGCTCGCACTGGACCGGGCCGCCGCCGTGCTGGCCGGGCTGGGTGTGCTGTGGGTGGCGTACCTGTGGTGGTCCGAGCTGGCTTGTGACCGGGCCGCGGCCCGCCGCTGCGGCCGCGAGATGGCACTCGCGTCCTGGCGGCAGGAGCTGGAGGATGCCCGCCTCCTCCCGCCGGTCCGGCGCCTGTTCGTCGCGTTCTGGGCGCTGCGGTCCCACCCACCGGTGCGGCTTCGGCTGTGGCTGTCCCGCCTCGCCCCGCCCGCGGATCGTGACCGTGCCCTGCCCCCGGCCCGGCCCTGAGGACCCCGACTGCCGGACGCGAGGGCGGCCCTGGCGGCTAGGACGGCGTGTTCAGCTGAGCCCGGCGGGCGGTGACCAGGGTGCGCCAGCGGGCTCGGGTGGTCTGTTCGCCGTCGAGCCACCGTGCTGATGATCCCGGCCGGGCGGGGAGGTCAGCCATGAAGTGGACGAGCTCGCTGTAGTAGGCGTAATCGCCGTTGCGGGTGAGGTCGCCGAGTCGGGAGAGGGTGACGGCCAGGTCGTCGTGTGCGTCCAGGACGGCGTGGTGGAAGGCGAGGGCCAGCTCCAAGGCGGTCTGGAGCGTGGGGAGCCCGGCGACGTCGATCTCGGTGCGCAGCACTCGGGCCCGGTCTTCGACGCCGGTGGTGCCGGCGTCGCGCAGGAGGGCGGCGATCTCGGTGGTGAAGGCGGTGGCGCGCAGGTCGAGGCCGTCCAGGAGCTGCCGGGCGAGGGTGATCTCGTCGTCGGCCTGCTGGAGGTCGGTGAAGGCGGCGACGAAGGCGCGCTGGGCCTGGGCGATGGCGCGCTCGCCGGCGAGGGAGTGCTCCTCAGCCTGGGCGCGGGCGGCTTCGTAGGTGGCGGCCGCGCGGGACAGGTCGCCCTGGGGCCACCAGATGTCGCCGAGAACGCGGTGCTGGCGCCCTTGCTCGCCGAGGGTGCGGGCGGCGTCGAGGGCGGCGGGGAAGTCACCGGCCATGCGGGCGAGGTGGACGAGGCCGCGGCGGGCGTCGGGGGCGAGGCGGCCGCCCGTGTCGGCGACACGCTGCATCCCGTCGCGGGAGGCAGCCGTGTGCCCGAGGTCGCGGTCGGCCTTGGCGCGGTAGTACAGGGCCATCTCGGTCAGGTCGCCGGGCAGCAGGCCGGTGTCGATGACCGCGGTGAGGCGCTCGACGGTGCGGGCACGGTGTTCGCGCTGGCGGCGGGCGAGCGCGCTGAGGAGCTCGGTCAGGCCGTCGGCCGCCGTCTGGATCCCCGCGTCGGCCGGCTCGTCCGCGGCGGGCGGGGCGACGGGCTCCCAGACGAAATCGGCGACGTATGCCCAGGCGGCCTCGGTGAGCCAGCCCAGGTCGAGGCGGTGGTCCCGGGCGAGGCGCAGGCCCTGGCGCAGGCAGGCGACGAGCAGGGCCCGGCCGCCGGGGCCGGGCTGGCTGGTCCACTGCTCGCCCAGTGCGGTCAGGGCTCGCTGGGCAGCCTGCTGCCAGTCGGCGGTCGTCCAGCGGTCGTCGGTCTGGTCGTCGGCGCTGCGGATCGCGGAGCGGACGACGCCGTGCAGGTGGAACGGCCACAGCGCGAAGGGGTCCTCGCGGACGAAGGGCCGCTCGAGCAGGCGCCGCACCGGGGCCTGGTGGGAGAGGCCGGCGGCGCGGGCGGCCAGGGTCTCGTCGAAAGCGTCCAGCAAGGACACCGCGCGGGCGACGTGCCGCTCTTCGGAGGGCAGGTCGCTGAGGGTGCGGGCGACGAGCGCGGGGAAGGGGTGGGTGAAGTCGCCGGGCTCGGGGGTGCGGGTGCGGCGGATCTCCAGGAACCGCATGACGGCCAGGTCGAGGTGGAGCGGCAGCCCGTGTGAGCTGCGGGTGATGACGTCGCGGATGTCCTGGCTGATCAGGGGCTCGTCGTCGCGGGTGAGCCGGCGGGCGAGGTAGGTGTCGCAGTCCTCGGGGGAGAAGTCACCGATCAGCAGCTGGCGGCGGCCGCCGCTGCCCGTGGCGGTCCGCGCTGCGGGGGGCGTGTGGTCGGCCAGGCCCGGCCAGCTGGTGGGGCCGGTGTAGTCGAGCTGGCCGTTCAGGGCCGCGTCGCCCCAGGAGAGGCGATTGCGGCCGGTGATGACGAAGAGGGCGGCGGGCATCAGCCACACCAGGCGCTGGATGAGGCGCTCGAAGTCGCGGCGAGGGTCGGCGATGTCCTCGAACGTGTCGAGCAGTATGACCGGCACGACCTGCTTCTTCTTCGGCAGCTGCGAGAGCTCCCAGGCCAGCAGGTGCGCGTAGTAGGAGAGGGTGTCGATATCGGGGTCGGCCTCGAGGAGGTCGGCCAGGCGGTGGCAGCCGGCCAGGGCCTTCACCGTCTGCTGCCGCTGGCGCAGTGCCCTCACCAGGGTGGTGGTGACCTGGCCCGCGGCCGCGCCGACGAGGCCGGGGAGTGCCAGGGCGCCGGCGACTTCGCCGAGCGCGGACTGCATCTGCTGCGGCAGGCCCTTGGCGAATTTGGCGAGTCGCCCCCGGCGCAGGTATTCGTCCAGCGGCTCACCGGGGTGGGTGGCGTCCCAGTAGCGGCGCAGGGCGATGTCGAAGGCCGGCAGCGGGCGTCCGAGCCCGGCCAGGGCGAGCCGGATGCTGAGGATGATGCGTTCGAAGTCGGTGCCGCCCGAGCGGGCGAGGTCAACGCGCACCGGCAGCAGCCGCGTGTGGGGAAGAGCGAGTTCGCCCCACTGGGAGGGGCGGTTCTCGCTGCTGGTGAGGGCGGCTTCCAGCACGCGGGAGAAGGTGGTCTTGCCGATGCCGCCGATGCCGTACAGGTTCACCACGTTGTCGCGCGGCGCCTCCAAATCCTGGGGGTCGAAGCCGGGCTCGGCGATGCGCTCGAGGTGCTCGGCGAGCGCGGCCCCGACTGTCTGCCACTGCAGCTGGCGGTTGGTGAACGCCTCCACCGCGGCCAGCGTGTGGTCGTTGGTGCTGAACAGCGCGCGAAGGTCCCGGCCTGCCATGAATTCCCCCCAGGAATGATCACCTGGGCGTCAACCTACGCTCTCCCCGGCGCCGGTGGCAGGGTCCGGAGCCGGACTCGGCGCGGCTGGGGCCTGTTCTTGGCCACCCCCGGCGCAGTCTCCGAACCCGTGGCAGGGCCGGGTCGTCCGTCTTGCCGGGCCTGTCCCTTCGGGCCGACAATGATCCTTTGTTCCAACACCAAGGCGGTCTTCCCGTGCACGACCCTGCCCACCCCGCAGGCCCCTCCGGCGACCCGGCCCACGGCAGCTCGGACGCCACCGCCGACGACGCGTTCACGGCCGTCACGCGGGTGATCGCCTGGTACACCCAGCAGATCCTGGCCGAACGGCGCTCGGCCGCCCCGGACCAAGGGCGCCTCGAGCAGCTGCTGGAGCGGCAGCGGGCGTGTGTGGCCGACCGGAACCGGCTGGCCGGAGCCGGCCCGGAAGAGACCGCCCGGATCGCCGCAGACTACGAGGCGCGCGTCAAAAAGCTGAGCGAGTCGTAAGCCCCGGCCCCGGCCTGGTGCTGTGCCGGGAGCGGCAGCGCGGCCAGCGGCGCCGGACGCTCGAGCCGGCGCGGCTGCAACGGCGCCGGCAGCAGGGGTCGCGCGAGCTCCTCGGCTTCCAGCAGCTCGTCCCGGTACTCCGGCAGCGCCGCCCGCAGCCACCGCTGCACGCTCAGGAATCGCATGGCCTCGGGGAAGGTGTAGGGCCTCTGCTGTTCGAGGACCAGGGCATGCGCGGCGCCGGCCCGGTGGGTCCAGCGGCCGTCGTCGCCGCGGTGGTTGCGGTAGAGGGCGCTCTCGTCCGGCCGCAGGAGCACCACGGAGTCGGCCACGGTCTGCTGCTCGGCCGCTGTGACGGCGTCGATGACGGCCTGAAGGCTCCGGTCGTGACGGGCAGCGCTGGGGAAGGAGGCCGGGCCGCTGCGCACCGCTCGTGCGTAGCGGGCGGCGCCGGCCTGGCGGCTGTCCGCGGCGCGCAGGGCGGGCACCACGACCTCGATGCGGTACCCGGCCTGGCGGAAGCCGGCCGCGCTGCTGAGGAACTCCCCGGCGCTGTCGGGGGACAGGGCCAGGACGAGGTTGCCGCGCCGCGCTCGTACGTATGCTTCGGCCTTCGCCTGCCACGCTGCGCAGTCCGCGCCGATGCGCTGCTCGGCCGTCCGCGGCTCGTCCTGCATCAGCTGCCAGTAGTCCGGGTGCATGGCCGCGAAGTCCCCGGGCGTGAGCCAGGTCGACGGTCCGGGCAGGGCCGCAAGGACCAGGCGGACCGTCTCCATCGTGGCGGTGCCGGGTTGTCCCAGCACGTACACCACCGCCGGGCGTTCCTGCGGCGCGATGTCGGCGAGGTGGGCGGGGGCGAAGAGCTCGTCGAAGATCCACTGGTGCTCGTGCGCGGAGAGCCGGTGGTAGTCCACGCCCGGCGCTCCAGTGCGGGGCTGCGCGATGCGCCGCACCGGCTCTGCCCAGGCGGCGGCTCGCTCGGCATCCCGCTGCACCGCCAGCCCCCAGTCTGCGGGAAGACGCCGGTCGTGGGCGTGGCGGTCGGCCTGGGCCAGCGCCCGGCGAAAGTGCCCGGTCTCGGCGGCGGTCCAGGGCCGCGACCGGGCGTTGACCACCGTGTCCTTCGCCGCCGGCGGGCGACGCCACCCGCCGGGCCCGAGCTCGTTGCGGTACAGCACGTGGGGTCCGGGCCGCACGACGAGCAGCCGGTCGGCTAGGTGCTCGGCCTCGATGACCTCCAGGGTGCGCAGCATCCCCGCTACGCACCGGTCGTGGTTCTCCCAGGACACGAAGCGGGCGTTGCCCGCCTGGGCCTGGCGTACGTAGCGGTCGAGCACGTTGAGTTGGGTGACCGCCTCGGGCACGGCCAGGGCCACGACCTCGATCCAGTAGTCGGCCTGCCGGTAGGCGGCCGCGGTGGCACGGAAATCTTCCGCATCGGCCAGCGCGGTCTCCACCACGACATCGAACCGGTGGCTGCGGGCATACGCCTCGACCTCGTCCTGCCAGCGGCAGGTGTCCGGCCGGACCCGCACGCCGGCGGTGCGAACGTCTTCGGCCAGGAGCTCGGCGTAGCGGTGATGGGCGGCCTTGTATAAGTCGCGGCCGACCAGCACGGCCCCGCCGCGGTGGTCGAGGGCGGTGTGGAGGAGGCCGGCCAGCATGGTCTTGCCGCTGCCGGGCGGGCCCGAAACGAACAGGGCGACCGGGCGGTCTTGCCGGGCGGCGTCCTTCGTCCAGGCCGGCAGGATCTCGGCGGCGAGGATCTCCTGGTGCTGGTCCTCCGGCAGCACGACCGGCGGGATCTTGTCTTCTCTCACCGGTGCTCCTGGACGGTCATAAGGGCTGCTCTCCGGGCAGGTACGGACAAACGAGGCTGTGGCTACTTGGAGTTGGTGGTGGCCAGCTCGCGGCGCAGGTCGTCCAGGAGGGTTCCGTCGGGCAGCCGCCACAGTGTCCAGCCGTTGATGATGTTGCCGGTCACGGCCTCGGCGGCCTTCGACGGGGACGGGAAGGGACGGGCGTGGCCGTCGACGATGAGCTGCCCGTCGGCGGTCACCACGGCGCGCCCGGACCGGCCTGCCCGGCGCTGGTGGAAGGTGAGCACGGTGTCGGGAGCCAGGAGCCCCGCCTGCATCAGCCCCGCGAGGGGCCCGTGGGGGACGACGGACGGCGACGTTGTCGCCGGTGCGGCTCCGGTGCTCAGGGTCAGCGTGACGTGCACGGTCTCGTCGCTGCCGGCCTTGGCCAGGTGCGCGAGGACGGCGGAGTCGAAGTGGATGCTGAGCGTGGGCATGCGGGCTCCCCGAGGCAGCGGTGCCGAGTGAAGTGCTTCTCGTGATCAGCTTAACTTCTCCGGGCTCCAGTGATCCAGGAGACAACTTGTGGTCCTTGCCGCACGGCGCGAAGAGACGCTCCCTGAACGTGCTCATGACCGCCGCAATGTGGGTAGGTCGCTGCTGGCCAGGCCGGACGGTCGGGCATACGAGGCGCGGAGGAACACCTGAATGAGCGTCACCACCACCTACCTGTCCAAGACGGAGGTCCAGAGCCTGCTCGGCGTCACGGCCTTCGGCTTATGGCGGATCACCAGGAAGTACGACGACTTCCCCACCCCCGAGAGCGACCCGGACCCGTTCGCGACGAAAGACGACGAGGTCTGGGACGGCACCGAGCTCTACCGCTGGGCCGCCAAGACCCCCGAATTCGAGCACCGCGGCGCGGCCCTGCTGCGCCCGCTCCCGGACGACCTTTCACCGGGCAAGTGGGCCGGATACCAGGACACCCCGAAGGGGCCGGCGCTGGACTGGCACACCGTCCTGGGCACGCTCCGTCTCGTCCACACCAGCAAGAACCAGACCGCATCCGCCGTCGCCGCCGACCTGGCGCAGCGCGGCAACCCGGACGGCGTGACCAGCGTCTGCGCCCTCTACGGCGACATCAGCTTCAGCGGGCCGGCGCTCGTTGCCGCCGACACCGCCCACCCGACGATCGAGTACGAAGCCCAGTGGGGCGTCGTCGCCCAGCTCGCCGGGCAGGACCTGCCCTGGTGGCCCGGCCTGCTGCGCTCCGCCCAGCTCATCCGCCAGTGGCATCCTGGAGCCCCGGCTCTCGTCGCGGAGGTCCCCGCCAGCGCCAGGGAACAGATCTTGCGCCGGGCTGCGGCGAACGGCGTCTTCGACGCCACCGCGCAGGCTGTGCTGACGGACATGGCCAACGATCTGCGCAACGACCGCGTGCGCGACGCCGAGCACGACATCGAGCTCTTCGGACGGCACTCCACCCACCTCGTCATCGGCGCCCGGCCCGATATCAGCCAGCATCCCCTGCCCACCATCGACGACCGCCAGGTCCTCGCGGCCGGCTGGAAGGCGATCGCCGCCAGCAGCCACCCGGACGCCGTCGCCGCTCTGGAACTCGTCCTCGCACGCGATCCCCGGCTGCTGCCCTTCGGCGCGCTCACCAAGCTCGCCCTGCGCCCCGGCACGATCGCCGAGCAGTGGGTCCGTCGGCTCACGCTGTGCGACCCGACCGCCGCCCACGCAGCCCTCGCCGGCGACCGCCCGGTCGATGCCTTCTTCGTCGACCCCCTGACCGACATGCCGGTCCTGCGGACCACCACGGGCGACACCCCCGGCCTGCGGTTCTACGCGCCGCTGGCCCTGCCCGACACCGGTGCCGAGCTCACCTCCGTCGTCCTGGACGGCACCGTGTGGGTCAAGACCAGCGACGGCCAGGTCCATCCCGCCCCGTGCACGCCGAACGAGCACCTGTGGTGGGGCGACGGCTGGGGCGACAAGCCCAGCGAAGCCGCCACCGTCATCACCACGCTCCTGGACAACCTCGGCGCCACCGTCGACCTCCGCGAGCACTGGAAGGTGGCCCCGCGCGGCCTGACCGCCCTACTCGAGAAGCAGGCGAAGCCCGGCCCGACCGAGATCGCCCGTCACACGCTGCTGCACGCACGCATGACGACGCCCCCGCGGTCGTCGTACGAGGACTGACCGAACCCGCCCCTCGTTACTTGGTGTCGAGGTGCTGCTCGTAGACGGTCGGCGCCCCCGAGGCGCCGACCGTCGGTTCCGACATCACCGGCCGGGGCCGGTTCGCTGTCCGAGGGCGAGGACGAGTGCTGCGGCCTTGAGCCCGAGTTCGGCCGGGCCGGAGAGCGCTGGGTCGAGGTAGGTGGCCCCCGCGACGGCCATGAAGGCGACGGCTGCGCCAAGGGTCCACTTCGCCGCTCGGTGGCGCTCGGGATCCCCTACCGGCGGTTCGGGCCGGGACTGCTGATCGTTGGACATGGTGTCCTTCCTGTGCGGTGTACACCCACTACGTAGGTGTCATGGAGGAGGAGGATGTACGGCTCCACCTCTTTGCGTCGCGGGCTCGCGATGGACAGCACCAGCGTGTGATCGAATTCCGCGAAAGTGTTAGGAGCTCAGGACCACGGCGGCGCGAGCCAGCGGTACGGACGGAGCCGTCGGCGCCGCGGACCCGGGTGAAAGCCCCAGACGGCTACCGCCGCGCCCACCCGGCGCCGGCAGGCGAGTGGCGGTCTCGCCTGCGGCACATCACCTATTCACGGCGGACTGAGTCCGCTTCCAGCTATGTCTTCTCGGCGCGGCGCCCCTGCTTGGGCAGGGGCGCCGTTCGTCGTCTTCGGAGGCTCTTCACCAAGAGCGCGATTCGTACGCGAAAGGTGCGGTGAACGTACGCGATCCGTACGGTTCATGGGGTAGGGTGTTAGTCAGGAGGTGTTTCATGTCCGAGTTGTTCGACGCGGTCGACGCCCTGCTCGCGTCCCGCGCCGTGCTGCCGCCACCAGCGGAGCGCAAGCGGCTGCGTGCCGCGCACGGCCTGACGATCGACGAGGTGGCCACCGCGCTGAAGGTGCGCCGGGCCACGGTGTCCGGCTGGGAGTCCGGTAAGACCGAGCCCCGTCCGCCGGAGCGCGACGCCTACGCGCGGCTCCTCGAAGGGCTCGCGAAGCTCTACCCCGCCCCGGCCAACGCCACCGCGCCCGGCGAGGACACGGCGGTACCGCAGACCTTCACCGGCCCGACGACCCCGGCGCCGGAAGCACGGACTTCCGCAGGGCAGGTGCCCGAGGCGGTGGCCACGAATACTGCTGAGAACACCCAGGCCCCTTCCGTCGCCGTTCCCGCGCCGGCCGCCGCGCCGAGCCCGGCCCGCACCGCCAGGCCGTCGTCGACGTCGCGCCGCCCGGGCGCGCGGAAGGCAGCCCCGGCCGGAACCCCGGCGGGCGCCGACCCGCGGTTCGAGAACGGGCCGCTGGCGGTCGTCGACGTCGAGGACGGGCAGGTGGTGGCGTACTGCACCGGCGGCCTGGTCCTGGACGTGCCCGCCAAGAGCCTGCCGTCCCTGGTGGACTGGACGCTGAAGGAGGCGAAGCTCGGGCAGCCGAAGCTCTCCGGCCCCGGCAAGGACGCCGACCCGCTGCTCGTGCTCGCCGAGGCCGCCCTGGAGCGCTACGGCCTGCCGGTCACCCTCACCGACGAGGAGCGGCTCGCCGGGCGGATCCCGGAGGGCCACAAGGTCATCAAGCAGCTGACCCGCGCCGACTGGCAGCTGACGAAGAGGGGCTTCGGGCCCTGGGCGCGCATCTACCGCCCGGCCAAGGGCTCGGACCGCCAGTGCGTGCAGCTGTGCATCCCGTCGTGGAACGCGCTGGACACCCGGCACTGGGGCGCGGCCGGGCAGCTGCCGCCGGCGGAACTCGCCCGGCTCCTGGGCGTGTACGCCTCCCGGGTGATGACGCCGCGCGGCTCGACCGCCGTGACCGGCCTGGAGCTGATGACCGCCCTGCACCCGGCGACCCGCGCCTCCGAGCCCGACGCCGACGGCAAGCGGCACTCCGAGCACAACCCCGGCTCGCTGGGCAAGGACCCGGTCGACTGCGCGCCGTGCGAGGCCCCCGACGGGCACCCGCTGCTCAAGGAGCTGGGCCGCTTCCACGTCCGTGGCCCCGGCGAGAGGCTCTTCGAGGAGGCATACGACTGGGCCCGGCCCATGACCGACGACGAGTGCACGCTGCGCCACCTCGTCGGCCTGGACGTGAACATGGCGTTCGCCGCGGGCGCCAACGGGCTGCCCGTCGGCCTGGGCGCACCCACGCACGTGAAGAACCCGGTCTTCGACCCGAAGCTGCCCGGCTCGTGGCTGGTGGACCTGAGCCACGTCGACCTGTCGAAGGTGAAGGTCGGCAAGGAGTGGGTGCAGCTGGACGGCAGCCTGCTGCCCTCCCCGTTCACGCCGAAGGGCGAGACCCCCGAGGGGCCGGCCTGGTACGCGACGCCGACAGTGGCGTATGCGGTGGAGCTCGGTTACGACGTCGCGCCGACCGAGGCGTACGTCCGGTACGACAACGGCCGCTACCTGGACGGCTGGTACAGCCGCCTGCGGGACGCCTACCTCGCCACCATGGCCGACCTCGGCGTCGACGCCGACCTCGCCCCGGCCGACTTCCTGGCGGCGATGGACGGCTACAAGCAGCGCGACCCGCAGATGGCGATCCTGGTCTCGGCCATCAAGGCGACCGTCAAGGGCGGCCTGGGCAAGCTCCGCGAGAGGCCCCGCGGCGAGGGCTGGCGGCCGGGTGAGCCGTGGCGCGCGCTGGCCCGGCCGACGTGGCGGCCGGACATCCGCGCGGCGGTCATCTCCCGCACCCGGATCAACCTGCACCGCAAGATCGTCAAGCACGCGGCGTTCACCGGGCAGTACCCGATCGCGATCCTGTCCGACTGCGTCGTCTACGCCGCGAACGGCCCGAGCCCGCTGGACTTCCTGCCCTACCGGGAGGGCAAGCCGCTCCCGGGCGGTTTCAAGCTCGGGGTCAACCCGGGCCTGGTCAAGTGGGAGGGCACCCAGAGCGTGCTGTGGGGCGAGGAGGTCCGCGAGCGGCACAACGCTCCGGAGCTCAACCTCGCCCGGTACATCAAGGACGGCAACGTCACCGACGACGACAACGGCGAGTAGGGGAGCGGACAGGCGATGGCCAAGGAGTTCGGGGACGGCCTGGACCAGGCGGTGCAGAAGGCGTTCACCCGCCCCGCACCCAAGGGCGCGGGCACGCAGATGCGGTACCTGGTCAAGCAGCTCAAGGCCACCAAGGCGGTCGCCGAGGTGCTCGGGATCTCGCAGCGGCAGGTGGAGCGGTACGTCGCGGGCCAGGCCAAGAAGCCGCGGGCCGACCTCGCCGCGCGCTTGGAGCGCGAGGTGAGGAAGCGTTGGCAGCCGCAGATCAGGGCCAAGGCCCGGGAGAAGGCGGCGACCACCGGCGGCATCGTCATCGACGTCCACGCCCGCCTCGGCTACACCGGCGCACCGATGGACAGCACGGACGAGGCCCGCATCCGGCACCTCACCGTCGCCCTGCCCCCGCAGCACGCCGCCCGGCTCTTCGACGCCCAGCAGCAGGGAGCCAACGAGAACACCCTGCGCCAGCTCACCGCCGAAGCCCTCAAGGAGGTCTACTTCCAGGACAGCGGCCGCCGCGCCGGCTCCCTCGAAGAGGTCCAGATCAACGACGTCCTGGACCTCGAGTTCGACCTCTGAGCCAGGCATCACCCCGAACAGCCCGTGAGCCCCGGACCGATGCGGTCCGGGGCTCACGGGCGTCCGTACGCGGGCCCGCTCAAGGGCCGGCCATCGTGCTGCTCCGCGTCTCAGACGGCCTGGCCGACACGGATGAGCCGCTCCTGCGTGTAGCCGAAGAGGAGGTCGACGTGCCGGCGGAAGAGCGGGGGGTTCGCGCAGCACACCTTGGCCAGCGAGGGAGCCCCGCCCTTGGTGGTCGCGTAGCGTCCCTGGTCGCCCTTCGGGTCACGGGCGTACAGGTCCCGCACGAACTCGACGACCAGGTGCTGCTCCTCGCCCCCGGCGAAGAGGTCGTCGCCGCTCTCCTGCAGATGCTTCAGCAGCTTGCCGAGGTCGTGGTTGAAGCTCTGCCCAGGTCCGACGAGCGCCTTCAACGAGAGCTCGGCCAGCTGCCGGGCGAGGAAGAAGGCCGGCTGCGGGATCCCGGCGTCGATCAACGCGACGGCGCCCGCGTAGAACTCGCCGATCGTCTCGTCGGACGCGTTCACGCAGTTCGTCCGGGATAGGCACAGCGCGTCGGGCCACTCGTGGTGGGCGTCCATGTCGCCGAACGGGCTCACATAGGTCATGCCGGGCATTGTGCACCGGCAGCTCGGCCGCGAGGGACCGGATTTCCGCGCTCGCTCACCGCTAGTCGTCGCTGCCGAAGCCACGGTCGAAGCCTCGGAGGACCGGGTCCAGTTCGGCCGCGGCCCCGCACAGGGAACACAGCCGAGTGCCCGGGTGCTGCGCCGCGTCCAGGGCCCGGTCCAGGGTGAGCACCGGCGCCCCGGCAGGGGCCTCCGCGCAGTCGACGGCGTGGACGGTGCCCTGGCCGGGCCCGCGGCCGCCGGCCTTCGCCAGCACCCAGCCGGACGGGCGGCGCGGCCCCAGCTCCCTCTCCACGAGCGAGGGCGGCTCCAGGTACTCCACGGGCACGCCGTCGTACGAGACGCCGTCCAGGGGCCGTACGTGCTGGGGCGCGCGGACCCAGACCCGGTACTCGGCCGGCTCCACCGTGTCCCCGGGGCCGTTGCGGTACGCGGGGATCCCCACCTCGTACAGCCAGCCGTCGCGGACCTGCCGCTTGGACCACAGGCGTCCGACGACGTCCTGGTCCCCGGGCAGCAGCACCCGGATGGGGACCGGCACCGATTCGGAGGCGGAGGAGGACGACGTCATGCCTCCACCGTAGGCGCCGCCCCCGACAGCACCCGCACTGACCTGCGCGAACGCGGACTCTGTCCACAGGCCGGGGCCCAGAGCATGCCGGTATGACGAACGACGACGCACAGCAGCCGGCCCCGGGCCGCGGCAAGGTCCTGGAAGCCCTCGCGCAGGCAGAGCGGAAGGTTTTCACTCGGCCCGCACCGAAATCCGCAAAGGCCCAGATGAAATTCCTCCTCACGCGCGCGAAGGGCTCGACCAAGGTCCTGGCCGAGCGTCTGGGTGTCTCCCGCCGGACGGTGGAGCGCTACCGCGCCGGGACCCTGACGACCCCGCAGAAGCGGCTCCAGGCCGCCCTGGTGGAGGAGACCGAATCCGAGTGGCAACCGCAGGTCAGGGCCCAGGTACGCGAACAGGCATCGACCACCAGCGGCATGATGGTGGACGTCACGGCGTACTTCGGATTCGTCGGCAAGGGCAGCTCGGACGACGGCCGCGAGCGCTCCATCACCACGGACATCTCACCCACCTACGCCAAGCAGATCCTGGAGCTCCAGGCAGCCGGGGCGACGGAAGAGGACCTGCATCCGCTCGTCGCCGAGGCCATCACCGAGTCCTATTTCACCGAATGGGGCACCCGGGCCAAGGGCCTGCGCGCAGATTTCACAAACGTTGTGGCGATAGCTTTCCGGTTCTGACACGGCGGAATTCTGGAGCTGCTATAAACCGTATTTGAGCCGAAGCAGGTTAGTTGTCACATAGGCAGGCTTGTTGTCACCGACGGGGCCGCGGGCCGTTGTCGATCGCCTCGGGCGCACGTAGGTTCCGGCATGTCACCGGCAGAGCGGTGGCCCAAGGAGAGCGGGCGTGATCTTCTGAGACGAAGTGTTCGCCTTGCTCATGTGCGGGCGGGCCCACCCCTCACAGGAGGTACGCCATGGCGGCGAACGAGGACGACGAGTTCGAGAAGATCTCGGACGAGACGGAAACGGAGACGGAGACGGACGATCTTCTCAACGCGAGCAGTGCTGAAGACTCCCCCCACCTGTTGCCGGGCATGAAGTCCGCCATGGGCATCCAGGGCTACACAGTGAAGAAATGGCCCGCGACCAAGGCGGAGATCATCGCTGCAGCCAAGGCCGACGGCGCTGATAAGGACCGTCTCGACCTTCTTTCCCAGCTGCCGAGTGCCTCGTACAAGGACATCCAGGCACTCAAGAGGGACTGGGATCGGATCATCCAAGGGTGAGCGCCGCGGTTAGCCATCCGGGCCAACTGCGGCGCACCAGGATCGCGGGGCGGGCAGGGCCGGCCGACGGGGTCGCCGTGCAGCTCAGGTGGCCGACGGAACAGCGGGAGCCGTGACAACAACCATGCATTCCGCGCTGCTGGTGACAAGCAGCGCGCCGACCTGGTGACGACTACCGTGCTGCGCCGCGCCGAATCGGCTGTTCAGTGGCCGTCGACGGTGACAGCTATCGCGCTTCGGCACAATTCGGCGGGCCGTCGACAACGCTCTGGCGGCGGCTCGCTTCCTGTCCGGACCACGATTGCGAGGCCGATGATGACCACGCCCTGGCCGCCCCGGCGCACCGCCGGCCGTCCGCTCCCCCCGCGCGTTGCCGCGCCCCGCGAGCCGGTCGACCCGGCCCGCATCGGCCGCCGCGTCGTACGGCGGGAGGCGAGGGGCATGGACGCGGGTGTTGTCGCGGCGGCCCTCGAGGAGGCGAGGTTCGAGGCGCGGCAGGCGTCCCGGTACGAGGACCTGGCCGACGATGTCCGTGGCCCGGCGGAGCTCGCGGAGTGGGAGCGCATCGCCGCGCTGCTCTCCGGGGCGCCGGCGGGCACGGTGTACGACCCGGACGCCGACGACGTCGTCCAGGCCGAGCTCGCCGCCGACGCCGCCGCCCGGGAGACCGAGCTGGGCGAAGCCGTCCGGATCGCGGCCCGCGCCAACCACCTCCAGGTGCTGCGCGACCTCGGCACCCTGGACCAGGCTGAGCCGGCCGAAGGCGACGAAGCCGTAAGCGACGAGCTCACCCGCCGCGCGGGCGGCTACGTCCAGGCCGACGTCGACGCCTGGCTCGCCCACGCCCTGGCCGCGCACCGCGGGCACTACCGCGACCCGGCCGCCCGCGACGCCGCCGCCGGCCTCCTGACCCCGCCGGTCCTCGCCCACGCCGCCCTGCTCGGCGAACTCCTGCGCCTGGTCCCCGACGCCGACGCCGACGAGCTGGCGTTCGCGGCCCGGCTCGCCGCCACCGAGCCCGAAGCCGTCGGCGCGCTCACCGCGCTCCTCACCCGCGCCCGCCCCGAGGCCCCCTGACCGAACCCTTCCGGTGTCATGCTCACAGAGCGTGTGCGTGACACCGGCTGTCACGCACACCCCGGGAAGCGTCACGCCACCTCAAATACGTCCATGAATGTCCGTTTCAGTGGCTCTCCAGGGCCGCCCCGGCCGGGATCCGCAGGCAGGCGTGACACATAAAAGTTGAACCCCCGAGTGCCGCCGATCCGTACGGAACGTGATCGTGAGTGACCCGTCTCATCGAACCTTGGCGAGTCTCATCGAAGTTTGACGGGTTGCGGGTTGTCTCACCTGAGTTTGATGGTGCGGTGAGCTGTCCTCGGGGGTGTTGGGGTTCCGGAAGGGGGCTTGGTGGCATTTACGGTTCGGGCCTGGTGAGACACGGCGCCGGGCGGGGGTCGCGCCTGGGCTGAATGTGAGTGGATCACGCGCGTGCACGCTGGGTATCTGCTTGGCTACAGTACGGAAGGGATGTTCCCATCCGGCGACCTCCGAGGAGAAGCGGCATGGCGACAGGCATCGTGAAGTGGTTCAACACTGAGAAGGGCTTTGGGTTCATCCAGTCGGACGACGGGGGCCCGGACGTGTTCGTCCACTTCTCCTCGATCCAGACCACCGGCTTCAAAGAACTGGCCGAAGGGGCCAGAGTCGAGTACGCCGTCACCCAGGGGCCCAAGGGACCGCAGGCTGAGCAGGTCGTCACGATCGGCTGACCGGGAGAACCGCGCCCGGCCCCGCCGCAGTCCGGGGGGCCGGGCGCGGCCTGTTCAGCGCACGTCGGTGTCGGCAGCCGACGTTGGGGGTTCAGGTTGTGCCGGTTCGGGGCCGGCCACGGTGGCCGCCTACCCGGCTGCCTCCCGGCCGGGCCGCGGCAGGCAGCCGGGCGAGCCAGGCCGGTCAAACTTCGCTGAGACTGGCCAAACTTCGTTGCGACAGGACAGTGAGCCCGGGTTCGGCCGGAGTGGTCCCGGGCCCTTCCGCCCGGCGATACCGTGGTGAGGCCCGCCAGTTACGCGCCCTGGAGCCCTCGATGAGCGAACAGCCGGCCCCCGCCGACACCGTCCGGCAGCAGCTAGAGCCCGCGGCCGCCGACGCGGTCCGTGCGTACGCGGCCCGGACCCGCGAGAACGCCGACCAGTTCGCCGCCGTCCTGGAGGACATCGCCGCCAACGGCCTGCCAGCGGTGGAGGACTGCACGCCGTGGGAGGAGCTCCGCGAGGCCCACCTGGCCCGGCTCGCCTCGCAGCGCCCGGCCGTCGCCTGATGGCCCCGCAGCACAGCCCGCGCCGCGCCCGGATCGCGTTCTCCGACTCCGCCGCCAAGCAGCTGGAGGCCATCACCAGCGAGGCGGAGCTCCACGCCCTGGACCGCGCCCTGGTCGTCGTCTCCGTCGACCCCGACATCGGCGAGGCCCTCCCCGGCGACACCGCCGGCCCCCAGCTGCGCCAGTACACCGACGACCTCGAACGCGTCCGGCTTCTGTACTGGGTCACCGCGCTGCGCACCGTGGTCGTCGTCGCCTACATCGAGGTCTGACCCGCGAAGGAGTCCACCGTGCCGTCGATCGTCCAGGAGCTCTCCGGCCACCGTGACCTCGGCGGGCTGCGCATGGTGGTGGTGGAGTGCCCGGCCCAGGCGACCATGCTCCGCGAAGGCCCGGCACAGGACCCCGGGCCGGGCGCGGCCTGGCTCGCCTACCTGTGCCCCGCGCACGCCGTGGACCTCGACGGGTGGCCCGGTGCCACGGACCACCCGGACACCGGCACCATGCCGTGCGGCACCGTTCTCGACTACCGCTCCGGCGAGCAGCAGCTCCAGTCGCACGCGGACCTGTGGCTCACGCGCTTGACCGGAGTGGACCCGGCGGCGCACGACGGGTGGGCCGACGTCCTGGACCAGGCCGACCGGATCCTGCTCGCCCGGGTCGACGAGGCCGCGGCCGCCGGCGAGGACAGCCCGCTGCAGAACATGCTGGCGCTGATGGACGTGGCCAAGCGGGCCGCAGCCCGAGGCGACCTCGGGGTGGCGGCGACGTCCCTCGCGTACTGCGAGACCTTCGCCCAGAGCCTGTGACCTCGGCGTTGCACCCTTGCACCCATCGCCCGGGAAGCCTGCAACAGGCACTGCAACAGCCAGGTGCAACAGCGCCCGCGTTGCGAAACACGCCAGGCAGCGGGATCCGGGCGCGTGTTGCACCCCGCGTTGCAGGCCCCGCCGAGCCGCGCCCGGCTTCCACGGCTCGTTGTCAGTGACCTGCTCGGTGACCCGGCCGTCCGCGCCGCTCACATGATCCTTCCCGGCGCTGTACGGCCCTCTGCGGCGCTCTGACGCCCTTCCGGCTCCCCCCAGCGGCGATCAAGAGCCTCCGAGGCGCTCACAGGGGCGTACAGCGCCTCACGGGCCCGGCGCGGCGTCGCCGACCTGGAAGAGCCGGCGCCAGCAGCGGGGCTCCGGTGCCTTCTCACCGCCGGTCTCCTCGCCGTTCCCGGCTCCGAGCTCTGCTCTCAGGGGGAAGGAGATACAGCCCGCACGCAGGTACTACAAGTACCTAACTACATTGGGGTGCAAGACGGCCCCCGAGACCGGCCCGGCCTGGGACCTCGGCGGCAGTCCGGTGCAGCACGGCCGTGCTGCTCGCTGCTGCCCCTGCTGCTCCCGGCGGTGAAGGGTGCAAGGCGCCGCTGCTGCTCGTGCTGCTGCTGACCGGCGGGGTGCAGCAGGCCCGGCTCCGGGGTGCAGCGCAGCATTCGCACGACCCGGACGGGACACGGCTGCTGCTCGTGTAGCAAGGCCGACCTCACCGGTGCAGCGGGCGGCTGCTGCACCGGGGCCGGCTACCGGCTCGCGGCTGCTGCTCCGACGTGCTGCTCGGCTGGGGCTCGCGCAGCCGCTACCTGGGTGACGGACGAGTTTGTTCTGGAGGACCAGAACAAACCGGTTCAGCTGGTGCTACCGGAGGCGATCCCGTGTTCGGGCCTGCATCCGCTGGTTGTTCTGCTCCTCCAGAACAATCCGGTTTAGCTAGTGATACCGGCTTGATCGCGGGCACGAAGAAGGCGCTGCACCCGGGGGTGCAGCGCCTCGTGGCCTCGCGGGGCCAGGGCCGTCAGCCGGTGGCGGCGAGGTTGGCGACCTGGGCGGCGTACCGGGCCCGTCGCTGCTCGGTGAAGCGCTCGGGTTCGGCGGCCTTGATCTCCGGGATCGGCATGGGGTAGGCGACCTTGCCGCCGGTCAGCAGTGGGTGGAGCTGGTAGAGGCCGTCTTCGAGGCTCCAGGCGAGTCCGCACTCGCGCAGTTCCTTGAAGCCACGGTTCACCGTGGGCTTGCTGGCCCCCAGTTCGCGCGCCATCTCGTTCTGGCTGATCGTGGCGGTGCCGCTGTCCGGGTCGCTCAGGTACATCAGCTCGTCCAGGACGCGGCGGCCGGCGGTGGTGATGTCGACCAGGGCCAGGAGGCGCAGTACGGCGCGGGGGATCTCGACGGGCGCCTCTGTGGGAGGGCTGGGGACGTAAGAGCTGCTCACGGAGCCTCACCACTTCCGATCAGGACGACGCTGCAACAACGAGGATATGCCGCGCGGGATCACGCGCTCGCCTTGCGCACGGGCTTCCGCTGGCGGAGAGCGACGACCTTCTCCTTGCGGCGGGCGGCCTCGGTGGCCTTCTTCTCGGCCTCCCGCTCCTGGCGCCACTCAGTGGGGTAGTCGGGGTGCGGGATGATGCAGACCGGCCCCTCCGCGGCGTTCCAGAGCTTCTGCCACTTCTCCTGCTCGCCGGAGGTGCCGGCCACCGTCAGCCACGGGTTCAGCTGGAGGGTGCCGCGCCTGGCGGTGCGCATCCAGCCGATGTGCGTGAAGAACTGGCTGGCCTCGTTCACGGAGGCTGCCGACAGGTTGCACCGGGTCTGGAGATCACGCTGACTGGTCTTCACGAAGCCGCGGGGGACCGCGCGCTCCTTGTCGTCGGCCCGGTTCGCGTTCTGGAGCGCCATGAGCTTGCACCAGACCTGGAACCAGCTGCCGGGCGCCTTCAGGCTGCCGAGCACGTCCAGGAGCAGCCGGGCGTCCAGGACGTAGCCACTGACCTCGGCGCTCGCGGCGAACTCTCGGCCCTGGATCTTCTCCACGCCCAGGATCAAGCCGCCCTTGCCGTCCGACCGCGCGACCACGCGCTCGCCGGGGCGGACGATCGGCAGCTGTTCCATCAGCACAGTCCTCCAGGGATGATCAACGGTTCGGTGAGCACGGTAGCACTAGGTAAACCGGCTTGTTCTGGAGGGGCAGAACAAACGGTGCCTCACAGTCACCTAACGACTCGTCAGGTTCGGGGTGACTTTGTTCTAGGTTTCCAGAACACTCGGGAGCCGTTTGTTCTGGAAACCTAGAACAAACGGTTTCGCTTCGCCGCAGGTCAGGGCCGTTTTCGGCGTGGATCCCTCTTAGGTGTCTTTAGACACCAGCCACCACCCCAGCCCCCGCTGCCACGCCGCGCACCACGCGGCAAAAACCGCTGGTCACAGCGGGCGTGTCGCTGCCGACACCCACCGGATCGGGGTAGCCGGCCTCCGTGGCTGAGCTCGCTTCGCGTGCGGCGCCGCCCCCGGGTGCGGGTCGGGGACAGCAGCAGCGGCTCTGAGTCTCGGGTGGTACCAGCCGTGACGATCAAAAGCCCGGAAGCGTGGCTGGTCCCGGGGGGAGGTTCCGCCGCCCGGCCCTGGGGGCCGTTCGGCTCCGGTACCTCCGCACGCCGGAATTCCGGCTTTCTCATATCCGAGGTACCGTTCTGTGGCTGAGGTCGGACACTTCCCAATTCGTGATTCCTCGCCTAAGTGGTGGGCTTCATGCGGGCGCTGATGGAAGCTCAAAATCCGAACCCCGCCCGGGTGGTTGGGGGGTGTCTCGTGTTTCCGCCAACGGTACATGCTGCATCAACCCGATGCACCCGCTACACTAGAACCCGACACGAACGAGCGACCCCCACCCCTCCGTAGCCAGCCAGGCCCACGCAGTGGGCCCCAACGGTTCTGGAGGCGCAGCCGGAAGGACCGTCAGGCGGGGGAGCGCAGCGGACCCGCCCCAGGAGGGCGCAGCCCTCCTCTCCCTCCCCAACTCCCCTACAGGAGGCCCCACCAGCCGCACCGTCAGGACCCGATCGGCCCGGCCGCGCATCGCGCGGCCCGCCGGGCGCGCAGCGGCCGGCCCCACTGGCTCCCGGAGCGCAGCGCAGGGAGCCGCCCACGCTTCGCGTGGGCGCGGGGAGCGCAGCGACACCCCCCCCCGTGCCCACGCCCCCGGCTTGGGCCAGGACGGAGTAGCCGCCACAGAAAACCAAGACAAAATAAAAAAAACAAATAATGAG
>NZ_JBFADG010000036.1:0-47964 GCF_040641275.1 Streptomyces sp. NPDC021096 | reverse complement strand
ATCATCATCCATCGCCTCCGCGAACGCCGGCGGCACCTCCACAGCCGGCTCCACCGGCCCGGCCTTCTCCACGACCCGCTGGATGAAACCCTCGATCCGCGCGAACGCCGACTCCGCCTCGCGCAGCGCTTCCTCGCTGTACTCGATCATCGACCGGTAATGCGGGGTGCCCAGGTAGTAGCGCAGCACGATCGGCCGCCAGTGCTTGACCATCTCCGAGACCAGCACGGAGTTGCCCAGGGACTTCGACATCTTCTCGCCGCTCATGGTCACCCACGCGTTGTGGGCCCAGTACCGGGCGAAACCGTCGCCGAAGGCCTTCGCCTGAGCGATCTCGTTCTCATGGTGCGGGAAGATCAGGTCCAGGCCGCCGCCGTGGATGTCGAAGTCCTCCCCCAGGTACTTGTGGGCCATCGCCGAGCACTCCAGGTGCCAGCCCGGCCGCCCACGGCCCCACGGCGTCTCCCACGACGGCTCACCCGGCTTGGCGGCCTTCCACATCGCGAAATCACGGGGGTCACGCTTACCCGTCTCACCCTCACCCGAAGGCTGGAGGAGGTTGTCCAGCTCCTGGTTGGACAGCTCCAGATAACCGGGGAACGAACGCACGTCGAAGTAGACGTTGCCGTCCACCGCGTAGGCGTGGCCGCGCTCGATCAGGCCCCGCATCATCTCGATCATCTCCGGCACATGGCCGGTCGCACGCGGCTCCACCGTCGGCCGCAAGCAGCCCAGCGCGTCATAGGCGGCATTGAACGCGCACTCGTTCTCGTAGCCGATCGACCACCACGGACGGCCCTGATCGACCGACTTCGCGATGATCTTGTCGTCAATGTCGGTCACATTGCGCACGAACGTCACATCGAAGCCACGGTAGGTGAACCAGCGACGCATGATGTCGAAGTTCAGACCCGAGCGAATATGCCCGATATGCGGCGCGGCCTGCACGGTCGCGCCACACAGGTAGATCGAGACACAGCCCGGGACGAGCGGGGAGAAGTCGCGGATCTGCCGGGCGCTGGTGTCGTACAGGCGAATGGTCACGGCACCAGGGTAGTGGGCCGCGAGGGGTGCCCAGGGCAAAGCCCGGCCTGCAATAAACGGAGCGAACCCTACCGATGCCCTCCGTATGCGTTCCGCATCCATGAAGCGGCGCGCTTTGCCCCTTATCTGCTTTATGCGCCGTAAATACGATCACTTCTGGTAGCTTCCCGGGCACACCTCGACTTCGGCTTTCCCGACCTCCCGGCAGCCGCCGCGGACCCAGGAGGGGCGTTGCACTCCACTCTGCCGGTACAGCAGGAGCATCCGGACCGACGCCCGCCGCCGGCCCCCGGAACGCGTCCGGCCGGGGGCGGCGGGCAGGGCGGCAGGCTGCCGGCGCTGGACGGGCTGCGGCTGTGCGCGGCGCTGATGGTCGTGACCTACCACTACGTCGCCTTCGACAGCGGCGCCTGGCCGCGGCCCGCACGGACGATCTTCCCCGTGGCACACCTGCCCGCCGCCTACGGCTGGCTCGGCGTCCAGCTGTTCTTTCTGATCAGCGGCTTCGTGATCTGCATGAGCTGCTGGGACAAGAGCGTCGGCGACTTCGCCGTCTCACGCGTCACCCGGCTCTACCCCGCCTACTGGTTCGCCGTGCTGGCCGTCACGCTCGTGGTCTCCCTCTGGCGGTCGCCGGTGAACGCGGTGCCCTCCCTGCGGAACGTCGCCGTCAACCTGACGATGCTGCAGGACCCCCTGGGAGTGGAGCCGGTCGACGGGGTCTACTGGACCCTCTGGATCGAGCTGCGCTTCTACCTCCTGTTCGCGCTCGTCCTCCACAAGGGGCTGACGTACCGGCGGGCCGTGGGCTTCTGCGCGGTCTGGGCCTTCGCCGCGGTCGTCGCGAAGGCGTCCGGCGACCGCGCGCTCGCCCTGGTCCTGATGCCGCACGACTGCTGGTACTTCATCGCGGGCATCGCCTTCTACCTGATGTACCGCTTCCGGCCCGACCCGGTGCTCTGGCTGATCGTCGTGGGCTGTCTGCTCATCGCCCAGCACGACCTGCTGGGCGCCCACGCGCGGGCGGAGGGCTACATGGGCCACCACGTCCCGCGCTGGCCGACGACGCTGCTGCTCACCCTGTTCTTCCTGGCCCTCGCGGCGATCGCGCTGGGCTGGACGCACCGCGTGAGAGGGCGCTGGCTGTCCACGGCCGGGGTGCTGACGTATCCCCTCTATCTGATCCACGAGCGCATCGGCTGGGCCGTCATCCACCGGGCCGACGGCCATCTGCCGCGCTACGTCCTGCTGCCCGCCCTGGTGGCGGCCATGCTGCTGGCCGCCTGGCTGGTGCACCGGCACGTGGAGCGCCCGCTGGCCCGGCTGCTGTCGCGCGGCCTCCAACGGGCGACGGCGCAGGCCCGGACGGCCGACAGGGAGGTACGGACCGGGTAGCGGGCAGGGAAGGGAAAACCCGGAGGAGACAACCGTCACGGCCCGCGCGAGCGCATTCTGTGTCAGCATGCCAGCGCGACGGCCCCGCATAGGATGAGCCGACAAGGCAACCGGAGAGGACGACATGCGTTTCGCCAGCCGAGGCCAACTCGATGGCGGCCGGACAGCCGTCCGACAGCAGTCCACCCCCAGACCGAGGTTGTACGTCCTGGACGGGCTCCGCCTTCTGGCGGCCCTCATGGTCGTCGCCTTCCACTACACCGCCCTGCGCGGCGGCTGGGGCCGGCCCGCTCACGAAGTCTTCCCCCACCTGGAGATCGTCACCCGCTACGGGTGGACGGGCGTGGAGGTCTTCTTCCTCATCAGCGGCTTCGTCATCTGCATGAGCACGTGGGGACGCTCGCTGGGCGACTTCGTGGTGTCACGGGCCTGCCGGATCTACCCCGCGTACTGGGTCGCGGTCCTGCTGACCGCCGGTGTCGTCGCGCTGTGGCCGCAGGTGCGCAGCGTGAAGAACTGGGACGTCGTCCTCACCAACCTCACGATGCTCCAACAGGGCATGGGCGTCTGGGACGTCGACGGCGTCTACTGGACGCTGTTCGCCGAGCTCAAGTTCTACGTGCTCTTCGCGATCGTCGTGGCGACCGGCGTGACCTACCGCAAGTGCGTGCTGTTCTGCGGCCTGTGGACGGTGGCGGCCGTCATCGCGCCCTCCGCCCACATCAAGTTGCTCGACATCTGGGCGATGCCGCTGTTCTCGCCGTACTTCGTCGCCGGCATCGCCTTCTTCCTGATGCACCGTTTCAAACCCACGGCGCTGCTGTGGGGCATCGTGGGCCTGTCCCTGCTGCTCGCCCTCCACGGGGTGCCGAAGCGGGTCGCGGACAACGCCGACGGGGTCGTCCCGACCTGGCCGGCCACGCTGATCATCGTCCTCGCCTTCGTGCTGATGGCCCTGATCGCGAACGGCGCCCTGGACCGGGTGCAGTGGCGCTGGCTGGCCACGGCGGGCGCGCTCACCTACCCGCTGTACCTGCTGCACCAGTACATCGGCATGACGATCATCTACGGGCTGCGCAGCCATGTGCCGGCCGCGCTGCTCGTCGGCGCGCTGACGGCCGTGATGCTGGGGGCCGCCTATCTGATGCACCGCTGTGTCGAGCAGCCGCTCGGCAAGCGGCTGCGCACGGCGCTGCTCAAGGGCATGGAGGAGATGCGCCGCGAGTCCGTCGCGCCCGGTGCCGGCCGCGGCCGGGGGCCCGCCGCGCTGCGCGACAGCCTGCCGCTGCTGAAAGAACCCCGCCGGTACGACCAGCCCGAGCCGGACCGCGTCGGCGCCGCCAAGTCCTCCGACGGCGCCTGAGGCGGACCCCTACAGGGAGCCGACGACCTTGCGCGCCGTGATGCGGACGACGACGCGCTCGGCGTCCTCGGCCGCAGCGGGGTTGAAGTCGGCGTAGTCCTTGCCCGTGTACTTGCGTGCGAGCTCGTTGATGAGCGCGTCGCCGCCCTCGAAGGTGATGTCGGCGGTGCCGCGCACCTCGGCGTAGGTGTAGGGCGCGTTCGGCGGGTTGATCAGGACCGTCACGCGCGGGTCGTGGCGGAGGTTCTTCTCCTTGCGCCGCCCCAGCGTCGTGGAGACGAGCAGGTCGTCACCGTCGCGCTTGATCCATGTGACGGACAGCTGGGGGCTCCCGTCGGGCTGGATGGTCGCCACGGTGGCGAAGACGGGGTTGTCGTCGATGTACTTCTTCAGATCCTCGGAGAGCTCGGCTGGCACGGTCGGGTCCTTCCGTCGCTGACATCGCGTCCAAGCGCACCGTATTCCCGGCGGCGGGGATACGGTGCGCGGACGCGCGGTGCCTTAAGCGGCGGAGGGGTAGACCAGGGCGGTGGCGATGGCCGCGAGGCCCTCCGCGCGGCCCGTGAGGCCCAGTCCGTCGGTCGTGGTGCCCGAGACGGAGACCGGGGCGCCGACGGCCGCGGAGAGGGCCTTCTGGGCCTCCTCGCGACGCTTGCCGATCTTGGGTCGGACGCCGATCACCTGAATGGCGACGTTGCCGATCTCGAAGCCGGCGGCGCGCACGATGCGGGCGGCCTCCGCCAGAAGGGTGACGCCGGCCGCGCCCGACCACTCGGGCCGGTCCGTGCCGAAGTGGGCGCCGAGGTCGCCGACGCCGGCCGCCGAGAACAGCGCGTCACAGGCGGCGTGCGCGGCGACGTCGCCGTCGGAGTGCCCGGCGAGGCCGTGGCTCGCGCCCTCCCAGAGCAGGCCCGCGCACCACAGCTCGCGGCCCTCCTCGAAGGCGTGGACGTCCGTGCCGACGCCCACCAGGGGCAGCACCGGGCGGTTGGTCTCAGAAGCCATCGTTGGCCCTCCTGCGGGCGAGTACGGCCTCGGCCAGCACCAGGTCCAGCGGCCGGGTGACCTTGAAGGCCTCTTCATGGCCGGGGACGACCACGACCTGGACGCCGAGGCGCTCGACCATGCCGGCGTCGTCCGTGGCGCCCTCGCCCTCCAGGGCGACCTTCTCGTGCGCCTCGACGAGCGTGGCGCGGTCGAAGCCCTGCGGGGTCTGGACGGCGCGCAGCAACGAGCGCTCCGGCGTGCCCACCACGGGCTCCGGCTCACCGGCGCGCTCGCCGGTGCGGGGCTCGACCTGCTTGACGGTGTCCGCGAGCGGCAGCGCCGGTACGACCGCGGGCGCGCCGGCCCGTACGGCCGCGGCGACGGCGTCGACCGTGTCGACGGGCACCAGCGGGCGTGCGGCGTCGTGGACGAGGACGGCGGTGATGTCGTCGGGGAGGGCCGCGAGGCCCAGCCGGACGGACTCCTGGCGGGTCTGCCCGCCGGGGACGACCACGACCTCGGTGCGGGTGCTGTCGCGGTCGGCGAGCGGGTACTCGTCGAGGAGGTTGCGGACCTCGGCGGCGCCGTCGGACGGGGCCACCACGACCACGAGCGAGACGGCGCGGGAAGCCGTCATGGCCCGGACCGCGTGGACGAGCATGGGGGTGCCGCTGAGGGCGCGCAGCGCCTTGGGGGCGCCCGGCCCGAGCCGTACGCCCCGGCCGGCGGCCGGAATGACGGCGGCGGTGCGCTCAGGGGGCCCCGAGGTGACGTGGGTGACCGGTGCGGCGGCTCGATCAGACATTGCGTTCGCGTTCAGGTTTGCTTCCTCGGCCGAATTGGGTATGGCCTCAGCGTGCCGGGCACGATGCCCCGACCAGCCCCTTCCGTGACGACTGGCCGGGACGGCTGCCCGGGCCCGGCACGCCAAGTACGGCGATACGGACGACAGGTACGTACAGAGCTAGAGATGCCAGAGCAGAGATGCCGCAGCGCCCGGCGGATGACTGACGTCATCGCGCGGGCACCGCGGCACTTCTATACGTCCGGTTGTGTCCGGCCTCCGGCGGCCGAAGACGTCCCCGTCCCGGCCGGACAACCGACACCTGGGTGCGTCAGGACGCGAGAACCTCGTCGAGCAGGGCCTCGGCCTTGTCCTCGTTGGTGTTCTCCGCGAGGGCCAGCTCGCTCACCAGGATCTGCCGCGCCTTGGCGAGCATGCGCTTCTCACCTGCGGAAAGACCGCGCTCACGCTCGCGGCGCCACAGGTCGCGAACGACCTCGGCGACCTTGATCACGTCGCCCGACGCGAGCTTCTCGAGATTTGCCTTGTAGCGACGGGACCAGTTCGTCGGCTCTTCCGCATACGGTGCGCGCAGCACCTCGAAGACCCGGTCAAGCCCGTCCTGGCCGACCACATCGCGAACACCGACGAACTCTGCATTGTCCGCCGGCACCCGAACCGTCAGGTCACCCTGGGCGACCTTCAGCACCAAGTAGGTCTTGTCCACGCCTTTGATCTGGCGAGTTTCGATGGCCTCGATCAGCGCGGCCCCGTGATGGGGATAGACCACGGTGTCGCCAACCTTGAACGTCATGTGACAGGTACCCCTTCCGTGGCTATCCAGTCTAACACGGGCAGAGCATGTTCTGAATGGCGTTTCCGCAGGTCAGGGCATATCTCGGGGCTTGACAACAGCAACCGGAACGTGCTGCGGGAGCCTTCCGGAAGCGGGTATTCGCAGGTCGGAGCGGTTGTCCGGGCAAGGCGAAAGCCACACGTTACACGTGTCGGACAGGCCCCGCGAGCGGCTGAACGTCCCGTTTTGCCGGGGTCCGGTCGGCGGACTTCC
The DNA here is from genome assembly GCF_040641275.1 of Streptomyces sp. NPDC021096. Lineage (NCBI taxonomy): Bacteria > Bacillati > Actinomycetota > Actinomycetes > Kitasatosporales > Streptomycetaceae > Streptomyces > Streptomyces sp. NPDC021096. The sequence continues at coordinate 41,322 of NZ_JBFADG010000036.1, read as the reverse complement.
GGTACTCCGTTCGGGGCCCGCCCGTCTTCCCCACGGGTAATCCCGAATTGATCAAGCCCGACTTGATCAATTCCGGAACTCCTTCCCCGCCCCTTCCCTTCCTCTTCCCGCCCCGTTCCTCATCCGCCTCCGCATTCCGCGCCGATAATCCGACGCGACGGCTTCCGGGGCCTTCCCCGGGGTGCAAGATCGACCGGTGGTTCATATTCGGCCGCGCCGCCGCCGGAGGAGCGAGTTGACCATGGGGGCGGGTCGGGTGCGGCGGCCGCACGACGGCTCGGTAACCTAAGCCCGCTGACACAGACCCTTATCTCGTGCGTACCTCGTACTCGTACTTCGTCAAGGAGATGCCGCCGCCGTGAGCAGCAGCCTTCGACGCGGCGCTCTCGCCGCTTCCGCCCTCGTGCTCTCGATCGCCTCGCTCACCGCCTGCGCGGCGGGCAACAGCGCGCAGACGCTGGAGGTCAAGCCGGACAACGCCGCCACCTCGGTCGGCGACGTGAAGCTCCAGAACATCAACGTGATCACCCAGCCGAAGCAGGACGCCACCGGTCCCGCGGTGATCACCGGCCAGATCTTCAACAACGGCCGCAAGGACCAGACGCTCCGCTCGGTCAAGCTGCCCGGCAAGAACGTGGACGTGAAGCTCACGCCCGCCAAGGGCAAGTCCGGCGAGATCGTGGTGCCGGCGGGCGGTTCGGTGCTGCTGGGCGGCAAGGACAACGCGTCCGCCGTGCTGCCCAAGGGCCGTGAGGGGCTCAAGGACGGCGAGTCGCAGCCGCTGGTCTTCAACCTCAGCTCCACGGGCGACGTGAAGATCTCCGCGTTCGTCGTGCCCGCGACGAGCTACTTCAAGGAGTGGGGCCCGGAGGAGATGCCGGCCCAGAGCAAGCCGGGTGGCAAGCCCGCCAAGCCCGGCAACGGCGCCACGAGCCCGTCCGGCGCGGACGGGGGCCAGCAGAACGGCCAGACCGGCCAGCCGGCCCCGAACGGCCAGCAGAACGGCCAGAACGGCGCCGCCAACCCGGCCACGCCCGCCGCGGGCCAGCCGTCGCAGCCGGCCGGCGGCCAGCACACCGCCGGTCACTGAGAACGGGCGAGGGGCCCGGAAGCTTCGGCTTCCGGGCCCCTCCGCATATGGGCCGCGGCACGGGCCGCGGCTCGCGCGCCGCGGCCTACGGCTCGAACTTGTATCCGAGGCCGCGGACCGTGACCAGGTAGCGCGGCGCGCCCGGGTCCGGCTCGATCTTGGCGCGCAGGCGCTTGACGTGGACGTCCAGCGTCTTGGTGTCGCCCACGTAGTCGGCGCCCCAGACGCGGTCGATCAGCTGCATGCGGGTCAGCACGCGCCCGGCGTTGCGCAGCAGCATCTCCAGGAGGTCGAACTCCTTCAGGGGCAGGTCGACCTTGCCGCCGGAGACGGTGACGACGTGCCGGTCGACGTCCATGCGGACGGGGCCGGCCTCCAGCGCGGCCGGGGTGACCTCCTCCGGCTCGCCGCGGCGGCGCAGGACGGCGCGGATGCGGGCCACCAGCTCCCGGGACGAGAAGGGCTTGGTGACGTAGTCGTCGGCTCCTATTTCGAGCCCGACGACCTTGTCGATCTCGCTGTCCTTGGCCGTCACCATGATCACGGGCACGTTGGAGCGGCCGCGCAGCTGCCGGCAGACCTCGGTGCCGGGCAGGCCCGGCAGCATGAGGTCGAGCAGGACCAGGTCGGCGCCGTTGCGTTCGAACTCGTCCAGCCCGTCGGGCCCGGTGGTCGCGATGGCGACCTCGAAGCCTTCCTTGCGGAGCATGTAGGACAACGCGTCGCTGAAGGATTCTTCGTCCTCGACGACGAGCACTCGGGTCACGGGATGACCTCCGGTCGGGTCTTTGGGGTACACAGCGCGGTGGGGATATAGGCGGCGGTCTCGTCCACGGCGACGAGGGTCACGGGAGGGCCCGCCGGGACGGCCCGGCGGGAGCGGGGTTGTCGGGGAGTGCGGGGGCGGCGTACGCCTCGTCGTCGAGTTCGCCCTCGCCCTCGTCGGCCCCGGGGTCGCCGGGTCCGAGCAGCGGGCGGTTGCGTTCGCGCAGGTCGCGCTCGCGGTCGCGGACGGCACCGGCCTCGGGCAGCCGCAGGGTGAAGGTGGAGCCCTGGCCCTCGGCGCTCCAGACGCTGACCTCGCCGCCGTGCGAGGCGACCACGTGCTTGACGATGGACAGGCCCAGGCCCGTACCGCCGGTGGCGCGGGAGCGCGCGGGGTCGACGCGGTAGAAGCGCTCGAAGACGCGCTCGCGGTCCTTCTCGGAGATGCCGATGCCCTGGTCGGTGACGGCCAGCTCGATGAGGTCGCCGCCGGGTGCGGAGACGCGGCGGGCCGCGATGCCGACGCGCGTACGGGCGGGGCTGTAGTTGACGGCGTTCTCGACGAGGTTGCCGAGGGCGGCCGCGAGCTGGCCGCGGTTGCCCCAGACGTGCAGGTCGGCGGTGCCGCCGGCGGCCATGGTGATCTGTTTGGTGCCGGCCTGGTGGCGGCAGCGGTCGATGGCCTCGGCGACGAGCTCGCCGACGGGCACCGGCTCGGCGTCCTCCAGCGGGTCGTCGTTCTGCACCCGGGACAGGTCGATGAGCTCCTGCACCAGGTTGGTCAGCCGGGTCGCCTCGATCTGCATCCGGCCTGCGAAGCGGGTGACCGCCTCGGGGTCCTGGGAGGCGTCCATGACGGCCTCGGAGAGCAGGGACAGGGCGCCGACCGGCGTCTTGAGCTCATGGCTGACGTTGGCGACGAAGTCGCGGCGGACGGCCTCGATGCGGCGGGCCTCGGTGAGGTCCTCCACCAGCAGCAGCACGAGCCGGGAGCCGAGCGGGGCGACCCGGGCCGAGACCGCGAGGGCGTCGCCGCGGCCGGTGCCGCGCCGGGGCAGGTCGAGCTCGACCTGGCGTATCTCGCCGTCGCGGCGGGTGTCGCGGGCCATCTGCAGCATGGGCTCGACGGCGAGCTTGCCGCCGCGCACGAGCCCGAGGGCGTACGCGGCCGAGCTGGCCTTGACGACGGCGTCGGCCTCGTCGAGGACGACGGCGGAGGAGCGCAGCACCGACAGGACGGTGTCCACGCCGGGCGGCAGCACGGCGTCGGTGTGCAGGGAGCTGCGGGTGGGCCGGGCCTGGTCGCGCTCGCTCCAGCGGAACGCCAGCATGGCGATCACGCCGGTGCACACTCCGGCGATCGCTGCTGCTGCGGCGACGGCCGCGTCCACGTTCATGAGTCCAGGTTATGCGGGGGCGCCGACACGGCCACAGCCAAATGGGGGCCGTCTCGAACATACGTTGCCGAGAGTTCACCTTGACGTCGGTGGTGGTTCACTCCGGCGGTCGGCGGCCGTCGCGTTCCGGCCGGAACGTGGCAGTGTGAACGGGCGGAGACCCCCCGGCCACCGGTAGTACTCAAGGCGAGAGAAGGTCAGGCAATGCGGGACGCGTACCACGAGGAGCTGGATTCGATCGGCGAGGGCCTCGTCGAGATGGCCCGGCTCGTGGGCTCCGCGATCGGGCGCGCCACCACGGCGATCCTGGACGCGGACCTCAAGCTGGCGGAGTCCGTGATCGCTGCGGACACCAAGGTCGACGATCTGCAGCGGGACCTGGAGGCGCGGGCGATCGCCCTGCTGGCCCGGCAGCAGCCGGTGGCCACCGACCTGCGGATCGTCGTCACGTCGCTGCGCATGAGCGCCGACCTGGAGCGCTCCGGCGACCTCGCCCAGCACGTGGCCAAGCTGGCCCGGCTGCGCTTCCCGGAGACGGCGGTGCCGCGCGACCTGCACGCCACGATCCTGGAGATGGGCCAGCTGGCGCAGCGGCTGATGGCGAAGGCCGCCGAGGTGATCATCACCAAGGACGTGGACCTCGCGCTGCAGCTGGAGCAGGACGACGACGCGATGGACCTGCTGCACCGGGCACTGTTCCAGCACCTGATGGACGACCGCTGGCAGCACGGCATCGAGACGGCCGTCGACGTGACGCTGCTGGGCCGCTACTACGAGCGCTTCGCCGACCACGCGGTCTCGGTGGCCAAGCGCGTGGTCTACCTGGTGACGGGCGAGCACGCGGACGAGCTGACCCAGTCGGAGGGGCGGCAGGGCACGCCGGAGGCTCCGTAGCACCGGCGCCCCGCAGCGTCCTGCGTCCCGAATGCTCCAATGCGCCTCCATGCGCCCGTACATACGTACGCGAGGGGCATTGACGGTCGGCCCGGGCGGTTCTTGACTGGGTGGGAAGGCAGACACCCTTCTAGGAGGAAACCGAATGAGCGGCTGTCAGTGTGGTCCCGGGTGCTCGTGCGGCTGCCAGAGCGGCGGCTCCTGCCAATGCGGCGGCAGTTGCAGCTGACACGTCCCGCATGTCACTCACACGCAGAAAAGTCGGCCCCCGTCCGGTAGCTACCGGACGGGGGCCGACTTTCTGTGCACGTGAGTGGGGCTACTTCTTCTTGCCCTGGTTCTTCACGGCCTCGATGGCGGCCTTCGCGGCCTCCGGGTCGAGGTAGGTGCCACCCGGCTTGACCGGGCGGAAGTCGGCGTCGAGCTCGTAGGCGAGCGGGATGCCGGTGGGGATGTTCAGGCCCGCGATGTCGGCGTCGGAGATGCCGTCGAGGTGCTTGACCAGGGCGCGCAGGGAGTTGCCGTGCGCGGCGACCAGGACCGTGCGGCCGGCCAGCAGGTCCGGGACGATGCCGTCGTACCAGTACGGCAGCATGCGGACGACGACGTCCTTGAGGCACTCGGTGCGCGGGCGCAGCTCGCTGGGGATCGAGGCGTAGCGCGGGTCGTCGCTCTGCGAGAACTCGGTGCCGTCCTCGAGCGCCGGCGGCGGGGTGTCGTACGAGCGGCGCCAGAGCATGAACTGCTCCTCGCCGAACTCCGCGAGGGTCTGGGCCTTGTCCTTGCCCTGGAGGGCGCCGTAGTGGCGCTCGTTCAGCCGCCAGGAGCGGTGGACCGGGATCCAGTGGCGGTCGGCGGACTCCAGTGCGAGCTGCGCGGTGCGGATCGCGCGCTTCTGCAGGGAGGTGTGGACCACGTCGGGGAGCAGGCCGGCGTCCTTGAGCAGCTCACCGCCGCGGACTGCCTCCTTCTCGCCCTTCTCGTTGAGGTTGACGTCCACCCAGCCGGTGAACAGGTTCTTCGCGTTCCATTCGCTCTCGCCGTGGCGGAGGAGGATCAGCTTGTACGGTGCGTCGGCCATGCCCATGAGCGTAATCGACCGCCCGAGCGGCTCGCGCCCGGGACGTTTGACGGCGACCGTCAATTGATTGGCATGCACAAGATCAGCCAAGTAAGTTGCGAATCACAGGTTGGGGACTTACGCACGGGGGACAACGCATGTCGATCGCCAGCATCCGCACAGCCGCGAGGCAGAGCGTCTCGGGGCTGCCACGGGAGTTCTGGTGGCTGTGGACGTCGACGCTGATCAACCGGCTGGGTTCCTTCGTCGCCACATTTCTGGCCCTCTACCTCACCCTCGACCGCGGCTACTCCGCCTCCTACGCGGGTCTGGTCGCGGCCCTGCACGGGCTCGGCGGAGTGATCTCCTCCCTCGGTGCCGGCGTCATGGCCGACCGGTTCGGGCGGCGGCCCACGCTGCTGATCGCCCAGGTCTCGACCGCCCTCTCGGTGGCGCTCCTGGGCTTCATGCAGCAGCCCGCGACCATCGCCGCCGTCGCGTTCGTCGCGGGCATGGCCGCCAACGCCTCGCGGCCGGCCGTGCAGGCGATGATGGCCGACATCGTGCCCGCCGAGGACCGCGTCCGCGCCTTCGCCCTCAACTACTGGGCGATCAACGTCGGCTTCGCCTTCTCCTCGCTCGCGGCCGGTCTGATCGCCGAGCACAGCTACCTGATCGGCTTCCTCGGCGAGGGCGTACTGACCCTCGTCTGCGCCCTGCTGGTCTTCTGGAAGCTGCCCGAGTCCCGGCCGGAGCCGACGGACGCGGCGGGTGCCGGGGCCGGGGGCGAGCCCGCCGTCAGCCTGTGGACCGTGCTGCACGACCGGCGCTTCATGGCCGTCGTCGGCCTGTCCTTCCTGATGGCCTTCATCTTCATGCAGCACTCGGTGGCCCTGCCGGTGGCCATGGGCGCCGACGGCTTCTCGCCGGGCGACTACGGCACCGTCATCGCGGTCAACGGCGTGCTGATCGTGGCCGTGCAGATCCCCGTCACCCGTCTCCTCGAGCGCCGCGACCCGCGGGCGCTGCTGACGATCTCCGCGCTGCTCGCGGGCTACGGCTTCGGGCTCACCGCGTTCGCCGGGTCGATCGGCGTCTACATGCTGACCGTCGTCGTCTGGACCCTGGCCGAGGTCGTCAACTCCCCCACCCAGATGGGGCTCGTGGTGCGCCTGTCGCCGTCCCACGGCCGTGGCCGGTACCAGGGGATGTACACCATGTCGTGGTCCGTGGCCGCGCTGGTGGCCCCGCTGGTGGGCGGAGCGGTGATCGACCGCTTCGGGGCGGACGTGCTGTGGGGGATCTGCGCGGTGGTGGGGACCGTGGCGGCGGCGGGGTACTGGCTGCTGATGCGGGGGCTTCCGACGGATGCCGCCGAGGGGGCGGTGGCCCCGGAGCCGGCCCCCAAGGAGACGGAGCCGGCGGCGGCGTGAGGGAACGGGGCTCCGGTCACTCCTCGCGCGTCAGGCGCGTGAACGCGTCGAGGTTGCGCGTCGATTCGCCGCGCGAGGTGCGCCACGCGTACTCCTTGCGGATGGCGCTCGCGAAGCCCATCTCCAGCAGCGTGTTGAAGCTGCCGTCCGCGTGCTCCAGCACCGTGCCGAGGATCCGGTCGATCTCCTGCGGCGTCACGGCGGCCAGCGGCAGCCGGCCCACGAGGTAGACGTCGCCGAGCCGGTCGACGGCGTAGGCCAGGCCGTAGAGCTTGGTGTTGCGCTCCAGCAGCCAGCGGTGCACCGCCTCGTGGTTCTCGTCGGGGCACCGTACGACGAAGGCGTTGACCGACAGGGAGTGGTTGCCGACGACCAGGGAGACGGTGGTCGACAGCTTGCGCGTGCCGGGGAGCTTCACGACGTACGTGCCGTCGGACGGGCTCTCCCATTCGAGGCCCGCCTCGTCGAGCGTCTGCTCGACGGTGGTCTTCGCGTCAGACATGTGCCGAGCGTAGGCGACGGCGGCGCTCGCCGATCGCCGCGGTGTACACCTCGGCGGTCGCGGCGGCGGCCGCGCCCCAGCCGAAGGACTGGGCGTGCCGGGCGGCGGCCGCGCCCATGCGGTCCGCGAGCTGCGGATCCTGCGCGAAGCGGCCCAGCGCCGCGGCGTAGCCGGCCGGGTCGTGACCGTCTATCAGGAAGCCGCTGACCTCGTCGCGCACGGCCACGGGCAGGCCGCCGACGGACGCCGCGACGACGGGCGTGCCGCAGGCCTGCGCCTCGATGGCCACCAGGCCGAAGGACTCGCTGTAGGACGGCATGACCAGCACCGACGCGGCCCGGTACCAGTCGGCGAGCTGGTCCTGGCCGACCGGCGGGCGGAAGCGGACGACGTCGGCGATGCCCAGGCGGGCGGCCAGCTTCTGCAAGCCCTCGGGCTTGGCCATGCCGCTGCCGCTGGGGCCGCCGACGACCGGCACGACGATGCGCGAGCGCAGGGCGGGCTGCTGGTCCAGGAGCTCGGCGACGGCGCGCAGGAGGATGTCGGGGGCCTTGAGGGGCTGGATGCGGCCGGCGAACAGCGGGACAAGGGCGTCGGCCGGCAGGCCCAGGCGTTCGCGGGCCGCGGCCCGGCCGTCGGCGGGCCGGAAGCGGTCGAGGTTGACGCCCGGGTGGACGACGGCGACCTTGGCGGGGTCGGCCTCGTAGTGGTGGACCAGCTCCTGCGCCTCGCCGTCGGTGTTGGCGATGAGCCGGTCGGCGGCCCGGACGATCTGCGTCTCGCCGATCACGCGGGCGGCGGGCTCGGGTGTGTCGCCGGCGGCGAGGGCGGCGTTCTTGACCTTGGCCATGGTGTGCATGGCGTGGACCAGCGGCACCCCCCAGCGTTCGGCGGCGAGCCAGCCGACGTGCCCGGAGAGCCAGTAGTGGGAGTGGACGAGGTCGTAGTGGCCGGGCCGGTGGCCGGCCCACGCCTGCATCACGCCGTGCGTGAAGGCGCACAGCTGCGCCGGCAGCTCCTCCTTGGCCAGGCCCTCGTAGGGGCCGGCGTCGATGTGCCGGACGAGCACGCCGGGGGCCAGCTCGACGGTGGGCGGGAGGGCGCCGGTGGTGGCGCGGGTGAAGATCTCGACCTCGATGTTGATGTCGGCCAGTCGCTTGGCGAGCTCGACGATGTAGACGTTCATGCCGCCCGCGTCGCCCGTGCCGGGCTGGTGCAGGGGGGAGGTGTGCACGCTCAGCATCGCCACCCGGCGGGGGCGGCGGGCGGTGCCGAGGCGGCGCAGCTGGGGCTTGGGGAACGTGCCGAGCGTCCGGCCGCGGCGGGCGCCGAGCCTGGATGCGTACTGGCTCACCGTATGTCCTCCGTCTGCCGAGGGTCCGTCCCTGGGGGCACTCACCACCTGTCAACCAGTGTGAACAACGCGGAGGCGGGCTCCCCTTCCCACTTTGCCAAACAGTGACCCAGCCCTCTTTTCCGGCCTTAGCGCCTGGTCAGCGCGGCTCCGACGGCGAGCTGCGCGCCGGCCGTGACCAGGAGCGCGGTCATGGGGGCGGCCCAGCCGCCGGTGGCGCCGTGCAGGAGGCCGACGGCCAGGGGGCCGAGCGCGGCCAGGAGGTAGCCGGCCGACTGCGCCAGCGTGGACAGGGCGGTGGTCTCCGCCGGGCTGCCGCCGCTCTGTGCGATCACGGCGAGCACCAGCGGGAACGAGCACAGCCCCAGCCCCACCAGCACCGCCCATACCCAGGCCAGCGCCACGGGAGCCACCAGCAGTCCGCCGAACCCCGCGAGCATCGCCAGCGACACGGCGACGAACGCGCCGCGCAGCCGGTCCGGGCTCCCCGCCCCCTTGGTCGAGGCCAGCATCACGAACGACATGGGGATGCCCACGGCCTGGGTGAGCGCCAGCACGGCGCCCGCGCCGGACTCCGACATGCCCTGGCCGGACAGGAGCGAGGGCAGCCAGCCGACGACGGCGTAGGCGTTGAGGGCCTGGAGCCCGAAGTAGGCGGTGACCAGGACGCCCGTCCGGGTGCGGGCCACGGACCGCAGCGGGATCCGCTCGGCGGGCCCGGGGGCGCCTGGGGCGCGCGAGGGGGCGCGTACGCCCGCCCACACCGCCGTCGCCACGAGCGCGGGCAGGGCCCAGACGGCGAGCCCGAGCGAGGGCGAGCCCACCGCGTCGGCCACCGGAACGGCCACGGCGGAGGTCAGGGCCGCGCCCAGGGCCAGGGCGGTGGTGTAGAGGCCGGTGAGCAGGCCGGTGCGGTGGGGGAAGTGGGTCCGTACGAGCGTGGGCAGCAGGACGTTGCACAGGGCGAGCCCGGACATGCCGAGCACCGTGCCGGCGAGCAGCGCCCCCGTGTGCGGCACGGCCCGCACGGCGAGCCCGGCGGTCAGCGCGAGGAGCGCCAGCAGGACGGTCCGTTCGGCGCCGAACCGCCGAGCGAGGGCTCCCGTGCCGGCGCCGGCGGCGGCGAAGCAGAGGGTGGGCAGGGCGGTCAGCAGCGCGGCGCCGGTGGCCGGGAGGCCGGGCGAGACGCGCAGGGCGTCGAGCAGGGCCGAGGCGCTGCTGATGCCCAGGCGCAGGTTGAGGGCGACGAGGACCACGGCGAACGCGGTGAGCAGGCCCGCCCTGGTGCGGGTGGTGGGCACGGTGGCTGCGGGCGTCGTGGCAGTGTCGGTCATGACATCAAACGTAAGACGTCTGACGTTTGATGTCCATGCCGATCGGGCGGGTACGGTGTCGGCATGACTCTGGAACCGGTGCGCCGTCCCGCGCTGTCCGACGAGGTCATCGACCGGATCCGGGCCCGTATCGCCTCCGGCGAGTGGCCCGTGGGCACCCGCATCCCGCCCGAGCCGGAGCTGATGCGCCAGCTGGGCGTGGCGCGCGGCACGCTGCGCGAGGCGGTGCGCGCGCTCGCCCACACCGGCCTCCTGGAGGTGCGGCGCGGCGACGGCACGTACGTCCACGCGACCAGCGAGCTGTCCGGCGCGGTGAGCCGCCTCTACGGCGGCAGCGGCCTCGGCCAGCTGCTCGAGGTGCGCGAGGCGCTGGACGCGCAGGCCGCGCGCCTGGCCGCGGTGCGGGCCGACGACGCGGCGCTCGACGCGCTCGCGGCGTGCCTGGAGCGGCGGGCGGCGGCCTGGCGGGCCGGGGACTTCGAGGCGTGGGTCGCCGCCGACTGGGACTTCCACGCCGGCGTCGCCGACGCCTCCGGCAACCCCCTGCTGGCCGAGCTCTACCGCGACCTCGCCGGCCCCCTGCGCTCGGCCATGGCCGGCACCTGGTCGACGCCCGGGTTCCAGGGCGCGGACCCGGTGGGCCACGAGACGCTGCTGGCCGCCCTGCGCGAGCGCGACCCGGCGCAGGCCGGCCGGCAGGCTGGGGCCAACGTCGCCGACACGCGGGAGTGGGACGCCCGCGGGCGGGCTTAGGCTCTATGCCCATGGCCGCCCGTACCACCCCGCCCCACCGCCCGATCGGTTCGGCGACGCGCGGCACCACCAACCCCAACCGGCTGCGCCGCATGGACCGCTGGATCGCCGCCGCCCACGCGGGCGCCCTGCGGCGCAGCGCGGACCCGGTCGCCGTGGACCTCGGCTACGGCGCGGCGCCGTGGACGGCCGTCGAGTTGCTGGAGCGGCTGCGGACGGTACGGGCCGACGCGCAGGTCGTGGGCATCGAGATCGACCCGGCGCGGGTCCTGGCTGCCCGACCGTACGAACGCCAGGGCCTGTCCTTCGCGCACGGCGGCTTCGAGGTGCCGCTGCCGGGGGGCCGCCGCCCGCTGCTGATCCGGGCCGCGAACGTCCTGCGGCAGTACGACGAGGGCCAGGTCGAGGAGGTCTGGGACCGGCTGTGCGGCCGGCTCGCCCCGGACGGGCTGCTCGTCGAGGGCACGTGCGACGAGATCGGCCGCCGCCACGTCTGGGTCGCGCTCGGCCCGGAGGGCCCGCGCACGATCACGTTCGCGGCCCGGCTGGGCTCGCTGGGCACGCCGTCCGACCTCGCCGAGCGCCTTCCGAAGGCGCTCATCCACCGGAACGTGCCGGGGGAGCCGGTGCACGCGTTCCTGCGGGACTTCGACCGGGCGTGGGCGGCGTTCGCGCCCTACGGTGCGCTCAGTGCCCGTCAGCGCTGGATCCGCACGGCGGCCGCGCTGCGGGCGGACTGGCCGGTGACGGACGGGCCGGGGCGCTGGCGGCAGGGCGAACTGACGCTGGCCTGGTCGGCCCTGGCCCCGAACGGCTGAGTTTCCCCTACCCGCCCCTTCCCGTAACCGGGGCTCCGCCCCGGACCCCGGTCCTCAAACGCCGGACGGGCTGGATTTCAGAAACGCATCCACCAGCGGCCGGTCCCGGTCATGCGTGAGCCACACCCGCGCCTCCGCAGGCGGCAGCCACAGGATGCGGTCCACCTCACGGCTGGGCTCGAAGGAGCCCCCGAGCGCCTCGGCCACCCAGTAGTGGACCTCCTTGGGGCGCCCCTCCACCACATAGCGGGCGGTCGGCAGCGCCTCACCCAGCACGCAGCGCATCCCCGTCTCCTCCAGCACCTCGCGCACCGCCCCCGCCCTCGCGCTCTCGCCGCGCTTGAGCTTGCCCTTCGGCAGCGACCAGTCGTCGTATTTCGGTCGGTGGACGAGCGCTATCTCGACCCGCCCGCACCTGCGCCACAGCACGCACCCCGCCGCCAGCACGGTCCCCGTCCCGGCGCCGTTCACGGCGTCGCCACCGTCAGCCGCTGCCAGATCCGCCCGAAGGCGTAGCGCGCCGCCTCCACCTCGTGGCGCTGGTCGGCGTGCAGCACCCCGAGCGCGTAGGCCGTGGCCGGGGCGATGCGGGGCGTACGGGCGGCGGCAGCGGCGGCGGCCGCCGCCTCGGCGGCCTCACGGTGCCGGTCCAGGGCCTGGCCCGCGCCCAGCAGCCGCACCGACAGCGAGGGCTCCACCTCGTCCTGGTGCTGCTCGTCGAGCACCTCCTGCGCGTACCGCCGCAGCCGCACCAGCCGGCGCACGTGGTGCCAGGGAGCGTCCTGCCGCCCCTCCGCGGGCGGGGCGTCGGCGGCCGGCGTCGCGGCGAGGCCGCAGGCCAGCGCCTCGGCGTTGTACGGCAGCCCCGCCACCGACAGCGGCAGGGCGTCCACCGCGTCCATCAGCCGCCGGTGCGTCTGCTCCGCCAGGCAGGGCAGCGCCTCCCGGGCCAGCAGGTCGTGCGCGGCGGGGTCCAGCGGCACCTCGGAGGCCAGCACGGCGACCGCGTCCGCCACCGCGTGGAAGCGCGAGGTGCCCAGGGCCTGCAGCGCCGCCGAGTGCGCGCGCGTACGGGCCAGGGTCAGCTGCCGGTCCAGCAGCGCACCGGCCCGCGCCGCACCGACCGTCAGCCCTCCCCCGGCGGCCGCACCCGGCGCGGGCTCCACGCCGTCCGCCCCCGACAGCCGGTGCAGCGCCCCCCGCAACCGCGCCAGGCGGGCGGCGTACGCGTACTCGCGCCCCAGCACATCGGTCAGCCACACCAGTTCGCCGCGCAACGGATCCGTCCACGCGGTATCCGTCAGCGGCCGGTACACGTGCAGCGCCCCGGCGATCCGGCGCGCCGAGCGCCGCAGCAGCCGGACCGCCTCGCCCGCGTCCTCGGCGTCGGAGCCGCTCTCCGCGTGCAGCCGCAGGCTCCGCAGGAACTCCGTGGCATGGGCCTGCAGATAGCCGGCGAGGACGTTCGCCGCCGTCATGGCGCCGCCCTCCGGGGCGTGCGGGCCCGCCACCGCGGGCGCCCCGGACCGTTTCGTCGTCATCGTTTCCTGCCCCCCGGGCGCGGTGACCGTAACCGGAGGGTCATGGGGTCGCTGAGCCACGCCGGCGCCTCCGGGCGTCTATGAGCATCTCCTGCACGTTCCGCAGCGGCTGCCCCTCGGCGTCCGTGGCCTGCCGCGTCCAATTGCCGTCCGGGCCGAGGTGCCAGGACGCGGTGCGGTCGGACACCCCGAGCTCCAGCAGCCTGCTGAGCGAGGCCCGGTGCCCGGGATCGGTGACGCGCACCAGCGCCTCTATTCGCCGGTCGAGGTTGCGGTGCATCATGTCGGCGCTGCCGAGCCACACTTCGGGCTCGCCGCCGTTGCCGAACGCGAAGACCCGCGAGTGCTCCAGGAACCGCCCGAGGACGCTGCGCACGCGGATGTTCTCCGACAGGCCCACCACGCCGGGGCGCAGCGCACAGATGCCGCGCACCCATATGTCCACCGGCACCCCGGCCTGCGCCGCGCGGTACAGGGCGTCGATGACGGCCTCGTCGACCATCGAGTTGACCTTGATGCGGATGGAGGCGGGACGGCCCGCCCGGTGGTGCGCGGCCTCCTTGGCGATGCGCGAGATCAGCCCGTCGCGCAGCGATCTGGGGGCGACCAGCAGCCGCCGGTAGCTCTCGCGCCGCGAGTAGCCGGAGAGCCGGTTGAACAGGTCGGAGAGGTCGGCGCCCACCTGCGGGTCGGCGGTCAGCAGCCCGAAGTCCTCGTACAGGCGCGCCGTCTTGGGGTGGTAGTTGCCGGTGCCCACGTGCGCGTAGCGGCGCAGCGTCTCGCCCTCCTGCCGCACCACCAGCGACAGCTTGCAGTGCGTCTTGAGGCCCACCAGCCCGTAGACGACGTGGCAGCCGGCCTCCTCGAGCTTGCGGGCCCACTTGATGTTGGCCTGTTCGTCGAAGCGCGCCTTGATCTCGACGAGGACGAGCACCTGCTTGCCGGACTCGGCCGCGTCGATGAGCGCGTCCACGATCGGGGAGTCGCCGGAGGTGCGGTACAGCGTCTGCTTGATCGCCAGGACGTCCGGGTCGGCGGCGGCCTGCTCCAGGAAGGCCTGCACGGAGGTGGAGAACGAGTCGTACGGGTGGTGCAGCAGGACGTCCCGCTCCCGCAGCGCCGCGAAGACGTCGGGGGCGGAGGCCGACTCGACCTCGGCGAGATCACGATGGGTCCCCGCCACGAATTTTGGGTACTTCAGCTCCGGCCGGTCCAGCGCCCCGATGGCGAAGAGGGCGGTGAGGTCGAGCGGGCCGGGCAGCGGGTAGACCTCGGCGTCGGAGATCTTCAGCTCGCGCACGAGCAGGTCCAGGACGTACGGGTCGATGGTCTCCTCGACCTCCAGCCGCACCGGCGGGCCGAAGCGGCGCCGCATGAGCTCCTTCTCCAGCGCCTGGAGCAGGTTCTCCGCGTCGTCCTCCTCGACCTCCAGGTCCTCGTTGCGCGTCACCCGGAACATGTGGTGCGCGAGCACCTCCATGCCGGGGAACAGCTCCTCCAGGTGGGCCGCGATGACGTCCTCCAGCGGGACGTAGCGCTGCGGGGACGCCTCCAGGAAGCGCGGCAGCAGCGGCGGCACCTTCACGCGCGCGAAGTGGTCGTGGCCGCTGACGGGGTTGCGCACGACGACGGCGAGGTTGAGGGAGAGCCCGGAGATGTACGGGAAGGGGTGCGCGGGGTCGACGGCCAGCGGCGTCAGCACGGGGAAGATCTGCTGCCGGAAGAGGGTGAAGAGCCGCCCCTGCTCCTTCTCCGTGAGCTCCGGCCAGCGGATCAGGTGGATGCCCTCCTCGGCGAGCTCGGGGGCGACGTCCTGCTGGTAGCAGGCCGCGTGCCGGGCCATGAGCTCGCGGGAGCGGGTCCAGATCAGCTCCAGGACCTCGCGGGGCTGGAGCCCGGAGGCGGAGCGGGTGGCGACGCCGGTGGCGATGCGGCGCTTGAGGCCGGCGACGCGGACCATGAAGAACTCGTCGAGGTTGCTGGCGAAGATCGCCAGGAAGTTCGCTCGTTCGAGCAGGGGCGTGGCCGGGTCCTCGGCCAGCTCCAGCACCCGCTCGTTGAACGCCAGCCAGCTGCGCTCGCGGTCCAGGAAGCGCCCCTCCGGCAGCGCCTCCCCGTCCACGGCGATCTCGCCGTCGTAGGCGCCCAGGCCCTCGGTCAGGTCGGGTACGCCCGCCACGACAGCCGCCTTCGGCCGGTGGGCTGCGATGAACCCCACCGAATCGGAGGTGTCGCGTGCCTGGGCGCTGGCGCCGGACGACTGGCTCATGCCTCCATTGTTCCGCGCCGGGGGCGGTACGGGCGCGTCGGAACGGGACGCGGGGGCGGCGCGTAGCCTTCGATCGGTTGCTCGGGGCGCGGCGGGCTGCATTGGGCAAGGCTCGCAACCGAGGTTGAATCGCGGGTAACGCGCACGTGACGCCCGGGGGTCGCCCCCATCAAGAGCGCCGGGGCCCGCTCACGGGCACTGCCGCCGCACCAGCCGGAAGGCGAGGGCGCCCACCAGTACGGCCAGGGCCACGGCGATACCGGTCTCCAGCCACTGCATCGGCCACAGGTGGGAGGCGGGGTGGTAGTCCAGGTACCAGCCGGTGGCGTCGTGCCGCGCCACGCACTCGTCGGGGCTGACGCCCACCCCGCAGTCCGGCTCGGGGATGCGCCCGCCGCTCCGGCCGATCATGCCGCGCTCGACGATCCAGTCGTCGGCGTCGCCGATCAGCCCCGGCATCTCCCTGGACAGCTCCGTGACCGGGCCGGTCAGCTTCTGCCGCAGGGGTTCCAGCACCACCCCCGCCACCAGGGAGGTGGCCAGCGAGGCCACGACCATGGCCGCCACCGTGCGCCGCAGCAGCAGGCCGGCCACGGCTCCGACGGCCACCCCGAGCAGGCACTGCGCGACGGGAACGGGCCCGATCATCTCGTACGACCGGAACCACCACTGTCCCGGCGCCATCCGCACGGGCAGCTGCCGCCACGTCCAGGTGTAGACGGCCGCCAGCAGCGAGACGCCGGCCAGCACCGCCGCGCCCGGTACGGCGAGCTTCACCGCGAGCCAGCGCCCCGGCGAGACGGACTGCGTCCACGCCAGCTTGTACGTCCCGCTCTCCAGCTCGCGCGCGATCAGGGGCCCCGCGACGAACGCCGCGACGACCATCGGCAGGAACTCGATGACGATGCCGCCGTAGTGCAGCGGATCGGCGAGGTTGTCGCGGAAGAAGTCGAGGGTCTTCTCCGAGGGCCTGCAGTCCGCAGTCAGCGTGCACGCGTCCTTCAGGTCGTGCGCGCGGACGTAGTCGGTCATCTCGGAGCGCAGCACCACCAGCGCCGCGAGGAAGGCGGTCAGCAGCCCCAGCGCGGCCCACGCCGTGACGCGGTGCTGGCGCAGCACCAGCCAGATCATGCCGCGCGGCCTGAAGCCGCGTCGTGCCTCCCGTGCTTCGGTCACCGTCGTGGTCGTCATGCCGCCGCCTTCGGGGAGCCCTCGCGCGGCTCGGCGCTGGGCGCGACGAGCGCGGGGGCGCCGGACGCGCGGAGGTGGGCGAGGACCAGTTCCTCCAGGGACGGCTCGGCGGTCTCCCAGTGGCCCCGTACCGGGCCGTCGGGCCGTATGAGGGCGGTGAGCTGGCGTCCGGTGGTGCGCGCCTCGACGATGGTGTGGGGCGCGAACTCCCGTGGCGTGCCGGCGTCCTCGTACCGGCCCATGACCAGGCGGTGCGCGGAAAGGAGGTCCTCGACCTCGCCCGCGAGGCGCACCCGGCCGTCGGCTATCAGCAGGAGGTAGTCGCAGACGCCGTCGAGCTCGGCCAGGACGTGGGAGGCCATGACGACGGTCGTGGAGTGCTCGGCCGCCTCGGCCATCAGGGCGGCCGCCGTCTCGTGGCGCACGAGGCGGTCGAGGTCGCCCATCGGCTCGTCCAGCAGCAGCAGTTCGGGCCGCTTACCGAAGGCGAGGGCGAGCGCCACGCGGGTGCGCTGACCGCCGGAGAGGGAGCCGACGCGTGCGGACGTCGAAAGGTTTCCGCTGCGTACGAGCCGCTCCGCGGCGGCCTGGTCCCAGCGGCCGGGGTTGAGCTCGCGGCCCATCCGCAGGGTGTCGGCCACGGTGAGGTTCGGGTACAGCGGCCTGTCCTGGGCGAGGTAGGCCACGCGGGGGCGCACGCCCGGGTCGCCCGGCGCGCCGCCGAGGACGCCCAGCCGGCCCCGGGTGGGCCGGCGCAGTCCGGCGGCCAGCGCCAGCAGGGTGGACTTGCCCGCGCCGTTGGGCCCCACGAGCGCGCAGACCCGCCCGGCGGGCAGCCGGAACGAGCAGTCGCGCAGCGCCCAGCCGCGCCGGTGCTTCACCCCCAGGCCGACGGCCTCCAGGGCGGTCCGGTCGGGGAGATAGGTCAGGTCGGTCATGCGGTCCCCTCGCTCGTGCGGTGCCGTTCCCGGGCCGCCGGATCCCCACCGCGGTGGTCATCGCGGTGGTCATCGCGGTCGTCGAAGCGGATCTCGTCGAGGAGGGAGGCGACCAGCGCGGCCACGTCCTCCCGGTCGAGTCCGGCGGCGCGGGCCCGGTCCATCCAGTCGGCCAGTTCGGCGCGCAGCGGCGAATCGGCGGCGGCTCCGGGCCGCGCCAGCGAGCGCCGTACGAACGTCCCCAGTCCGGGGCGCGCCTCGACCAGGCCCGCGCGGTCGAGCTCGCGGTAGGCCTTCAGGACGGTGTTGGGATTGATGGCGGTGGCCGCGACGACCTCTTTGGCCGTGGGCAGCTTGTCGCCGGGCCCGAGCAGACCGAGCCGCAGGGCCTGTTCGACCTGCCGGACGATCTGCAGATAGGTGGCGACACCACTGCGCCGGTCGATGCGGAACTCGACCACGCACCTCACCCTTCCACTAATTGAATAGTGAAAGGGTGATGAGGCGATCTTGACGCTGTCAACCGACGAGGGGCAGGACGAGGAGATCCACTGGGGATCTCCTGGAGATCTACCGAATAGGCGTCAGCTCTCGGTCCGGTACATCAGGTCCGTCTCGTGCGTGGCGAACCCGAGCCGCTCGTACACCGCCACGGCCGGCAGGTTGTCCGCGTCCACGTAGAGCATCGCCGTCGGCAGGGCCTGCGCCGCGAGGTGCCGCAGCCCCACCGCGGTCAGCGCCTTGCCCAGGCCGCCGCCCTGCGCCCCGGGCCGTACGCCCAGCACGTACACCTCGCCGAGGCCCTCGTCGGCGTGGATCTTCGTCCAGTGGAAGCCGATGATCTCCCCTGCCCGCTCGGCCAGGAAGAAGCCCTTCGGGTCGAACCAGGCCTCGGCCTTGCGGTCGTCCAGGTCGCGCTGGGTCAGCGAGCCCTGCTCGGGGTGGTGCGCGAAGGCCGCCGCGTTCACCGCGAGCCAGGCCGCGTCGTCCTCGCCGGAACGGAACGTGCGGACCGTCACGCCCTCGGGCAGTACGGGATCGGGCAGGTCCAGGTCGTGCAGCGTGCGCCGCATCTGCCGCAGTTCGCGGAACAGGCTCAGCCCCAGCACCTGGGCCAGGTGCCGGGCGGCGGGGTGGCCGCCGTGCGCCCACACGCGCAGCCGCTTGCCGGATTCGGTCAACAGGGCGACACCCAGCGCCCGCCCGTGCCCGCGCCCCCGGTGGTCGGGGTGGACCACGAGCTCCCCCGCCGGGGCCTCCACCGGGTCGCTGTCCTCCAGTTGGCCGTAGCCCACCAGCACCTTGTCCGCGTCGCTCAGCAGGACGTGCCGCACGCCCTCGCGCCGCCCCTTGAGCTGCAGACGCCCCTGCTCCGAGACGGCCGGCTGACCGTCCACGGCCGCGGCCTCCCCGATCAGCCGCAGTACGTCGCGCACCTGTTCCGGCGCCAGTTCCTCCAGCACCGCGATCCGCCGCTGTCCGCTCACGTCACTCACCACGTCGCTCATGGTGCGAGCCTACGACCCGGGGGTGGCCTCGTCGGGCTCGGGCGCCTACCGGTCGGCACCCGCCGTTCAGCGTCTGCTGTTCAGGAAGCCGATGGCCGTGGCGCCCCACCAACCCACCTGGGAGACGAGGACGGTGACGGCCGAGCGGACGAGCACGCCCCGGGAAACGGGGCCGGCGCCGGTCAGGCGGGGTTGGAGGGTCCAGGCGTGGATGCCGTTGAGGGCGACCAGGAGGACGAGGCCGAGCTTGACCTGCGTGAGCGGGGAGCCGGGGGCGGGGTGGAGCAGGGCGCCGCTGCCCACGAGCCCGGCCAGGCCCAGCCAGATGGGCAGGTGAACGGCGTCGGCCGTCCGGAGGACCTCCGACAGGGGGCGTTTGCCGAGCAGCCACAGCAGGCCCAGCCAGTCGACGGTCAGCACGGCGCCGAAGCCGACGAGCAGGCAGGCCAGGTGCACGAAGAGCGCGACGTCGTGGAGGAGGGGGTCCGCCCGCAGGTGGACGGCCGTCCAGACGGCCGCCGCCCAGACCGCGCACACGCCCGCCGCCGCGACGGCGACCAGCACGGATCTGCTGACCACGGGGGCAGGGGAGGTGGAGGCGGCGGCCGGGACGGTCACGTGCGGGGGTTCCTTCTGTGCGGCGATACGGGCTGCTGTGCGGGCGGGGCGTGGTCGAGCAAGGCCGGCCCCCCACAGGCCGAACGCCACAGGCAAGGCCCCCGCCCCCAGGGAGGAAGGAAAGCCTTGCCTTAGTAAGTTCGCCCTCAATAGGCCACAGCCGCCACTTTCCCGTCAAGTGGCGTGATCCTTTCGTTGCCGACGACGCGTGCCGTACGGCCGAGCGGTACCAATTCGTCACCTTGACCCACCTGCCGGGCTACGCGCGTCGACCGTATGCTGCGCCCGACCGATAAACCCCCAAGCACCTTCTCAATAAGGGGAACGCATGCCCGCGAAGACGCTGCCTCGACGCAAGCGCCTCGCCCTCACGCGGCTGACCGCCACCGCCGCCGTGCTCGCCGCCACCGCCGGGACCCTGGCCGTCTCCGCGACCCCGGCCGGCGCCCGCGACCAGGGCCGCACCGTGGACGTCCAGCTGCTCTCGTTCAACGACCTGCACGGCAACCTCGAGCCCCCGCAGGGCTCCTCCGGCACCGTGACGGAGACCCAGGCCGACGGCACGAAGAAGGTCATACCGGCCGGCGGCGTGGAGTATCTCGCCAACTCGCTGCGCACGGCCCGCAAGGGCCACGAGTACTCCATCACCGCGGCCGCCGGCGACATGATCGGCGCCAGCCCGCTGATGACCGGCCTCTTCCACGACGAGCCGACCATCGAGGCGCTCAACAAGATCAAGCTGGACGCCACCTCGGTCGGCAACCACGAGTTCGACGAGGGCCGCGCCGAGCTGCTGCGCATGCAGCGCGGCGGCTGCCACCCGAAGGAGGGCTGCTTCGAGAAGGGCAAGACCTTCCAGGGCGCCGACTTCCCCTACCTCGCGGCGAACGTCACCGACGAGAAGACCGGCCGGCCCATCCTCAAGCCGTACACGATCTGGAAGCACAAGGGCGTCAAGATCGGCATCATCGGTCTCACGCTCGAGGGCACCCCGGACGTCGTCACGGCCGAGGGCGTCAAGGGCCTGAAGTTCCGCGACGAGGTCGAGACCATCGACAAGTACGCCAAGGAACTCGACCGCCAGGGCGTGAAGTCGATCGTCACCCTCATCCACGAGGGCGGCATGCCGGCGTCCGGTTCGTACAACTACGACTGCGACACCCCCGGCGCGGGCGCGGGCATCTCCGGCGCGATCGTCGACATCGCCAAGAAGGTCACCCCGAAGGTCGACGCCTTCGTCACCGGCCACACCCACCAGGCCTACGCCTGCACCATCCCCGACCCGTCGGGCACCCCGCGCACGGTGACCTCGGCCGCCTCCTTCGGCCGCCTGTACACCGACACGACGCTGACGTACGACCGCCGCACCAAGGACATCGTCCGTACGACGGTCAAGAGCCCGCGCGCCAAGAACCACGTCGTGGACCGCGAGCAGCCCAAGGCCGCGGACATGACCAAGCTCATCGACCGCTGGAAGACCCTGGCGGCCCCGGTCGCCAACAAGCCGGTCGGCTACATCTCCGCCGACATCAACGGCCGCGGCTCGGAGGCGTACGAGCAGCCGCTCGGCGACGTCATCACGGACGCCCAGCTCGAGGGCACCTCGGCCCCCGACAAGGGCGGCGCCCAGATCGCCTTCATGAACCCCGGCGGCGTCCGCTCGGACCTGGCCTTCAAGGCCTCCGGCGCCGAGGGCGACGGCGTGGTGACCTACGGCGAGGCGTTCACCGTCCAGCCCTTCACCAACATGATGCAGACCAAGGACCTCACCGGCGCCCAGCTCCTGGCGGCCCTGCAGCAGCAGGTCAGCGGCCCGAACGAGGCCCAGCCGAAGATCCTGCAGGTCAGCAAGGGCCTGACCTACACCCTGGACCTGACGAAGAAGGGCGCCGACCGCATCGTCGCGTCCTCGGTCAAGCTCAACGGCACGCCGATCGAGGCGGGCAGGACCTACCGCGTCGCGGCGAACGAGTTCCTCATGGGCGGCGGCGACGGCTTCCCGGCCTTCAAGGACGGCACCAACAAGCGCGTGGGCTCCTCCGACCTGGACGTCTTCGTGGCGTACCTGCAGGCGCACTCGACGAAGGAGGCGCCGCTGGCGCCGCCGAAGGGTGACCGGATCACGATCGTGAAGTAACCGTGTGAGGGGGTGCCCGCGTGCCGCGTCGGCGGCGGGCACCATCCGGATGTCCGGCGGCGAGGCCGCGCCAGGTCTCACGTGGCCTGCGGAGGCGGCCCAGCACCGCCGACAGCGCACGGGGGTCCCCGGCGGGATCGAGCTGATCCCCCAGCGCCCGCCACACGGCCTCGTAGTCCCAGCACGCCTGCCGGACCGCGCCCTGCGCCACCAGGTGGGAGAGGGCGCCGTCCCGCCGGACCGCGGCGAGCCACTGCTCACTGCGGCTGATCGGCGAGAACGCGGTGGGCGAACCGGTCCTCGCGCTCTTCAGGTCCTGGCTCAGGATGGTCAGACGCTGCGCTATCGACGCGCCGAACAATTCGACCCAGCCATCGGACCTTCCGTGCTCGAACCACGCCGCGTCCAGGAGGTCGTCGAGTTCGGGAAGGCCCGCCGGCAGCCCGCGGCGGATCACAAGAGCCGGCTCGGCGACTCCGCGCACGGCCTGCAACAGCCTTTCCCGGTCGCGCCAGTCGCATCCCCGGTTCCTGGCGAACTGATAGACGCGTTCCCACATCTCGACTTCGCTGGCGAACCACCGGGCGAGCTCGGGGAACTCGACGGGAAGCCGTTTCCTGCGGTCGTGCCACGTGTGTTCCATGACTTCTGCCGTCGCCCGGAGGACGGCGTGATGGCAGGCCATGATCTCGGCCGTCAGAGGCCGCTCCGACCTGTGGCGATCGGGAGCGGCATGCGGGTAGGTCTCCCGTTCGAAGCGCACGAAACGAGGCTGCCGACGCAGCGCGACCAGGTCGGGGTCCTCGGTGAGCAGCCATGACCCCGCGAGGTACTGAGAGCTGCTGCGGTCGGTCCGCGTCGCGTCCTCGAGTGCCCGCACCGCGTACCTCGCGAGTTCTCCGCCGTCCTTTCTGTGGAACTGGTGGTTCATGGCCGCCGCGTAGACGCAGGCCGCGTTGTAGCTGTCCTGCCAAGGGCGGCGGGGCAGGACGTTCCATTCCCTCGCCCACCGCGTCAGGAAGTGTCCCAGCGGCCGGTCCAGGACCCGCTGCACCCGCTCGTCGAGCTGTTGCGCGCTCTCGAGCCATACCGGGCTCGCCTGGAGACCGGAGGACCAGTACCGCGGATAGTGTCCGTCCATCGCCCAGGCCAGCCGCAGCGGCGCCCAGACCTGCTGATTGAGCCGGAGCGAGGCCCATGTGAGAGTGCCGCGGTAGCGAGCGACGACAAAGGGGAGAAGGCTGGACCAGGGGGTGTCGCGGACGATCTGATTCATCTCCTCCGCGCAGGCGCGCTGGAAGACGACCCGGATGGTCTCCCTGTCCTGATGCGCGTCGAGGAGCCCGGTGAGCCATCCCCTGATCAGCGGCTCGTCCGCCCCGAACGACAGTCCGCCGGGATGGGTGCTGCCGAGGAAAGCGCGCCAGTAGCGATCGACGAACGCCGGCGTCATCGCCTGACGGATTTCCTCGCGGGCCCGTGCGCGCCGTGGGCAGTAGTCGTCGCCGTAGCGGGTCGTGCACCACTGCTTGGCGGTCTGCTCGGCGATTCCGAGCACGACGGCGTAGCGGAAGCGGACCTCGAGAAGCCCGTTCCGCCACCACCGGTAGCGCCGTCGCCACCTGAGAGGATTCCAACGCCCCATGGTGAGGCGCCGGTCCCGCTCCTCCTCGGTGCAGCCGTCCAGGAGCATCGCGCCGTAATACGTCTCGAGAGCGTCGATGTGCAGCCACAGCTTTTCCTGGATGCCCGCTATCTGCGTGCGCAGGTACAGGTTCGACGGATCGAGCCGCAGCGCCGTGTAATAGCGCTCCAGGGCAGCATCGAACTTCCGCTCCTTGCTGAGGCGCCGCCCCTCCTGGTACGCGGCGAACAATTCGGGCTGCAGACACCGCCCGTGCCACTCCTGCCACGGCGGCCGCTTGCCCGCGCGCGTCACCGGCACCAGCGAGGACATCACCCAGTTCCCGGCCAAGCGCACCACGTCGTCCCAGGTGGCCGCCCAGAGCGTCTCCGTGCGGCTGCCTCTCATGGCATACGAGGTGACGGTGATCGTGACACCGCACCGCGCTTCCTGTGCCTGTTCACGCAGCACGCCACGGACCGTGTAGGCGACCTTGGGCCGAATCCGGCTGAAGAGCCTCAGCAGGCTCGTGCCGAACTTCTTCGGCTCGATGTCGACGTCCCCCAGGAGATCGATGAAATTGTCCGCGGGAGGCTCGGCGGGGAGTGCGGTGGGAGGGTAGAGATTCGTCTCCGACAAGTACTTGCGCAACTGGGCCGTGAGCCCCTCGACTTGGGGCTCGACTTCGGGCCCCGAGGCGACGAGCTTCTGCACATCCACCGGGCCGGGCCGGTAGGCGTTCCGGGCGAGCATCGCCCGGCGCCACATCACGAAGAAGACGATCAGCATCAGCAGACAGCCGATGCGCTGACTCAGCGGAGCCCCGCCCTTCCCCTTCAACAGGGCAGCGACTCCGCCGACTATCTGCATGACCCACTCGGTGATTGCCTGAACCGGCCCCCACCATGCCGGGTCCGCCTGCCACGCATGCGCTTGCGCACCGACGGCGCGGACCCCGAGGACCAGAAGGACGAACGCCAGCACGGCGAGGGCCGCCGTCCGCTTCACGTGCGGCACAGGCAGCAGCGAAGCCTCCGTACTCGACTGTCTCTCCGGCCGTGAGGACATGCCGACCCTCCAACCGCTCGGGCCGTCACTTCCAGTCTTCTACGAATCCCCGGCGCGGCAATTCGAGCGGAACGGGTGCGAAGCGGGTGCCTGTCACACCCCCCGCCTAGGGTTCGCCCCATGAACGATCAGATATGGGCCGGTGTGCGCGAGCGCGTGCTCGCGCTCGCCGGTGGGCACTTCCTGGGCGCCCCGCTGACCGCGGACGAACTGTCCGAACTGGAGGCCCAGATCGGCGTGGCCCTGCCCGACGAGTACCGCGGGTTCCTGCGGCACGTCGGGGCGGGCGGTTACGCGATCTTCGGCGTACGCCGGGTCGACGGCCGCTGGCGCTGGGAGGGCGACGGGGCCTGCCTCACCGAGCTGTCGCGGCTGGCCGAGCCGTTCCCGGTGAAGGGTCCGCACGCCGACCGCTTGGCGGAGCTGGCAGCGGCCTGGCCGGACGAGGACGACTTCGACGACCCGAGCGCGCACGAGGCCGCCTACGACGCCTGGGCCGAGGAGTGGGAGCCCCTGCTGTGGTCGGCCGACCGGACGCCGGGCGCGGTGGCGATCGCGCACCTCGGCTGCGCCCTGCGCGAGTGGCTCATCGTGAGCGGCCCGGAGCGCGGACGGATCTGGTCGGACCACCGTGCGGACGGCGTGGACATGGCCCCGCTCCTCGACGACAAGGGCGAGCCGATGACGTTCGCGCGCTGGTACCTGGCCTGGCTGGAGGAGGCCGAGTCCGCCGCCAGCGGTTGCTGAGCCCAACAGGCGCGCACGCGGGGCGCGCACTACCGCGCGGCGAGCGACCGCCGTTTGGCGGATGGCCTGACGGAAAGGTCTGGCACGCCCACCACGCGTGATCGACAGGAGAGCCCCTTGAAGACCGTGCAGTGCGCCCTGGTCACCCTCGCCTCCACCGTCCTCCTCACCGCGGGCGCCGCCGCGCTGGCGGCCCCGGCGCAGGCCGATGTCCACGCCAGCGTTGTGGAGTTGATCGGCGCGAACTTGAACGGCGCCGTCGGCCTCACCGGCCCGGGTGGCGTCACCATCATCGAGCTGCCCAACCTCGTGGAGCCCCTCGTCTGACGGCACGGCCGTTCCGCCCCCGGAGTACCGCTACGCCGCTACGCGGCTCCGGGGGCCGGTGCGCCACCACACCTGTACGAGTGGAACCGGGCCGGAAGTGCAGAGGGCAAGCGGGCCGTCCGGGGACGATGACGGCATGCCGGTAGACCCGCACAGCGGCCAGTCCGCGCCTCTCGTCCGCTGCAACCGTTGCCACAACCCCATGTGGTGGGACACGACACCGGGCCAGCCGCCCTGCTGGTACTGCTCAGCGTGCGACCACCCGCCCGAGCGGAAGATCAATGCCGCCGCCATGCCGGCCCCGTGCCCCATGGGCTGCAGCAGCCCCATCACGGAGATCCGCAACAACGTGAAGCGGTACGTCTGCCATTAGGCGGTACGCCGGTCCCCCGCCTTGACGGTGCGCAGGAATGCGCGCAGGACGGCGGGAGTGACGGCCAGGACGGTGCCGGGGTCGTCGCTTTCGCGTAAGCGCAGACCGCCATTCGCCTCGGCGGCGACATTCAGGCAATTCGATGCATCGCCGCTGTAGGTGGACTTTTGCCATCGATATGTAGACACGCTTCCGGCCCTTCAGATGGTGCGCGAGAGGTTATGGATGAAGGCCCGCGACTCAGCCGGCTCCAGAGCGGTCTCTTCCATGCCATCCAGGATTGCCCGGTACTTGGCCAGTTGGGCCTCGGCGTCAATGAACTGACAGCCGTGGGCTACATCTAGCTGCACTGTATCGAGCTGGGCCACAGGCCCAAAGACGTAGTCCGAGGACTGCCCGGCACCTGCGAAGGCCCCCACGGTAAACGGGATCACCCGGATCGCGACATGATCCAGTTCGCTCATCTCGATGAGGTGGCGAAGCTGCCCGCGAACCGTCTCCGTTCCGCCGAACCCCATTCGCAGCGCTGCTTCGTGGATGACTGCTGCATAGCGGACCGGGCTATCGCGGTGCAGAACCCCCTGCCGCTTCATCCTGTACGACAGGCGATGCTCCACCTCGTACGCGCGCATCGGCGGCACCGCGGCTTGAATGACCGCCCTCGCGTAGTCCGTGGTCTGCAGAAGGCCAGGAATATGGATCACCAGCGCGACCCGCACGCCATGCGCATGATGCTCCAGCTCGGCCAAGTCCGCGAAGCTCGCCGGCAAGTACTCGCGGTACTCGTCCCACCAACCGCGCGTGCGCCCGCCCGTCATGTCGGCCAAGGCATCGGTGAACTTGTCGTCCGCGCAGGCGTAGCTGCGGGCCATCGCCCGGACCCGGTCGGCACTCACCGCGTGACGACCGGCCTCGATCATGCTCATTCGCGCCTGCTGGAAGCCGAAACGCGCAGCGGCGGCCGTTGACGACAGGCCTGCTCGCTCGCGGAGCTTGCGCAGCTCCGCGCCCAGGCGGCGCTGCCTGAGAGTTGGGGGAAGGCTGGGTGGCATGGGCCCCACTGTAGGGCCGCCGCAGGGCACGGTTCCGTCACCCACACGAGGGGCTTTTCATAGCCCTACGCGCGAACCGCTGTTAGGTATACGGCCGATGGGCCTACCGTCGAGGCAAGCCACTCCCCACGCGGCCCGCCGCACCAGCGGAAGCGCACCCCGCCCTGCCCACCCGGCAAGGGCTGGGCATTGACACCGCGCGGCAATGCGACAACCTCCCCGCAAGGAGCCACCCATGGCAACCGTATCGCCGGAGAACCGCTGGTCCTACTCGCTCATCCTTCCGCATGACCCCCGATCCGTACGGATCGCCCGGCTGGCGTTGCGCGGCGTGCTCGAAAGCCACGGCATGGGCGAACTCGCGGACGTGGCCGAGCTCGTGGTCAGTGAGTTCGTCACGAACTCCTACCTGTCCGCCGACGGGCCCGCCGAGGTCCGGCTGAAGGAGGTCGGCGACGGCCGAATCCGTATCAGCGTGTGGGACACGAGCCCGGAGATCCCGGCGCAGTTCGAACGGCCCGGCCGCAGGGGCAAGGGCGCGCCGCCCTGGCCGGCGGACGGGGAGGGCGGGGTGGACGACGGGACCAGCGGGCTGTCCATCGTGCGGCACTGCGCGGAGAGCTGGGGCAGTTGGTCGCTCAGGCAGTCGCTGCCGGGCGTGGCCGGGAAGCTGTTGTGGTGCGAGGTGAGCCCCAGGTCCGGCTCGCTCGGCATGGCGGCGTGACGGCGAGCGGCCCAAGCGGCGTCCCGCGCCGCCCGCGCGGGACGCATTACGGAACTATTCGGGGCGTTCCGGACCACCCCCGCACCCCCCTTCGATACGGTTCCGGGCGAAATCGCTAGCCCTGCCACCCCTTCCGCTTTCCGAACGGCCCGGGATACCACTGACCCATGGAAACCCCCCAGTTGGCCCACTGGTACGTCGATTCCCGCTGCACCAACTGCGACGTGGCCCGCCAGCTCGCCCCCGACCTCATCCACGAGGTCGACGGACGCGCCGAAGTGGTCCGCCAGCCCCGCGACGAGGCCGAGGTGCGGCAGCTGCACGCCGCCGCCTACGCCTGTCACACCCGCTCCATCCGCCACAGCGACCAGCGGCTCGACCCCGACCTGGACCCCTTCCCGCTCCTCCTGGACACCGACCTCTGGCTGTGCGGGCACAATTCACCGCACACCGCGGCCGCGAACTCCTACCTTCTCCGCCGCCCCTCCGGCGCCCTCATGATGATCGACACCCCCCGGTGGAGCACCGCGCTCGCCGCACGGTACGAGGCGCTGGGGGCCGTCACCGACGTCCTGCTCACGCACCGGGACCACGTCGCCCACGGACGTCAGTACGCGGACCGCTTCGGCGCGCGGCTGTGGATTCACGAGGGCGACCTCGACGCCGCCCCGGACGCCGACCGCGTGCTGCGCGGGACGGATCCGGCCGAGATCGGCGAAGGGGTGATCGCCTACCCGGTGCCGGGGCATACGCGCGGCAGCGTGCTGTACGTCGCCGACGAGCGGTACTGCTTCGCCGGTGACAGCTTCTACTGGTCGCGCGCGACCGGCGACCTCGAGGTGGCGGACAGCGTCACCTGGTACTCCGTCGTGGAGCTCGGCGCGTCCCTGGCCCGTACCGCCGCCGGCGGGTTGCGCTTCGAGTGGGTCCTTCCGGGGCACGGCGACCGCAAGCGACTGCCCGCTCAGGAGATGAGCGAGCGGCTGTGGCAGTTGGCCGAACGCACCCAGCGGCTACAGCCCCGGCCCGTCGACTTCACCGCCATCCGCTGGTAGCGGGGCGCGTCCCCGTCTCACCGCTCGCCACATCCCTACCGCACACGTCGCGTGATCGTCGCGACTCCCCCGAGCGCGTTTCATGGGCACCACGCTAGAGCGCGACCTCGGCCAACACGAAAATCCCCGGCACAACGGCCGAAAACCGTCCCGCCTCTTGCGCGTATCGATGCTAAGACTCCCGTTCGAACCACGCGTCAGGAATTTGTCGGGTACTCGCGGTAGCCCTTGCGTACGGGGGCGGCACGCATGGTGGGATGTGGCGATGCGAACCCCCACGCGCATACCCCGTCCCCCCAACCCCTACGAGGAACTGGCCGCCCTCGCCGACCCCGATCCCCTCGGCCCCGACCAGGCCTACGACGAACCGGCGGAGCCGCCGCTCTTAGCCGCGGGCGACGACGAACCCTGGTCGCCGCCCGACCACCGGCGCCGCGGTCGCCGTCGCAGGCAGCGCGGCAGAGGCCGGAGGCGGCCGCCCAGCCCCCTACGCACGTACCGCCGTGCCGCGAAGTGGCTGTTCGTCCTGGTCGCCGGTGCGGCGTTCCTCGTGCTGGCGGACCGCTGCGCGGTGATGTACGCGGAGAAGAAGGCACAGCAGCAGCTGCAGCGGACCCTGCACCTGGCCGCCGAGCCCCAAGTGGACATCCACGGCTTCCCGTTCCTCACCCAGGTGCTGGCCAAGCGCCTGAAGGAAGTGGACATCACGGTGCCCGACGTGGCCGCCGACCGGGTGTCGCTCGCGAAGGTGCGGGCGAGCGCCCGCGACGTGCGGCTCACCGGCAGTCTGCCGATGGGCATCAACGGTGCCGTCGTCGGCGACCTCGGCGGCAGCGTGCTGCTCTCGTTCGAGGACATGAACCGCGAACTGGGCGCCTCCCAGGTGCGCTTCAGCGATCGCGGCGGCAACGCCATCGGCGCGGACGGCCGGCTCTCGCTCGCCGGTCAGGAGCTGCGGCTGCGGGGCCAGGCCCAGCTGCGCCGCGACGGCGACCGGGCGGTGTCCACGGAGATCGACGGCGTGAGCCTGGACATCCCGCGCGTCGCGACGTACCGCCCCGGGCCGGCCGCCGGGTCCGATGCCGGCAGGAGCCTCACCCTGCACCGCGAGACCGCCGACCGGATCGCCCGCGACGCCGCCCGGGTCAAGGAGCTGCTGTCCGTGCCGGCCGTCGCCGCCCGGCTCGGGGTGACCGAGGAGGACCTGGCCACGGCCCTGCGCAGCGAGGAACGGCTGCGTGAGATCACCGGGGCGCCGCGCTTCGTGGAGGAGCTGACGAGGATCAATCTCGTCGACGTCGTCCTCGAGCACCCCTGGCTGCTGGAGAAGCTCGGCATCGACCCCAAGCTGCTCACCGCCCTCACCCAGCTCCAGCCGCCCGCCCTCACCGACCGTCTCTCCCTCTCCTTCCGCCTCCCCCCACAGGCCCCCGACCTGCACCTGAGCGAGGTCACGGTCCAGCGGGACGGCATCCGGGTGGAGCTGTCGGCCTCCGGTCTGGCGGTCGGCCGGGGCGGCGTCAGGTGAGGGCCGGAGGTTCCGTCGCCGCACCCGGCAACCGGACGCACGCCACCGCGCCGCCGCCCTCGGCCGCGTGCACGGCCACCTCGCCGCCCGCCTGCTGGACGGTCTGGGCGACGATCGACAGGCCCAGGCCGCTGCCGGGCAGACTGCGGGCGGTCGGCGAGCGCCAGAAACGGTCGAACACATGCGGGAGTTCATCGGCCGGGATGCCCGGTCCGTGGTCGCGTACGGTCAGCTCGCCCTTCACCAGACGGACCTCGATCACACCACCCGGCGGGCTGAATTTCACGGCGTTGTCGAGTAGGTTCACCACGGCCCGTTCGAGCGCGGCCGGCTCGGCCCGTACGTACCACTTGTCGATCTCCGCATCGATCGACAGCCCGGCCCCGGCGGCCCTCAGCCGCGCCCGGCCCACCGCCCGTTCGACCGCCTCGTGCAGCGCGACCACCTGCAGCGGGCCGCTCGCACCCGGACCGTCGGGGCGGGAGAGCTCCTGCAGGTCGCCGATCAGCGCGGCCAGCTCCGCCATCTGCGCCCGGACGCTCGCCAGCAGCTCCTTGCGGTCCTCCGGCGGGATCGCCCGGCCCGTCTCCTCGCTGCGCACCAGCAGGTCGATGTTCGTGCGCAGCGACGTCAGCGGGGTGCGCAGCTCGTGTCCCGCGTCCGCGATGAGCTGCTGCTGACGGTCGCGGGAGGAGGCGAGGGCGGCCGTCATGGAGTTGAACGAGCTCGAGAGGCGGGCGATCTCGTCGTCGCCCTCCACCGGGATGCGCACCGCCAGGTCCTCGGTCCGGGCGATGTGCTCCACCGCGCCCGTGAGCCGGTCCACCGGCCGCAGCGCCGCCCGTGCGATCCACAGGCCGGCCGTCGCCGCGCCCAGCACCCCCACCCCGGCGGTGATCACCAGCACCAGCGCCAGGGCGTTGAGCGGTTTGTCGATCTCGCTCACCGGCTGGGCGATGGAGACGGCCGTGTTCGGCAGCCGCTCGCTGCGGTAGGTCGCGACGCGCATCTCCTGCCCGTCCGTGGCCCGGCTGTCGTGCAGCACCACGTCGTCCACGCGCCCCGTCGCGACTGCCAGGTCGTCCTCGGTCACCCGGATCGCGGCCTTGCCCGGCGTCGTGCAGACCAGGCCGCCGGCCGTGACGACCTGGATGGTGTACGAGCCGGGGGCCGGCGGCAGCCCGGAGGGGTTGGTGCCGCAGGTCTGGACGAGCCCCTGGACGGACCTGTCGTCGACGCGCTGGCTGGTGAGGGTCGTGTCCCGCTGGTGGCTCAGCTGCTGCTTGGTGACCAGCCAGCACGCCCCCGCCGCGAGCGCCACGGCCACCGCGACGGCCGCCGCCGTCAGCAGCGCCAGCCGCGAGCGCAGCGGCAGTCGGCGGAATCTGGTGATCACTCGGCGCCGCCCTCGGCCCGTAGGACGTACCCCACGCCGCGCACCGTGTGCACCAGCCTGGGCTCGCCGCCCGCCTCGGTCTTGCGGCGCAGGTACATCACGTAGACGTCCAGCGAGTTGGACGAAGGCTCGAATTCAAACCCCCATACGGACTTCAGGATCTGTTCCCTCGTCAGCACCTGCCTCGGGTGCGCCATGAACAGCTCCAGCAGCGTGAACTCCGTGCGCGTCAGCTCCACCCGGCGGCCGCCGCGCGTCACCTCGCGCGTCGCGAGGTCCATGCGCAGGTCGGCGTAGGACAGGGCCTGGGTGTCGGAGGGGGCCGCGGTGGCCGCCGTCGCGTAGGAGCTGCGCCGCAGCAGCGCGCGGATGCGGGCCAGCAGCTCGTCCAGCTCGAAGGGCTTGACCAGATAGTCGTCCGCGCCGGCGTCGAGGCCGGTCACCCGGTCCCCCACGGTGTCGCGGGCGGTCAGCATCAGGATCGGTACGGTCACGCCGGAGGCGCGCAGCCGCCGGGCGGCGGTGAGGCCGTCCATGCGCGGCATCAGTACGTCGAGCACGATCAGCTCCGGGTCGTACGCCGCGACCTTCTCCACGGCGTCCAGGCCGTCGACGGCCAGCTGCGTGCCGTAGCCCTCGAAGGCGAGGCTGCGGCGCAGCGCCTCGCGGACGGCGGGCTCGTCGTCCACGATCAGGATGCGGGCGGGCTGGTCGCCGTGCTCGGCGGGGCTCATCTGCTTACCTCACGGGTGTACATCGGTGACGGCGGACGTTCTCAGCCTCGCACGCCCTCCCGTGCGCCGGGCTCAGCTGCCACTGCCGCCGCCCGCGCGCAGCTTGGCCAGGTCGGCCTTGACCGTGTTGACCGGGATGGCGAAGCCGAGGCCGATGCTGCCCGCCGAGTCGCCCGCGCCCGCCGAACCGGCCGGCTTCATGGCCGAGTTGATGCCGATGATCTCGCCGTTCATGTTGATGAGCGCGCCGCCGGAGTTGCCGGGGTTGAGGGAGGCGTCGGTCTGGATGGCCTTGTACGTGGTCTTGGACGAGCCGGTGTCGCCGTTGTACTGGTTGCCGCCGAACTCGAACGGCCACTGCGGTACGCCGCGCTCCTGCTGGGCGCGGCCCTGCTCCTTGGAGACGGTGACGTCGCGGTTGAGGGCGGAGACGATGCCGCTGGTGACGGTGCCGGTCAGGCCCTCGGGCGAGCCGATGGCGACGACCTGGTCGCCGACCCGCACCTTGCCGGAGTCGCCGAGGGTGGCGGCCTTCAGGCCCTTGGCGTCCTGGATCTTGATGAGGGCGAGGTCCTTGTCGGGGTCCGTGCCGACGACCTTGGCGGTCTTGGTGGTGCCGTTGCTGAGGATGACGCGGACGGTGTCGGCGCCGGCGACGACGTGGTTGTTGGTGATCACTTCACCGTCGCCGGTGACGATCACGCCGGAGCCGGTGGACTGGCCGGAGGAGGTGCCTGCCTTGATCTCCACGATGCTGGGGCTGACCGCGCTCGCCACCGCCGCGACGCCGGTGCCCTTGGTGGAGGCGTTCTGGACGGGGGTGGACTGGCCGGTGCCGTGCGATCCGCCGGCCAGCTCGCCGACGACCGCCGCGGCGCCGCCGCCGGCGACGGCCGCCACGAGGGCGACGGCGGCGAGCAGCGCCGCCGGGCGCTTAGCCCGGGGCCGGCCCTCGGCCCGGTGCCCGGGGGCCGGCGCGGGGGCCGGCGCCTGCGCCTGCTCCTCGAAGTGGGCGTAGGGGCTGTAGGCCGGGCGGGCCGGGTACTGGGGCTCGTTTTCCGTCATGGGTATGACTGTGCTCCGTGCAGATGAGAACAGTCTGAGTACGCACTGAGAAGGGGTGCAGAAGGTTGTTCGGTCCCCGTAAGAGCGCGAAGTGTGCCCCGGCAAAATCCAGCCCGTCCGGCGTTTGAGGACCGGGGTCCGGGGCGGAGCCCCGGCGTCAGCCGCCGCAGCCGCAGGAGCGGCGGACGACCAGTCTCGACGGGAACTGCTTCAGCCGCTCCCGCCGCGAGCCGGCGACCCGCAGGCCGTCGTCCAGGACGAGATCCACCGCGGAGCGGGCCATGGCCTGGCGGTCGGAGGCGACGGTCGTCAGGGGCGGGTCCGTGAGGGCCGCCTCCTTCACGTCGTCGAAAGCGGCCACGGCCAGCTCGCCGGGCACGTCGATGCGCAGCTCGCGGGCGGCCCGCAGGACGCCGATGGCCTGGTCGTCGGTGGCGCACATCAGGGCCGGCGGCCGGTCGGGGCCGGCGAGCAGCTCGAGGGCGACCTTGTACGCGTCGTAGCGGTTGTACGGGGCCTGGAAGAGCCGACCCTCGAGGGACTTGCCGGCCTCGCGCATCGCGCGGCGCCAGCCCTCCACATGGTCGGTGACGGGGTCGCCCACGGTGGGCGTGACCTCCGTGCCGCCGAGGCAGGCCACGTAGGGGTGGCCGTGCTCCAGGAGGTGGCGGGTGGCGAGCTGGGCGCCGCCGATGTCGTCCGTGACGACGGCCACGTCGTCTATGGCGTCGGGCCTGCGGTGCATCAGGACGATGCGGGCGTCCCAGGCGTCGATCTCCATGGCCGCGGTCTCGCTGGGGCCCTGGCTGATCAGGATCAGGCCGGAGACCCGCATGCCCAAGAAGGCCCGAAGGTAGTGCACTTCGCGCTCGTCGAGATAGTCGGAGTTCCCGACGAGGACCATCTTCCCGCGCTCGGCCGCCGCCTGCTCGACCGCGTGCGCCATCTCCGCGAAGAAGGGCTGGCGCGCGTCCGGGACGATCAGGCCTATGAGGTCCGTCCGTCGTGACGCCATCGCCTGGGCGACCCGGTCCGGCCGGTACCCCAGCTCCTTGATCGCGGCCAGCACTCGCTCCCGCGTCGCCGGTGCCACCGGGCGCGGTCCATTGTTGATGACGTAGCTGACGACCGCGGTCGACGTCCCCGCAAGCCTCGCCACATCGTCCCGCGTCACCTTGGCCACGCGCGGCAGTCTACGCGGGTCCACCTACCGTTTCACCGGGCGAACGGTCTCGGTTTCGACAGTCCGCGGCTGCTCCTTCCGCACCGGGCGGCCCTGCTTCGCGCTCGGCTCGGCCGTCTCCTTGGGCTTGGCCTCCTCCGCCGGGCGCTCGGTCTTCTCCGGCAGCACGAAGCGGTACCCGACATTGCGGACCGTGCCGATGAGGGACTCGTGCTCGGGGCCGAGCTTGGCGCGCAGCCGCCGGACGTGGACGTCCACGGTGCGCGTACCGCCGAAGTAGTCGTAGCCCCAGACCTCCTGCAGCAGCTGCGCCCGGGTGAAGACGCGGCCGGGGTGCTGGGCGAGGTACTTCAGGAGCTCGAATTCCTTGAAGGTCAGGTCGAGGACCCGGCCCTTGAGCTTGGCGCTGTAGGTCGCCTCGTCCACGGAGA
Source organism: Streptomyces sp. NPDC021096 (assembly GCF_040641275.1). NCBI lineage: Bacteria > Bacillati > Actinomycetota > Actinomycetes > Kitasatosporales > Streptomycetaceae > Streptomyces > Streptomyces sp. NPDC021096. The sequence continues at coordinate 6,413 of NZ_JBFADG010000036.1, read as the reverse complement.
GGTCGCCGGTGCGGATCTCCATGGGGCTGTCGTCCATGGAGATCTGCTGGCGGCCCATGGCCAGCCGCAGCCGGGCCTCGACCTCGGCCGGGCCCGCGGTGTCCAGGAGCACGTCGTCGACGCCCCAGTCGGCGGTGACGGCGGCCAGGCCGCCCTCGGTGACGACGAGGATCAGCGGACAGCCGGGGCCGGTGGAGCGCAGGAGCTGGCACAGGCTGCGTACGTGGGGCAGGTCACGGCGGCCGTCGATCAGTATGACGTCGGCGCCGGGGGTGTCCACGAGGGCCGGGCCCTCCGCGGGGGCCACCCGGACGCTGTGCAGCAGCAGGCCGAGCGCGGGCAGCACCTCGGTCGACGGCTGGAGGGCATTGGTCAGGAGCAGCAAGGAGCTCATCGGCCGCCTCCCGCCTCGGTCGTCGTGCGCCGTGTCCGGCTCTTGCTCTTGTCTCGTGCGCTTCGCTCGCCCATTGCGTCGGTTCCTCCTCGGTCCCTGCGAGGACGGTGGGGCACTGCTCGTCGTCCGAATGCACAAAAGGACCCGGGGGCTACTCTGCCCGGATCCTCTCTGCCCAGCAGAATAACCCAGATGACTTTCGGAGGGACGGACGATTTTGCACGAGCTTGTGTTTCGTCGATCACTTCGAGTGGTCATCGCACTGCGCTCTTGACACGGGACCGCGTGCGGGCGGATGCGGCGTGAGCACCCCTTCGGGTCCAGTCTGCCGCGCCGCACACGGCCCCGGCCCCGCACGCGCACGGGCCATACGGTGCAGCACGAGGGGCGCACCGGGGCACGCGCCGGAGCACGCGCCGGTACGCCCCCGGGCGCCCGTACCGTTCCGCTAGACCTCTTCCACCGCCACCGGCTGGGCGAACTGTGCCGCGTACAGCCGGGCGTACGCGCCGTCCGCGGCCAGCAGCGACTCGTGGGTGCCCTGCTCCACGATGCGGCCGGATTCCATCACCAGGATCACGTCCGCGTCGCGGATCGTGGAGAGCCGGTGCGCGATGACGAAGCTCGTGCGGCCCGTGCGCAGCTGGGCCATCGCCTGCTGTATGAGCACCTCGGTGCGGGTGTCGACGGAGCTCGTGGCCTCGTCGAGCACCAGGATCTCCGGCTCGGCCAGGAACGCCCGGGCGATGGTGATCAGCTGCTTCTCGCCGACGCTGACGTTGGAGCCCTCCTCGTCGATGACGGTGTCGTAGCCGTCGGGGAGGGTGCGCACGAAGCGGTCCACGTGGGTGGCCCTCGCCGCTTGGACGATCTTGTCCATCGAGGTGCCCTCGGGCGCCCCGTAGGCGATGTTGTCCGCGATGGTGCCGCCGAAGAGCCAGGTGTCCTGGAGCACCATGCCGATGTGGGAGCGCAGGTCCTCGCGGCGCATGGCCGCGATGTCGACGCCGTCGAGCGTGATGCGGCCGCCGGCCACCTCGTAGAACCGCATCAGCAGATTGACCAGCGTGGTCTTGCCCGCGCCGGTGGGGCCGACGATGGCGACGGTCTGTCCCGGCCGCACGGTCAGGGACAGGTCCTCGATGAGGGGCTTGTCCGGTTCGTAGCGGAAGGAGACCTTCTCGAAGGACACCTGGCCGCTCACATGGCCGGGCCGCGGCGCCTCCTCGGCGTCCGGGGACTGCTCCTCGGCGTCCAGCAGCTCGAAGACGCGCTCGGCGGAGGCGACGCCGGACTGGACCAGGTTGGCCATGGAGGCCACCTGGGTGAGCGGCTGGCTGAACTGGCGCGAGTACTGCACGAAGGCCTGCACGTCACCGATCGACAGCGAGCCGCTGGCCACGCGCAGACCGCCGACGACGGCGACGAGTACGTAGTTGAGGTTGCCGATGAACATCATCGCGGGCTGGATCAGACCGGATATGAACTGGGCCTTGAAGCCCGCGGTGTACAGCTCCTCGTTCTCCTTGCGGAAGGTCTCGGCGGACTCCTTCTGCCGGCCGAAGACCTTCACCAGGGAGTGGCCGGTGTACATCTCCTCGATGTGGCCGTTGAGCTTGCCGGTGGACTTCCACTGGGCGACGAACTGCGGCTGCGCGCGCTTGCCGACCTTGGTGGCGACCACGATCGACACCGGCACGGTGATCAGCGCGACCAGCGCCAGCAGCCAGGAGATCCAGAACATCACGGCCAGCACGCCGACGATCGTCAGGACCGAGGCCATGATCTGGCTCAGCGTCTGCTGCAGCGTCTGCGCGATGTTGTCGATGTCATTGGTGGCGCGGGAGAGGACCTCGCCGCGCTGCTGCTTGTCGAAGTAGCTCAGCGGCAGCCGCCCGAGCTTCTCCTCGACCTCCTCGCGCAGCCGGAAGACGGCCCGCTGGACGACGTTCGTGGCGATGCGGGCCTGGATGAACGCGAACAGCGAGGCGCCGACGTAGATCAGCAGCACCCACAGCAGCACCGTGCCGACCGCGTCGAAGTCGATCCCCTGCCCGGGGGTGAAGTCGACGCCGCTCAGCACGTCGGCGATGCGGCCGTCGCCCTGCGCCCGCAGGTGCTCCAGGGCCTCGGCCTTCGAGGTGCCGGGCCGCATCCGGTGGCCCACGACGCCGGCGAAGATCAGGTCGGTGGCATGGCCGAGGATCTTCGGGCCGATGACGGACAGCGCGACGCTGACGACGCCGAGGGCCAGCGCCACGGTGATGACGGCCCGCTCCGGGCGCAGCTGGGCCAGCAGCCTGCGGCTGGAGCGGCCGAAGTCCATGGACTTCTCGGTGGGCTGTCCACCCATGAAGCGTCCGATACCGGCCGCCGGCGCCGGGCCTCTGCGCGTGGCGCCCCGGCCTTCGCCGGGACCGGCCTCCTCGGCCGCTGCGGTGCCGGCAGCGGGGCTGCCGGGTTTGTCGGGGGACGTCACGCCGCCTCCTCCTCGGTGAGCTGGGAGAGCACGATCTCCCGGTACGTCTCGTTCGTCCCCATCAATTCGGTGTGGGTACCCGTACCGACGACCCGGCCCTCGTCCAGGACCACGATGCGGTCGGCGTCGCGGATGGTCGACACCCGCTGCGCGACGATCAGGACCGTCGCGTCGCCGGTCTCCCGGGCGAGGGCGGCCCGCAGGCGGGCGTCGGTGGCGTAGTCGAGCGCGGAGAAGGAGTCGTCGAAGAGATAGATCTCCGGCCTGCGGACCAGGGCGCGGGCGATCGCCAGGCGCTGGCGCTGGCCGCCCGAGACGTTGGACCCGCCCTGGGCCACCGGCGCCTCGAGCCGCCCGTCCATCGCCTCGACGAAGTCGCGGGCCTGCGCGGTCTCCAGCGCCTGCCACAGCTCCTCGTCACTCGCGTCGGGGCGCCCGTAGCGCAGGTTGGAGGCCACGGTGCCGCTGAAGAGGTACGGCTTCTGCGGTACGAGCCCCACGGCCTCGGCCATGACGACCGGGTCCAGGTCCCGTACGTCCACGCCGTCGACGAGGACCGTGCCGGCGGTGGCGTCGAACAGGCGCGGGATCAGGCCCAGCAGGGTCGACTTGCCGCTGCCCGTGGAGCCGATGACGGCCGTGACCTCGCCGGGCCGGGCGGCGAGCGAGACGTCCTTGAGGACGGGCTCCTCGGCGCCCGGGTAGCCGAAGGCGACGCCGCGCAGCTCCAGATGGCCGCGCCCGCGCAGCTCGGTGACCGGCGCGGCCGGCGGCACCACGCTGGAGTCGGTGGTCAGGACCTCCTGGATGCGCTCCGCGCAGACCTCGGCGCGCGGCACCATCATGAACATGAAGGTGGCCATCATGATGGCCATCAGGATCTGCATGAGGTAGCTGAGGAACGCCGTCAGGGCGCCGATCTGCATGCCTCCGTCGTCGATGCGGTGGGCGCCGAACCACACGACGGCGATCGAGGAGAGGTTCACGACCAGCATCACGGACGGGAACATCAGCGACATCAGCCGCCCGGCCCGCAGCGAGACGTCCATCAAGTCGTCGTTGGCGCCCGTGAATCGTTTCCGCTCGTGGGTGTCGCGGACGAAGGCGCGGATGACGCGGATGCCGGTGATCTGCTCGCGCAGCACCCGGTTGACGGTGTCGATGCGCTCCTGCACCCCCCGGAACAGCGGGCGCATCCGCCAGATGATCAGCGACACGATGAGCGCCAGCGCCGGGACGATCGCCAGCAGCAGCGCGGAGAGCGGTACGTCCTGGTTGAGCGCCATCACGATGCCGCCGGCGCACATGATGGGCGCGGACACCATGAGCGTGAACGTCATCAGGGCCAGCATCTGGACCTGCTGGACGTCGTTGGTGGTGCGGGTGATCAGCGAAGGCGCGCCGAAGTGCCCCATCTCGCGCGCCGAGAAGGACTGCACCCGGTCGAAGACCGCGCCCCTCAGGTCGCGGCCGACCGCCATGGCCGTGCGGGCGCCGTAGTACACGGCGCCGACGGCGCACACGACCTGGGCGAGGGTCACGGCGAGCATCAGCCCGCCGGTCTGGAGGATGTAGCCGGTGTCGCCCTTGACGACGCCTTTGTCGATGATGTCCGCGTTGAGCGTGGGCAGGTAGAGCGTCGCGAGCGTCTGCACGAGTTGCAGCAGCACGACTGTCGCGATGGCCCCCGAGTAGGGCCTCAAATGGACCCGGAGAAGTCGTACCAACACAAAGGCAGCCTATGCGAGCAGCCCTCCACACGGCCCCTCCTTTACCGGCTGGGGACCGTGCCCGTCCGGCACCCGTCATCATGGGGGGCGGCAAGAAGCCGGAATGAACGGAACCGAAAAAGAGGGGTCGCCGTGGCGACGACACACCCGGCACGGCCGGCACGGCTGCCGGCACAGCCGGCGCCGCCGGAACCACCGGCCGGCACGATCCGGTACTGGGCCGCGGCCAAGGCCGCCGCCGGTACGGCCGAAGAGCCGTACACGGCACGGACGCTCGCGGACGCGCTGGACGCGGCACGGCGGCGGCACGAGGACGAGCCGGAGTTCGCGCGGGTGCTCTCGCGCTGCTCCTTCCTCGTGGACGGCGACCCCGTCGGCACGCGCGACCACTCGACGGTCCAACTGGCCGAGGGCGGCACGGTCGAGGTGCTCCCGCCCTTCGCAGGAGGGTGACCCCGCCAGCATGAGCGATCAGTATCACCACAATTCGTACGATCCCCACCGGCCCTATGAGCCCTACGGGCCGTACGAGCCTCGTACGGATCACCAGGAGCAGGCGGGACAGCCGGCGTACGACTACCCGTACGACTCCCAGGCCCCGGCGCAGCAGCACCAGCCGCAGACGCCCGCCGCCTGGCCCCAGCACGACTGGCCGGAGCAGGACGGGCCCGTCACACAGACCTGGCAGACCCAGACCTGGGACGCGCAGAGCTGGCAGCAGCAGGCGCCGGCACCGGCCCCGGCACCGGCCCCGGCCCCTGCCCCGGTCGCCGAGCCGGCGTACGAGTCGCCGTGGCCCGTCGGCGGTGCCGCCGGCGCCGCGGCCTGGGCCCAGGAGCAGCAGCCCGCACCCGCGGCGCACGCGTCCCTGGCGGACGCCTACGCTCCGGCCGCGGCGGCGCACCCCGAGCCGGAGGCGGAGCCGGAGCGGCCGATGACGGCCGCCGAGAAGGCCAGGGCCGAGGGCCGGCCGCAGATCCTCTCCCCGGGGCTCCAACCGGCGCTGATCACGTCCTTCCTCGCCGTGCTGCTGGCCGTCACGGCACCGCTGGCGCGGCCCGCGCTGGCCGTGCCGCTGGTGCTGCTGCAGGCGGTGACGGCGGCCGGCTGGTTCCGGCTGAACGGCATGTGGCCGGCCCGGCAGGGCATCGCGCTGGCGTTCCTCGGCGGCGTGGTCGCCGACATCGGCCTGCTGGCCACGGACACGGCGAAGGCGCCGACCGTCCTGCTCGGCACGCTGGGCGTATGGATTCTGCTGGTCGTCGTGCTCCAGCTGCGCAGCCACGCCTCGCCCGACGAGCGGCTGTACGGGCTGACCGCCGCGACCGCCTCGGCCGCCCTGGCGGTCATGGCGGGCGGTCATCTGGCTGCGGACTCCGACGCGGTCGTCGTCGGCTCGATCGGCGTGGCCGCGGCCGTCCTGGCGCGCGCCCTGCCGCTGCCGTCCGTCGCCTCCCCCGTCGTCGCGCTGATCGCGGCCGCGGGCGCGGGCGTGGCGGCCGGCCGGCTGACCGACATGGGCGCATCGGCCGCGCTGCTGGGCCTGGCGGCCGGCGTCTGCGCGCTGATCGGCCTGCGGGTGGCGAGCTACGACTACCCGTCGCGGTTCGTGCACATGACGGCGGGCGTGGCCCTGCCGCTGACGATCGCCGCACCGGCGGTGTACGTGCTGGGACGAGCGCTGGGATAGCCCTCAAACGCCGGAGGGGCTGCGACCCAGCTGATCCCAAGCCCCCACACACGGGGGAAATCCGGCTTGAGACACCGCGACTGGAAGACGGTCACGCAATATGGCGTCTCGCCCGCGAAC
>NZ_JBFADG010000035.1:0-53364 GCF_040641275.1 Streptomyces sp. NPDC021096 | reverse complement strand
AGGGGGGACCCTGTGGGAGAGTAGGACGCCGCCGAACAAATTGTGAAGCCGCAGGCCCCGAGTCTTTGACTCGGGGCCTGCGGCATTTTTGCGTTCAGGGTAATTCCGCGTGCATTCAGGGTGCGTTATGCCAGGCGATCGAGTTCCTCCCCCCGTACTTCGCCCCGCAGCCGATCCCCGCGCACCCAGCGTCCGACCTCCTCCACCGCGTACGCGCCGAGCCGGCGGACCTCGCTGCCCTGTGCTCCCGCGATATGCGGCGTGACCAGCACATTCGGCATTCCGAACAGCGGATGCCCTGGCGGCAGCGGCTCCGGATCGGTGACGTCCAGAAAGGCGGCCAGACGTCCCGACGCGCATTCCCGCACCAGAGCCTCCGTGTCCACGAGCGTGCCGCGCGCGGTGTTGACGACCGTGCCGCCGTCCGGAATGAGGGCCAGGCGTGCCGCGGTCAGCAGACCTCGAGTCTCCGGCAGTTCCGGTGCGTGGAGGGTGACGATCGAGCTGTTGCCGCACAGGGTGTCGAGATCGACTGCCGTGGCTCCCAACTCCCGTGCTTCCGCCGCCGATACATACGGGTCGTACAGCAGAGTGCGATATCCGGCATCCGCCGTGCGCAGCCGGTCCATGACCAGACGGCCGATGCGTGAGGCTCCGACGACACCGACCGTTCGGGCGTCGGCGCCCGTGCGTTCATGGAAGTCCGGCCAGTGCGATGCGGCCGAGTACGCGGCAGCGGTGGGGAGAGCCCTTTTCGAGGCCAGGATGATCAATGCGTAGGTGTAGTCCGCGACCGGGCCCGCATTGGCGGCCGCCGCGGACGAGACGACGATTCCCCGCTCCCAGACGGCCGGCGTGAGCAGCCATTTGACCGAGCCGGCAGCGTGAACGACGGCTCGCAGCCGAGGGGCCCGGCCGAGGAGCTCTCCCGTGAGCCGGGGGCTTCCCCAGCCCGTGAGCAGGACGTCGGCCCGGGCCAGTTCGTCCTGGCCGGCCACGGCACCGAATTCCGCGAGCCGGGCGCGTAGGTCTGCGGGGAGCACGGCCGTGGCCTCGTCCGTACCCATGGCGATCACGATGGTTCGGGCGTCCTCCGTCATGCGCTGCCCACTGCCCGCCGCGCGGCGAGCGAAAACGTACCGAGCGGAAACGTGCTGAGCGAAATCGCGCGTGCAGGCGTTGTCCGCGTCATTCGGGCAGGCGAGGATCGGTGAATGCACCAGATCGTCACGGCCGTTCGGGCCGCCCGGCCGCCGAGGGCCTGATGCCGTCCCTGATACTCCGGCTCCGTCCTTCCAACCCCTGGGCCGTCGACGCCCTGATCACCGCCGTCGTCCAGGCCGCGGTGACGATTCCCTTCGTCGTACCGCGCCCGGCCGACGCCCCGCCCGCCACCTGGCCCATGTACGGCATGACCACGTTGACCGTGCTGCCTCTGCTCTGGCGTACGCGGGCGCCGTTCACCGCCTTGCTGTGCATCACGGCCGCCGGCTTCGTCTATCTGCCGCTGGACGGGCCGGGGCAGCCGATGCCGTACAGCCCGGTGGTGGCGATCTTCAGCGTTGCCGCCCAGGCGGGGCTCCGGCAGCGGCGGTTCACCATCGGGCTCGGCCTTCCGCTGGTCGCGGTGGCCGTGGCCCTCAAGACGAACACGGCCCGCGAGTACCTCTTCTCCTACTTCCTCTTCGGCATGGTGTACGTGCTCGGGGTGCTGGCCCGCACCCGTCAGGCCTATACGGAGACGGTCGAACTGCGGGCTGCCGAGCTGGAGAAGGCGCGGCAGGTGGAGGCGGAACGGGCGGCGGAGCGGGAACGGGCGCGGATCGCACGCGAGATGCACGACATCCTGTCCCACGCCGTGAGCCTGATGATCGTGCAGGCCGAGGCGGGCCCGCTGGTCGTACGGTCCGATCCCGAGCGGGCGGAGGCGGCCTTCGACGCCATCGCGGGGGCGGGGCGGGACGCGATGGTGCAGTTGCGCCGGATGCTCGGCGTGCTCCGGGACGATCCGTCGGACGGGAGCGAGCCCGGCGGCTCGCGCAGCCCGCAGCCCACGCTGGCCGGGATCGAGGACCTGGTCGCCGCCGTCCGGCGTACCGGGCTCTCGGTGACCTACGGGGTGGACGGGGCCCCTCGACCGCTCGCACCGGACATCCAGGTGACGGTGTACCGGGTCGTCCAGGAGGCCCTCACCAACGTGCTCAAGCACGCCGACGCCGCGACCGTGTCCGTACGCCTCACATGGACGTTGGACGGCCGTCTCGGCGTCACTGTCGGGAACGACACCGTCGACGACGCCGTGGGTGCGCGGGAGGGGCGTACGGGCGCCGGCGGCGGCCGTGGGCTGATCGGCATCCGTGAGCGTGCGGCGGCCCATGGCGGGACGGCCTCCGCGGGGCCCGGGCCCGGCGGCCGGGGGTTCCGCGTTGCCGTGGACCTGCCCGTCGTGTTCTCCTCTGGCTCGGAGTGCTCGGAGGTGCGAAGTTGACGATCCGTGTGGTGGTGGCCGACGACCAGGAGTTGGTGCGCGGCGGCTTTGCGATGATCCTGGCGGCGCAGCCGGACATCGAGGTGGTCGCGGAGGCCGGCGACGGGGTCGAGGCGGTCGAGGCCGTGCGGCGTCATGCGCCCGACGTCGTGCTGCTCGACATCAGGATGCCGCGCATGGACGGCATCGAGGCGGCCCGGAGGATCTGCGCGGAGTCCGGGACCAAGGCCGTCATGCTCACGACGTTCGATCAGGACGACTATGTGTACGAGGCGTTGCACGCCGGCGCGAGCGGCTTCCTCCTGAAGGACGTACGCCGTGACGATCTCGTGCACGCGGTACGGGTCGTGGTCGCGGGGGACTCGCTGCTTGCGCCCTCGGTGGCCCGGCGCCTGGTCGCGGACTACGTCGGGCGTGGTCCGCAGCGCGGGCCGTCGCCGGAGCTGGGGGCGCTGACCGCGCGCGAGAGCGAGACGCTCGTCCTGCTCGGGCGGGGGATGTCGAACGCGGAGATCGCGGCCGAGCTGGTCGTCAGCGAGCACACCGTGAAGACCCATGTGAGCAATGTGCTGTCGAAGTTGGGGCTGCGCGACCGCATACAGGCGGTGATCTGCGCGTACGAGACCGGTCTGATCGCGCCCGGTCGGCTCTGACCCCGGCTGTCCGGCGCGAGGCCGCGCGCGCGTCCGTATCCCCCGCGCGAGATCCCCCGCGCGAGGGATACGGGCGGGCCGTGGAACCGCTCGCGTCGGCGATTCGCCGGTCGTCGCCGGTCTCCAGGATGGAGCACGTCAGCAAGTGCTCCATCGAGACCTGGGGGAACCCGTCGTGCACCGAAGCCCTGTGAGAGCCGTCGTCATCGCCGCCGCAGTCGTCGCCATGAGCGCAGGTGCGGTCACTCCGTCGCTTGCCGCGCAGGCCGCTGAACGAGCGCCTGGGCACGCGCCCGCGCACGCGCAGAAGCTCACTCCGTCGGCCTCGGACGCACTGCGCAAGGCCATAGCCGGGCTCCCGGACCCGGCGGTCGCCACCGCCGCGCAGGTCCGGCTCGGCGGCAAGGTGGAGAGCTGGCAGGGCACCTCCGGCGAAGCCGACATCCGGACGCACCGCGCTCCGAAGGGGGACGAGCGCTTCCGGGCCGGCAGCATCACCAAGACGTTCACGGCCGCCGTCGTGCTGCAGCTCGTGCACGAGGGGAAGCTGAGCCTCGACGGGACCGTGCAGCAGTACCTCCCGGGGCTGTTGCCCGCCCACTACCCGGACGTCCGGGTCAGGCACCTGCTGAACTACACCAGCGGCCTGCCGAGCGCCGACGGCTCCCAGGCTTCCGATTTCGCGCACCGGTTCACCAGCTGGGACCACCGTGAGCTGGTGCGGCGGGGCTTCGACAAGCCCATGGAGTTCACTCCGGGTACGCGGCAGCACTACTCGAACATCGGCTACAACGTGCTGGGCCTGCTGATCGAGAAGGTCACCGGCCGCTCGTACGAGAGCCAGATCCAGGACCGTGTCGTACGCCGTGCCGGGCTCACGGACACGTACAGCCCGGGCAATGACCCGACGATCCGGGGCCGGCACACGCGCGGCTACCAGAGGGTGAGCGGGCCGGGCGGTTCCGCCGGGCTCGTCGACGTCACCGAGTGGAACCAGTCGATCACCTGGGCCTCCGGCGATCTGATCACGACCACCGCCGACCTCGAACGCTTCACGGCCGCGCTCTTCCGGGGCCGTATAGTGCCGAAGCCCGAACTGAAGCTGATGTTCACCGTCCCCGACGTCCCCTCGTACGAGGACGGCGGGAAGGCGTCACACTCCAGCGGCATGAGCCGCATCGAGGTCGGTGACAGCGTCGTCTGGGGCAAGTCGGGCGGCCGCTACGGCTACGTCAATGGCTTCGGCGCCACCGAAAACCTCTCCCGCACGCTCGTCTACTCGGTCAACGCCACGGACGCGAAGAGCGAGCAGCGCAATCCGGTGGTCGGCCGGATCATCGCCGCGGCGGGTTTCTGACCCCCGCGGACGCCTCCGCGTGCCGGGGCCCTACCGGGGCGGGAGGGTGTGGCGGGGCCAGCGGGCGCGGGCCTGCTCCTCGGAGCGCATCAGGGCGAAGGTGGGCAGGCCCTGCGCCTCCCCGCCCTCCAGCAGCTCCGGGAGGGCGGGGAGCGGGGCCACGGCAGCCACGTCGTCGAGGACGAGGGTGAGTGGTGGGTCGAGCCGGCCGGAGGATGACCGTTCGGCCATGCGGCGGCCGTGCTCGACCACGCTTGAGGCGAGTGCGGTGAGCAGCGGCATCGCACCCGGGCGGGTGCGGGGATCCTCAATCGCCTCACCCACCACGTACAGCGTTCCCCCTTCGGCGATGAATGATTCCGATGCCGACGAATTGGCTCGATTGGGGTTGCACGCGTCGCGGATGTGGACCGAGGCGAGCGCGCCGAGGGCCCGTGCCGCCAACTCCTGGGCCATGTCGCGGCGCTCGGGATGGCCGGTGAGGGCGGACTCCAGCTCGCCGGCCGTGCCGCCGGTGGCCTTGGGGTTCGTACGCAGGATGCGGACGGGCTCATGGGCCGAGGTGCCCTGCGCCCAGCGGTGCACCTGGCGGAAGGGGCGGCCGTCCACGGCGGCGGCGTGCAGCCAGCAGCGCAGCAGGGTCTCGGCCGTGTCGGCGGTGGCCGAGTCGAGGGCGCTCAGCGGGCGTACGGGCGCGAGCAGGGCTGCCGCGCGGGAGGCGGCCGCCGCACGGGACTCGCAGCCGGTGGTGGGGTTCCAGCGGAGGCGGTCGGGGGTGTCGAGCAGGTGGGCCGGGTCGAAGACGTGGACCGGGCCCAGCTTGGCGCGGGGCGCCTTGGTGTCGGCCCAGAGTCCGGGGTCGCTGGTGACGACGAGTACGGGGCCGGTGGCCTCGAGGACCGCGCGGGTGGCGGGGCCGCGGCGCTCGGTGGTGTAGACGAGGCGCCGGGGGGACTCGGGGGCGGGGGCGGGAGGCTGGGGGTGGGGGGAGCTCGGGGCCGGCGCTTCGGGGGGTGTGGCGGTGACCGCGGCCGGTGGTGCTGCTGAGGTCGCCGCCGCCGCGGTCGCTGCGGTCGGTGCGTGCCACGGGCCCGGGGCAGGGCCGCCTGGCGCCGGGGCCGTCGCCATCGGTGCCGCTCCTGCGGCGGGTTGGCTCTGGCCGGGAATTCCGCCGTGAGCCTGGCTCTGGGCCTGGGCCTGGCTCGGCCCCGGCCCTTGTCCCAGCTGTCCTTGCCTACGTGCCCGCGTCCCCCGCCACCGGGCCACCGTCCCGATCACGAAGGTCATCAGGACCACCGTCACCAGGACCTCGCTGACGAGGATCCCCCAGAACAGTCCGTACCCCGACAGCGCGTCCGGCGACGTCTCCGGCCAGGCGGCGGGCAGATCGCGCGGCTGCGTCATGAGGTGCCGCAGGGCCTGGGGCGTACGGGTGAGGGAGACGCCCTCCGGCCAGGCGCCGTGCGCGAGGAGGGCCGCGAGGCCGGTCGCCGTCCAGACCAGCAGGGTCAGCCCCAGCAGGAAGGCGAGGATGCTGACCAGGAGGCCATCCGGAATTCCGCGTTCCGGTGCGGGTTCCCGGTCCCGTATGGGGGCCACGTCACGCCACCGTCGGCTCGGACCCGTAGGACTCGTCGGTCAGCCGCGCGTCCAGGGCCGCGGCCGCCCGCTCGGCGGCGGCCGCCTCGGCCGCGAGCTCGCGCGCGAAGTCGCCGTCCTCCGTCATGGCCCGGTCGGTGTAGACCAGAGGGCGTTCGGCGTCCGTGATGAGGTGCTTGACGACCTGCACGTTGCCGTTGACGTCCCAGACGGCGATGCCCGGCGTGAGCGTCGGAATGATCTCGACCGCCCACCGGGGCAGGCCCAGCACCCGGCCGGTGGCCCGGGCCTCGTCCGCCTTCTGGGCGTAGACGGTCCGCGTCGAGGCCATCTTGAGGATCGCCGCTGCCTCCCGCGCGGCCGCGCCGTCGACGACGTCGGACAGGTGGTGCACCACCGCCACGAAGGACAGGCCGAGCCGTCGGCCGAACTTGAGCAGGCGCTGGAAGAGCTGGGCCACGAAGGGCGAGTTGATGATGTGCCAGGCCTCTTCCACCAGGAAGATGCGCTTCTTGCGGTCCGGCCGGATCCAGGTGTGCTCCAGCCAGACGCCGACGATCGCCATCAGGATGGGCATGGCGATGGAGTTGCGGTCGATGTGGGAGAGGTCGAAGACGATCAGCGGGGCGTCGAGGTCGATGCCGGCCGTCGTGGGGCCGTCGAACATGCCGCGAAGGTCACCGTCGACCAGCCGGTCCAGGACGAGCGCCACGTCCAGGCCCCAGGCCCGTACATCGTCTATGTCGACATTCATCGACTCGGCGGACTCGGCCTCGGGGTGGCGCAGTTGCTCGACGATGTCCGTCAGGACCGGCTGGCGGTCGAGGATGGTGTCGTTGACGTAGGCGTGTGCCACCTTCAGGGCGAAGCCGGCCCGTTCGTCGAGGCCGCGGCCGGTGGCGACCTCGATGATCGTGCGGAGCAGGGCGAGCTGGCCGGTCGTGGTGATGGCCGGGTCGAGCGGGTTGAGCCGGATGCCGCCGTTGAGGGCGGCCGTCGGGTCGAGCCGGATGGGGGTTATGCCCAGCTGCTGCGCGATGAGATTCCACTCGCCGACACCGTCCTCGCCCTGGGCGTCCAGGACGACGACCTGCCGGTCGCGGAAGCGCAGCTGGCGCAGGACGTACGTCTTCTCCAGCGCGGACTTGCCGTTGCCGGACTCGCCGAGGACGAGCCAGTGCGGGGCGGGCAGTTGCTGACCGTAGAGCTGGAACGGGTCGTAGATGTAGCCCTTGCCGGAGTAGACCTCACGCCCGATGATCACGCCCGAGTCGCCGAGGCCGGGGGCCGCGGTGGGGAGGTAGACGGCCTGCGCCTGACCGGTGGAGGTACGCACGGGCAGCCGGGTGGTTTCGACCTTGCCGAAGAGGAAACTGGTGAACGCGTCGGTGACGGCGGCGAGCGGATCGAGCACGGCATTGCCCCTATCGTCGGATGCCGGTCGCGAACGGCAGCGTGTTGACGAACGCCCGGTGGTGCTCGCGGTCGCACCATTCGAGCTTGAGGTAGCTCTTGCCTGCCGACGCTCTTATGGTCCGCTTGTCGCGCGCCAGCGCCTCCGGTGAGCGGGACGAGACGGTGATGTACCCGACGAGGTTGACGCCGGCCGCGCCACTGGCGAGGTCCTCGCCGCGCTGGTCGACGCGGGAGTGGTGGGCGACGTCGCGCGGGTCGACGACCCGGTTCATCTTGGCGGCGCGGGAGGCGTCCGCGTCGTCGTTCGTCTTCTCGGTGAGCATCCGCTCGATGGCCACGTCGGTCGGCTCGAGGTCCATGCAGACCGCGACCGTACGGATCACGTCCGGGGTGTGGACGAGGAGGGGCGCGAGGAAGTTGACGCCCACCGGCGTCATCGGCCACTCCTTCACCCACGCGGTGGAGTGGCACCAGGGCGCGCGCGTGGACGACTCGCGCGTCTTCGCCTGGAGGAAGGTGGCCTCCATGGCGTCCAGTTCGGCCGGCCAGGCGTTCCGCTTCGTCATCGCCTGGATGTGGTCGATGGGGTGGTCCGGGTCGTACATGGAGTGCACGAGCGACGCCAGCCGCCCCTGCCCGAGCGGCTGGCGCACCCGGATGTCCGCCTCGGCCAGTCGTGCGCAGATGTCCGTCAGCTCACGGGCCATGACCACGGCCAGTCCCGCGTCGCGGTCCAGCCGGCGCTTGCCTCCCTCGTGCCGGGACGCCCGGGCGATGGCCTGCGCCTCGGCGGCCAGCTCACGGCCGTAGTGCATGCAGGCGACGAGGTAGGCGCGGTGCTGCTCCGAGGACGTCGACACCATCGACTGCAGCTGGTCGTACGAATCCTTCAGCCACTCCGGCGCCGTGCCGTCGCCGCGCCGCTCGACGTCCTTGGCGTGCGCGTCGGGGTCGGCGGGGAGCGTACGGGCCAGCATCTGGATGCGGGTGACGTAGCCGTCCCCGTTGGCGACGTGCTTCAGGAGCGTGCCGAACCGCTCGACCAGGGCCTCCTGGTCCTCGGAGTCGCGCAGCCCGACGCCCGGGCCCTCGATCTCGATGGCGGCGGTGACGGTACGGCGGTCGGCGTGCAGCAGCACGGCGATCTCGTCGGGCCCGAAGGGCGCCGAGAGCCAGTTGATCCGCCCGATGCCGGGCGGCGGCCCCACCTCGACCTCGCGCCCGTCCAGACGCGTGCCCGCCTCCATGGTGCCGGAACGGTACGTCGTGCCCCGACGCAGCGTCCGTTTGTACGACCGGTTGATTTCAAACCACTTGTAGAACGTGCGGTTCTTGTACGGCACGTAGACGGCGGCCAGCGCCAGCGCCGGGAAGCCGGTGAGGGTGAGGATCCGCAGGGGCAGGATCGGCACCAGCAGCCCGGACATCATGCCCAGGAACGCGCCCGCGATGATCAGCGCGATCTCGCCGGTCTCGCGGTTCTTGCCGACGACCGCGTTGGGACGCGCACGGCCGATCAGATACGTACGGCGGGCCGCGATCGGCTGGGACTGGGCCGGGACCGTCAACTCCGCTCACCTCCGGATGTATTGCTCGTGCTGTTGTTCTGCGCGCGGGGCGCGGGGGCCGGTGCTGCGGAGGGAGCGCTTCCATTGCCGCCGTGGCCGCCGCCGGTGGCGGCGGGGCGGGCACTGTGGGCGGCGACACCGCCGGAGACGGGGTTGGCCGGTCGGGCCTGCTGGGGAGCGCCGCCGCCGTTGCCGCGGGCGCTGTGGGTGGTGATGCCCTGCTTGACGAGGGCGGCGGGGGAGGAGATCACGGCGGCGGCCTGGCGGGACGCCGCGTCGTTGCTGGCGTTGCGGCTCTTGACGATCTCGTCGCCGAAGCCGGGGACGAAGCGGTAGATCATCGCACTGGCGAAGATCGCGAGAATGATGATCGCGAGCCCGGACACGACGGCGGAGAAGGCGGTCGGCCCGTCACCGGAGGACAGCGCGCCGGCGAGACCGAGCACGATCATGATGATGGGCTTCACCAGGATCACCGCGATCATGATTCCGGCCCAGCGGCGCACGTGGCCCCACATGTTCTTGTCGACGAGCCCCGCGTACACGGCCGTGCCGAGCAGCGCGCCGACGTAGAGCAGGGCGGCTCTGATGACCAGCTCCAGCCAGAGCACGCCGGCGGCGAGGACGGACACCAGGGAGACGACGATCAGCATGATCGGCCCGCCGCCGATGCCCTCGCCCTTCTTGAGGGCCTCGGCGAAGCCGCCGAAGAAGGCGTCGTTGTTGACCCCCGAGCCGCTGGCGATGACGTCGGTCACGGCGTCGGTGGCCGATACGACGGTGTAGAGCACGAGGGGGGTGAACGCGGACGCCAGCACCGTCAGCCACAGGAACCCCACGGCCTCGGTGATCGCCTCCGTCACGGGCACGCCCCGCACGGCCCGCTTGGCCACGGCCAGCAGCCACAGGACGAGGGTGAGGATGGTGGAGGCGGCGAAGACGACGGCGTACTGGCGGAGGAAGGGCGCGTTGGTGAAGTCGACGTTGCCGGTGGAGCGGATGGCCTCGGAGAGCTTGCCGATGATCCAGGCGCCGGCGTCGGCACAGCCTTTGGCGAGGGAGGCGAGGGGGTCGAGGGCGGCTTGGTCGGAGGGGGGCGTGGTGGTCTTTCCGCTGCCGCTACTGCCCTTCTGACCTGTGCAGTACTCCTTGGCCAGCCCGACGATGAGGTCGCAAGGGTCGTTGCTTTTGGACGCCGAGGGGCCGGGGCTTGTCGATGCCCCTGGGCTTGGCGTGGCTGAGGGGACAGGTGTGGGTGTGGGTGTGGGTGAGGGCGCGGCAGTTGCGCGGGAGGCCAGCGCGATAACGGCGACCTGGATGGACACGGCAATTGCCGTTGCGGAACAGGCGCGCGGGCGGCGGCTACCTGGCATAAGTGAACCCTCCGTATCCGCTTACCGCGTTCGAGATCTCAGCGGCCCCTGACGCGCGATCGTCACCGCCGACCGGCGTCGGCCCCTGCTTCTGGCTGGAAGACACGATCTTCCAGTCGTCGTTCACCCAACGGAGCTTCTCGGTCACGGTGAACCATGTCTGGGCGACGGGCTTGGTCGACCCCTCGCCGGCAAGGCCGACGAGCCCCGTGCACCAGACCTCGACGGTCGCGTCGTCGTTGCTGTACGCCGTGGTTTTTGACCCCACCGGTACGGAGCGCGAGACGAAGGTCAGGCCCTTGGGTGCCGAGCCGTCGGGCTGCAGCCCGACGTTCTTGAGGAAATCGGCGGAGTAGGCCTTGTCCAGATCGCCCTTGAGGCCGGCAGCGACATCGGGTGTGTGAGTGGCGTCCACGATCGCGTGACGACTGCTCGCCTTGAACATCCCGTCACCGCCCAACGCCACCGCGAAATTCGCCGCGGCCGACTGCGCCCCCTGCTCCGAGTGGGCGAACCCGGAAGCGATTCCTCCGGTCTTGCCGTCCACGGGCTTGACGCCCGACGGCGCGGTCGCCTCGCTGCGGGCGCCCTTGCCGCCGTCACCGCCGCTCTCCGAGCCGCCGGAGCCGGAACCGCCGCCTCTGTTGGCGAAGGCGATGGCGGCGATGAGCAGCACGACGACGCCGACCACCGTCATCAGGCTCCGGCTGGAGGACCGCCCCGCACGGCCACCGCGGCCGCCACCGCGCCGCGGTGGTGCGTACGGGTCGATCTCGCCCTCGGGGAGCCGCGTACGCGTCACGTGCTGATCGCCGCCACTGCCGTAGCCGTCGTCGCCGAGACTCATCGCTCGCCTGCTCCCTCATACGTCGTGGCTGGCTTGCCGCCCGTATATGACGGTAGCGGTGTGAAGGGAATCCGGGGGGAGGACGAGGGGGAGTGAGGGGGCATCAGGTGGCAGCCTCGGTGCGGGGGGACTCGGGGACGAGGGGGTCTGCGCGGGGGCGATGCGCGGTGGGGCAGACGGGGGCGGAAGGGGGGCGCGTGGGGCGGCTCAGACCGCCATGCCGTAGACGATCGTGAACAACGTGCCGAGCGAGCCGATGATGAACACACCGGTGAGCCCGGCGACGATCAGCCCCTTGCCCTGTTCCGCGCTGAAGGTGTCGCGAAGCGCCGTGGCGCCGATCCGCTGCTTCGCCGCTCCCCAGATCGCGATCGCCAGGCACAGGAGGATCGCTGCTGCCATGATGACCTCGATCATCACGCGGGCCTCCTGGCCGAGTTGGCCAAATGGACCCCATTTCGGGGCGATTCCCCCAATGATGAGGTTGATGTCGCCCTTGCCGGCAGCCAAAAACATTTCTAACTCACCGCCCCTTATGGGTTGTTGTATCCCCTCTGCCGCACGGCAAAGGTCAGGACCTATCTTCGCCGACGATGCCGCCCTTGCATGTCGATTTGGCGGCAATTTTTGTCGGGACCCGTATGGGTGAGCGGTGGTACCGCTCTGACCTGCGGCGAAGCCCGTTGTCAGTGGGGAGCCCTAGGGTGACTCTGTGTATCACGCGTATGGACGCCGAGCAATGTTCGGTGGGGCAGGGGGGCGTGGAGATGTTCAAACGACAGTGTGTTCGGTGGGTACTCTTCGTGATCGGCGCATGGGTCGAGATCAAGGGTGGTACGGGTGCTGGTTGCCGGTCGTTACCGGTTGGGGGAGCCGCTCGGCCGGGGCGGGATGGGCGAAGTCTGGCAGGGCCACGACGAAGTGCTGGGCCGTCAGGTGGCGGTCAAGCTGCTGCTGGGCGACGACGGCGACGAGTCGGCCGCGATGCGCTTCCGGATGGAAGCGCAGACGGCCGCCCGCCTGAATCACCCTCAAGTCGTCGCGGTGTACGACTTCGGCGAGTGGGAGGGCCGCTTCTACCTGGTCATGGAGCTGGTCAAGGGGCCGAGCCTGGCCGCCGAGCTGTCCGCGCAGGGCATGCTCGCCGTGCCGCGCGTAGCCGACCTGGCCGCTCAGACGGCCTCCGGCCTGGCGGCGGCGCACCGGCAGGGTGTGGTCCACCGGGACGTGAAGCCGGGCAACCTCATGGTCGACGCCTCGAGCGGCGCGCTGAAGATCGGCGACTTCGGCATCGCCCGCTTCGTCGACGAGACGTCGGCCGGGCTGACCCGGGCGGGCCAGATCGTCGGTACGAGCACGTACCTCGCCCCCGAACGGGCCCTGGGCCGTACCGCGGGTCCGGAGTCGGACGTGTACGCGCTGGGATGCGTGCTGTACCAGCTGCTGGTCGGCCGGCCGCCGTTCTGGTCGGACAGCCCGACCACGTTGCTCTACATGCACGTGGACAGCCCGCCCGAGTCGCCGCGGCTGCGGCGCGGCGAGGTGCCGTACGCCTTCGAGGCGTATCTGCTGCGGATGCTGGCCAAGCAGCCGGAGGAGCGGCCGTCGGCGCAGGAGGTGGCGGACTTCTTCGCGGGCTCGTCCTGGCAGGACACCCCCCAGCCGCTGCCGCCGCCCGTCGCGCCGGCCGCGATGCCGCAGGCGCCGTTCGCCCGGCCTGCCGCACCGGCCTCCGCGCCGCGGGCGCCGTTCGCGCCGCCGGTGGCAGCGCCCCCGCGCCCGGCGGTGCCGGCGGCGCGGCAGGAGAGGACGACGACCTACGCGGCGGTTCCTGCGGCGAACCGGAAGAGAAAGGTGCTGCTCGGCGCCACGGCCGGCGTGGTGGCCTTCGTGGCGGCGGCGCTGATCGGTGCGTCACTGTTCGAGTCCGACAGCGGCTCCGACAGCCCGCGCCCGGCCCAGGCGCCCAGCACCGCTCCGCACGCCGATCTCGACCCGGACGCCGGTCCGGCACAGGAGACGAGGCGGCCGAAGCCGGCGAAGCCGTCACCGTCGTCGAGCAAGCACAAGAAGCCGTCGAAGCCGAAGTCGTCGAAGTCGCCGAAGCGGGAGGAGGGCGATGACGACGACCGGGACTGACGACCGTCAGCCGTCGAGGTCCTCGAGGCCCTCGACGAAGTGGTCGAACTCCCCGGCCTTCACGCCGAGGACGAAGGCGTCCCACTTGGCGTCCGTGGTCACGACGACCTTGCCGGGGTTGATGTTCTCCCGGATGTAGACATTGCCGTCGTCACCGAAGGCGACCTCCAGATACTCGGTGACCGTCTCGTCGTCGGTGGCCGGGATCCAGTTGAGCTCGGGCACGCGTCGCCCTCCTCAGGGTGGGATGTTCGGATGAACGTCAGGCCCACGATAGGGGAGGGGTGAAGAGCCCGTCGGGAGCGGACACTTACCGGCTGCCGCCCCGTGCCGGGTGGCGGGCGCCGGAGCCCGCGCCCAAGGAGCCGCCGCCGCACGAGCCGGAACGAGGCCAACGGCCCGGCTTCGACTCGCGCGTGCGACTCAGCGCCTTGAAGCGGTCCGCTCAGGACTCGTTCAGTGCTTCGCGGACTTGCCGCCGCACTTCCTCGTCACCGACTGCCGTCAGGTACTCCGCGAACTGCCGGACCTCGGGGCCCTCGCCACGGTAGACGATGTCAACGGCATGGTTGAGCGTGCGCGGAGAGGCGCTGACATCAAGCACACTCATGGCCAGCTCCACTGCCAAGCGGCCGTCGACCATTGCCACAGCGCCTGCGAGGTCCACCAACTGGGTGGCCAGGTCGAACCGCTGCTTCTCCCCCGATGCGAGAGAGCGCGCGCCGCGGCCTATGACGTCTTTGATGTCATCCAGCGCGACCATGAGAAACTCATCGTCGAACAATTCGCCCAGACGGTCTTCGAAGTACTGACTGTCAGCGAGCCGCACGAGGGAAAGGAATGCCTGCTGTCGCTGCTCGCCCGTCCCCTTTTCGTCGGACAGGTTGCAGCTGTTCTCCACAGCCAGCGCCAACTGTGAAAACGTACTGTCCACCGAAAACTTTCGGTCGACCGAAAAATCGTACCAAGGCGTCTTTTCCGGGTCCGCTGCCGCGCGCATGACGGCCTCATACCCGGCCGGCTCCGCCCATGTCGTCAAAGCCATGCAGGCGACAAAACGTTCCATTTCGGGCGCTGCAGAGTCATTCATCAACTCGACCAGCCCGGGAACGCGTTCCATGTGCCGGGGGTCATCGAACGCCTTGTAAAGCACGATGTCCGTCGTCGAATTACCCTCGAAATCTGTATAGAGCAATTCTTTGAACCGCGTCATAACTGTCCTCCCTTCGCGCTCAGGAACTAGAACGGACCCGTGATGTACTCGCTGGGCACGATACCCTTGATGAGCCACTCGGAGTCTCGACGCGTGTGCATCATGTCCATCATGCGTTGCGTGATGAGGAGCGTCGTTTCCTGATCGAACCCGAACTTATTCGCTATCTTACGGGCCTTCGCCCTCGGCGTTCTCGGCGGAATCGTGAGGTCGATATGGTACCCGGCGGTCTTGTCGGCAGCCGCTTGGATCGCCGCTTCGACCTGCTCTGGCGAATAGACCTCGACGCCCTTGAGCTTGCCGCTGGCGATGTCCGCTCTCAGCTTCGGCAGGTCGATCCGGATCGTTTTGCCGCCGTAGTCCTTGGCGTCGGCGCCGTCCTTACTGGTCGAGGTGTAGGGGCTATCCGACTTCGCCGGGTCGACACCCTCAATGTGGTCGACGATCGTTGCGTCGCCGTCCGGGTTGGCGGGCACGAGGTCGCCATCCTCGTTGATGTAGCTCTTGCGCTGCTTCTTCTTGTTGTGCGTGTCCGAGAATTCGTTGTCCTGACGCCGGAGGTGCGGAACCTCTTCGTCCGGGCCGGGCTTGTACGTACCGGGCGGCGTGTGGTCGCCCGAGCCCGAGCCGGATCCGGTGTCACCGGTCCCCGAGCCTGCGTCCTTGCCGGCATCGTCGCCGGCGCCCGTGCCCTTACCGGCGTCGTCACCGTGGCCGGCACCGGAGCCCCCACCGGAGCCGGAGTCGCCACCGTGCCCGGCGCCCCCACTATGACCGCCGGCCGAGCCCCTGCCCGATCCGGCGCCAGAGTCGGTGGAACTGGCATGGTTGCCTGCGCCTGCGCCTGCGCCTGCGCCTGCGCCTGCGCCTGCGCCTGCGCCTGCGCCCGAGCCCGCGCCGGAGTCCGCTGCCCGGCCCCCGGAGTGAGCCAAGACCCGCCGGTCGGCCGTAGTCGCAGCCTCCCGCGGCGTCGCCAGGTCGTGCCTGCTCGGTTCCTTGGGGGCCTCCGCGCCGGGCTGTTTGATGCCGGTGTTGTCGCGGATGGTGCCGTCCGGATGGAGGTACTGGGGCTTGCCGTCCAGGGTGGGGAGTTCGACCGAGCTCGGATTGTGGGTGCCTATTCGGCCCAGGCTCTGCCTGACCTCCGACGCGATGTCACCGATCTTCGGTATCGCGAGCTTCGTGGCCTCCACGCTCAGGCCCGTGGCCTTCTGCACGTACGTCACCGGGTCGACGTAGCGCCCCACCGTGCCGAGAGCGGTGGCGGCCTTGGCCGCTCTCGCGGCCGCTGCGGCGGTACCGGCGGCTTCTCCGGCCGCACCGGCCTGGCCCGCCTTCCCGGCCGCGCCGGCCTTCAGGAGGGGACCCGCGGCGATCGTCAGCACGTTGAAGGCGACGGTTCCTGCAGCGCGGCTCGGGTTCGTCTTCCACTCGTCGTAGGCGATGAAGGACTTGCCGAACTCCCTGGCCGCCTTCTTCGCCCGGATCTCGTCGGGGCCGTCCTTGTCCCTGAGCATCGTCTGGTCGAAGACCATGTCGAAGGGCTTCGTGGCGTACAGGCCGAGGCCGTAGACGGTGGTGCCGAGGCCGTTCCAGGTTTCCTTGAAGGTCTTGCCGTCGGTGAAGTTGACCAGGTGGTAGAGGCCCTTTGCGGCGTTTCCCACGCCGTCGACGAAGAAGCCCTTGGCGACGTTCGTCACGGTGTCCGACGTCCAGTGCCACGCCGCCGCCAGGCCGTCGTATTCGCGGTCCTCGACCACGCCCCACGGCGTCTTGGTGGCCTTTTCGACGTCGCTCGGCTTGTAGCCGTACATCCCCTTCTTGTGGGTGCCGTCGTCGACGGTCAGACGGAGGCTCTTGTCGAAGACTCCGGTGATTTTGTTGAAGGCGTCGCGCTCGGCGTCGTGGAACTTCTCCTGCGCCACCGCCACCGCGCGGATCAGGTGCGCGTTCCGGTCGACCTTGCTCTGGTCCTTGAGCCAGCGGTCGCTGTCGCCTATCTCGGCGCGGAAGGCCACCGCCTGCTCGCGCAGGCCGTCCAGCTCCTTCACGATGGGGCGGATCGCCGACGCGTACGTGGCCAGCGCGGACTTCACCGTCTCCAGGCCGTCCGCGAAGTGGTCGGCCTTGTCGCGCACCGGCAGGGTGCTGTCCAGCAGCTGCTGGACCTCGGGGGCGACGTACCAGGACGAGAGGCCCTGGAAGGTGGTGTGGGTGTTCGCGCCCGTGGTGCGGACGCTCGATGCGTCCTTGGCCAGGGCGGCCACGTCCCGTTCCAGTGCGCCGACGTCGCCCGTGAAGTGGGGGATGAGGATCGGGTCGATCGGGGAACTCTTCACTTCTTGTCCCCCCGCTTGCCCAGGACGGCTGCGAGTTCCTCGGGCGTCGGCGCCTTGCAGGCGGCCGCCTGCTTGTTCGCGGCCATCTCCAGGTCGCCCTGCTCGTACGCGGCAGTGGCGTCGATCGCCCCCTGCAGGGACTTCTTCGCGCGCACCGCGATGAACGCGAGCTCCGGCGTGGCGTGCTGGGTGTAGGCGGCCAGTGCCAGCCCCACTAGGCCCTGGCTTGCGTCGCAGGGGCCGACGAGGGCGCCGGCGTGCCCGGCGGCGGACTGAGTGTGGGTGCTGTACGAGGTGGACTCGTCCCCCAGCTTGCCGATGACCTCCGACGTTCTGGAGATCACTCCCCGGACACCGGCGGGCTTGATGTCCCATTGAGACATGGTGGTGCGGACCCCTCCCCGGGAATGCAACTGTGCCAGTGCAACTGCCTGCACACGGCTCACACAGTTGACACCACGTCACACCGTAGATCATGTGGCGATGGGGCGTCGTGAGTATTCGTACTCATGTTCAACGCGGGGTGTTCGGCAGGGCGCACAGCGTGTTCCTGAGGGGGCGTGAGCGCCTCTCCGTCGGCGTCGGCTTCGATGTTGATCAGGACATGCCTCTTTGTGGCACAGTCTCCCCCCGTGGAAGCTCTTCGTCCTCAGGACCCCGCAAGCATCGGTACGCACACCGTCCTCGCCCGGCTCGGCGCCGGCGGCATGGGGCAGGTGTACTTGGGGCGGTCGCCGGGTGGGCGGCAGCTGGCCATCAAGGTCATCAGGGAGGACTTCGCGGACTCGCCCGAGGCCCTGGCGCGCTTCCGGCGCGAGGTGGCGACCGTACGGGCCGTGCGCAGCGCGTTCACCGCGAATCTGATCGACGCCTCGCTGGACGCGGCGCCGTACTGGCTGGCCACGGAGTACGTGCCCGGGCCCACGCTGATCGAGGCGATACGCGAGCGGGGACCGGTCCCCGCCGCCACGTGCTTGCGGCTGTTCGCCGCGCTCGCCGAGGCGCTGGCCGATGTGCACGCGCACGGGGTGATGCACCGGGACCTGAAGCCGCACAACATCATCCTTTCGGCGGTCGGGCCCAAGCTCATCGACTTCGGCATCGCGCGCGGCGCCGAGCAGACCGCCCTGACCCAGGCGGGGACCGCGCCGGGCACGCCCGGCTACACCGCCCCCGAGATCATCACCCGCAACGACGTCACGGCCGCCGCCGACGTGTTCGCGCTGGGTGCGACCGTCGCCGCCGCGGCGACCGGCCGGCCGCCCTACGGTGAGGGCTCGCTGGAGTCGGTGACGTACCGGGTCGTCCACGGCGAGATCGACGTGGCCGGGGTCGAGCCGGCACTGGCGGAGCTCGTGCGGGCGTGCGTGACGGGTGACCCGGCGAAGCGGCCCACCCCCGCCGAGATCATCAGCCGGTGCGCGGTGACCTCCGCGCTCGTCGAGGACCCGGTGTACCAGGAGCTGGCGGGCAGCGCGCCCGTGGCACTGCCGTCGCCCGGCTACGTACCGACGGTGATGTCCGCCCAGGCCGCGCCCCAGGCCGCGTCCCCTGCCGCGCCCGCATTCCCCGCCACGCCCACGGCGCCCGGGACGCCTCCGGCCCCCGGGGCCCTCCCGGTGCCGCCTCCGCCCCCGGCGCCCCAGCGGCCGCGCACGAAGCTGTTGCTCGCGGTCTGCGCCGCCTCGGTCGTGCTCGGGGTCATCGTGGCTATCTCGGTCCAGGCGGCCGGCGACGACTCCAAGCAGGGCGGGCAGAAGGCGGCCGGCACGGCGGACGCCAAGCCTTCGGCGTCGTCCTCGCCCTCTGCGGCCGATTCCGGAGCTTCGTCGGGTCCGGCCGGGAAGGAGCCCGCCTACCTCGAGGCGACCGCTCCTAACCGCGACTACTGGACGCCGCAGGAGGGGTCCAGCCACGGTGAAGGGGCCTGTCAGCTTCCTGCGGAGGAGCGTTCCCCGCAGTTCCAGTTCTCGGTCGTGAACGCCGAGAACCCCGACATCAATGTGATGTCCGGCAAGGTGAAGGTCTCATTCCGCTTCAAGTACGCCGACCCCGCCCTCGGTAAGCCGTACTACGTCTCCGTGGCCGTCAAGCCCCCGCACGAGATCGACGCGAAGACCGGCAAGCCGTTCGAGGGCCTGCGCCAGCAGAACCTCGGTCTGGGCTACACCAGCAAGCCCGTGGACCTGTTCAGGAACGGCGACGGGCACGGCACCTCGTTCGTCGAGCTGACCTACCCTGACGACTTCCAGCAGACGGTCAACGGCAAGCCCTACGCGGACGGCATCCCCGTCGTCAACGACCCCGGGAACTGGACGGTGCTCTTCCAGCACGTCAAGGGCCCGAAGGAGTATGCGAGCATCGCCTGTTACGGCTTCACCGCGAAATAGGGGAGCGAGGGCCCGGAACACAGGACATTCCGGAAACGGCAGTGCACCGGCCCCGCGTTGGGGGAAGGTTGACGGGTGCGCAAGTTCTGGGTGGGCGTGGGTGTCGGCATCGGGATGTGCCTGTGTTTCCTCGGGCTGCTCGTCGCCGGGGTGTACGCAGCCGCTGGGAACATCATGGGCGGCGGCGGCAAGGGCACGGTCGGGCTGGCCAAGGGCGCGGTGCCGGACCAGTACCAGGCCCTCGTCGCCAAGTGGGGCAACCTCTGTTCCGCCCTCAACCCCGCCATCCTCGCCGCCCAGCTCTACACCGAGAGCAACTGGGACCCGACGGCGGAGAGCCACGCCGCGGCACAGGGGATAGCGCAGTTCATCCCCGAGACATGGGCGACGCAGGGGATAGACGGCAACGGCGACGGCAAGCGGAACGTCTGGGACCCTGCGGATGCCATCCCGTCAGCCGCCTCCTACGACTGCGAGTTGGCCAAGGACGTCAAGGGCGTATCGGGCGACCTGACGGACAATATGCTCGCCGCGTACAACGCCGGCCCGTACCGGGTCATCAAGGCCGGCGGGATCCCGTCGATCAGCGAGACCCAGGGCTACGTGAAGTCCATCCGCAGCCTGGAGAAGAGCTTCGCCCGGCCCGTCGGCAGGGTCGCGCCCTCGCAGGCGGCCGCCGGTGCGATCTACTACGCGCAGGACAAGCTCGGCACGCCCTACCTGTGGGGCGGTGACGGGACGAAGGAGGACGGCGGCCGCTTCGACTGCTCGGGGCTGACGAAGGCCGCATACGCCTCGGTCGGTATCGAATTGCCGCGCGTGGCGAACGACCAGTGGAACGCCGGAGCCCACCCCAAGCGGGACGAATTGCTGCCGGGAGACCTGGTCTTCTTCGCCAACGACCTGAAGGACCCACGGACGATCCACCACGTGGGGCTGTACGTCGGGGGCGGGTACATGATCCACGCGCCGCGCACGGGGGCCGTGATCCGGTTCGAGAAGATCGACGCGCAACCGGACTACATCGGGGCGACCCGGGTGACCGCTGACGGAGCGAAAGCTCTCCCGAAGCCGGACAGGGCATGAACGACGGACCCTGGAACCGGACGATCGGTCACCCTTCGATAACGTCCTGGTGATCATTGGGTGGAGAGTGGAACGGCTGGCCGGAGTCGGGCGTTCCATGGAAGTGTCGAAGCAGCGCCGCGGCTGCGGCGCACGGACCACGGGGGTCGGTAGCTGGACGTAGCGACGGGCGACAGATAGGGGCCGGGGCGATGGCTGGACTCGTGACGGGAGACTCCATGCCGGTGGCCGGGGGTGAGTCGAACCCCGACGTCAGCCTGCTCTACGACATCAACGGCATCGCCAAGTCCGCGCCGAACTGGGCGGACCGGACGATGGAGTACATCGGCGAGTACGGCATCGTGTTCGGGCTCGCCGTGCTCATGCTCTGCGCCTGGTGGAGCCTGCGGAAGAGCGCGGACGCCCCCGCGGGCGTCGCCGCGCTGCTGTGGTCCCCCCTCGCGGCCGGGATCGCCCTGCTCGTCAACATCCCCATCCGGGACTTCGTCCGGCGGCCACGGCCCTTCCTCGACCATCCCGGGCTGGAGGTGCTGGTCGACGGCAAGAAGGACTACTCCTTCGTCAGCGACCACGCGACGCTGACCATGGCGCTCGCCGTCGGCTTGTTCGTAGCGAACCGGAAGTACGGGTTCATCGGCATCGGCCTGGCGCTCCTCGAAGGCTTCTGCCGCGTCTACATGGGAGTGCACTACCCGACCGACGTCGTCGGCGGCCTCGCCCTGGGCACGGCCGTGGCACTGCTCCTCGCGCCGCTGGCCATGATGCTGCTCACCCCGCTGACCCGGATGATCGCGGGCACCCGCGCCGGACGGCTCGTACGGTCGCCCGACGCGCCCCTGCCCGTGGTGCCGGCCGCCGGCGACCCGGCGCTGCCCGGGCAGCAGCCGTTCCACCACGACCGCGACCTCGCCGCCTAGCCGGAGCGGGGCGGAGGCCTAGCCCAGCGGGGGCGGCGTCTGGCGCTGGCCGGGCAGGTCGCCGCCCGCCGTCGTCACATGGGTCTCGGCGTCCTCACGGGCCAGCGAACGGGCCCGGCGTGCCGGGCCGTACCAGCCGCAGGAGCAGCGGGCCGTGCAGAACGAGCCGCGCTCGCTCGTCGTGGTGCTGTGTGCGGCGCCGGACGGCGCGAAAGCTGGTTCGGACACGGGACCACGCTACCCGGCCGTGACGGCTACCCCGGGGCGGTCGTTGAAGAGAACGGGTTCCACCAGCGTGCGGCAGGGGGCTTTCCTTCATGGCGGTGCAGGGGCACAGACGCAAAGGCGCGGTCGTCGCCGGCGCGGTCGCGGGCGGCCTGGCCCTCGGGCTGCTCGTGGTGTCCGGCTGCGCCGAACCGCCGCAGGCCGACGAGGCCCGGGGCGCCGGTGCCGCCCACGGCCGTGGCAGCAGCCAGGTCCGGCAGGTCCACGAGGCGGCGGGCCCCGCGGCCGCCGACCCCGCCCGCGCGCTCGCCGCCGTGCGGCACGCCCCGAAGGCCCTGGCGGGCGTGGGCGGGGCGCGGGTGCGTACGTCCATGGAGACCGTCAGCGGCGGCACCCGGCTGACCATCCGGGGCAAGGGCGTCTACGACTTCACCCGGCCGGTCGGGCGGTTGACGGTGATGCTGCCGGAGGGTTCGGCCGGCCGGGCCGGGCACCGCCCGATCACCGAGGTCTTCGCGCCCGGCGCCCTGTACATGAAGAACCGCGGCGCCGGGGTGCCCGCCGGCAAGTGGGTACGTATCGACACGGGCGCCCTTCCCGACGGCGATCTGCTCACCAGCGGGGCCACCGACCCCCTCGCCGCGGCCGAGCTGCTGGGCGGCGCGCGCGAGGTCGCGTACGTCGGGGACGAGCGGGTCGGCGGGGAGCGGGTGACGCACTACTGGGGGACGATCGACCTCTCCCGCGCCGCGCGCACCGCGCCCGCGCGGGACCGGGCGGCGCTGGCCGCGGCGGCGAAAGGGTTCTCCAGTGGGACGGTGGCTTTCGACGCATACCTCGACGAGCGGGGCAGGCCGCGCCTGCTGCGCTACCGCTTCGGGGTCGCGGACCGGGTCGCCGCCCGTGAGAGGACGCCGGTGGACGGCCAGCGGCCGGTGACGACGGCGGCGGCCTCGGCGATGGCCCCGGCCGCGTCCGTCTCACCGGCCGCCGTGGCCACGGGGGCCGCCGTTTCGGCCCCGCCGTCACCCATGACGGTGGTCTCGACCGTGGAGCTGTTCGCCTTTGGACACCGGCCGGTCATCGCCTTGCCCGCACCGGCCGAAATCTATGCGGGCACGGTCGCTTCGCCGCAGAAATAGCGCGGCAGGGCGTAGTTGGCCATGGAAATGGTCCTTCTGTGCCATGCGCGGAGTGTGTACCGATCACTACGCTGGAAGGCCGTGGGCGAGGTGACCCGAGGAGGTGAATCACGTGGTTTCGCGACGCGGTTCGTCCGGCGGGCCGGATCCCGTGGCCCTCATCGAGATCGATCTCTACGGGGAGCTGATGATCGCGGCGTCCAGTGCGGTTGAGGAGCGGCTCAGCTTTGACCGGATCGATGAGGTTTTGAGGGTTGTACGGCGTGGGGGCGCCGGCGCCGAGACGGGTGAGCCCGAGGGGTGAACGGTCGGGTGCGGCGCCGTGTTCCGTTGTGCCCACCCTCCCCCAGCTACCGCTGGGAGGTGCCCCCAGCCCAGCGGAACGATTGCCCACAACGGCGGTCTTACGTCCTCAGTAGGCGGGCGATTGCTGCGCTGGCTTCTTCTACCTTTGCGTCGATCTCCGTGCCGCCCTTCAGGGCCGCGTCGGCCACGCAGTGGCGGAGGTGTTCCTGGAGCAGCTGGAGGGCGAAGGACTGGAGGGCCTTGGTGCCGGCCGACACCTGGGTCAATATGTCGATGCAGTAGACGTCCTCCTCGACCATGCGCTGCAGGCCCCGGATCTGGCCCTCGATGCGGCGCAGTCGCTTGAGGTGCTGGTCCTTCTGCTTGCTGTAGCCGTGGGGGCCCGGATGGGCGCTCTGGTCACCCTGGACGGCGGTGTCGCCGTGGCAGGAGCCGCCCGCCGCTTCAGTGGTGCTGGTCACTGTGGCATCCGTGGGCGTCATGGCGTCCTCCGTTGTCCTGCCGGCGCCTCAGTGCGCGCTGGTCATCAGCCCGTGGCGGGGGCGTCGCGCCGCGTGGTGGCCGCATGTCGGCTATCCGCCATTTGCATACCCCCGCCGGGTATATGGTACCGAAATTTATCGCCGGAGGCCCGTACCGCCTTCATGAGCACTCTGCCCGATGGGCGACACTGAGGGAATGCCAGTTAGCTGTGGCTGGATGATGCGCCTAGCATCAACGAGACCGAATCCGCTGCACCCCGAGGATCCCACGTGCGCTTTCGTCTGACCCCCAGGGAGACGAGCTTCTACGACATGTTCGCCGCCTCCGCGGACAACATCGTCACGGGCTCCAAGCTCCTGATGGAACTGCTCGGAGCGGACACCTCCGCCCGGGCCGAGATCGCCGAGCGGATGCGTGCAGCGGAACACGCCGGGGACGACGCGACGCACGCGATCTTCCACCAGCTGAACTCCTCTTTCATCACGCCGTTCGACCGTGAGGACATCTACTCCCTCGCGGGTTCGCTCGACGACATCATGGATTTCATGGAAGAGGCGGTCGACCTGGTCGTCCTCTACCAGGTGGAGGAATTGCCGAAGGGCGTCGAGCAGCAGATCGAGGTCCTCGCGCGGGCCGCGGAGCTGACCGCCGAGGCGATGCCGAATCTGCGGACCATGACGAACCTCACCGAGTACTGGATCGAGGTGAACCGGCTCGAGAACCAGGCCGACCAGATTCACCGCAAGCTCCTCGCCCAGCTCTTCAACGGCAAGTACGACGCCATCGAGGTTCTGAAGCTCAAGCAGATCGTGGACGTGCTGGAGGAGGCCGCCGACGCGTTCGAGCACGTCGCGAACACGGTCGAGACCATCGCGGTCAAGGAGTCCTGACCCCCGGTGGATACGTTTGCGCTTGTCGTGACCATCGGGGTCGCGCTCGGATTCACCTATACGAACGGCTTTCACGACTCCGCGAACGCCATCGCCACCTCGGTCTCCACGCGGGCGCTGACCCCGCGGGCGGCCCTGGCGATGGCGGCGGTCATGAACCTTGCCGGTGCCTTCCTGGGCAGCGGGGTCGCCAAGACCGTCAGCAAGGGCCTGATCGAGACGCCGGTGGGCGACAAGGGGATGGGCATCCTCTTCGCCGCGTTGGTCGGCGCGATCGTCTGGAACATGGTCACCTGGTACTTCGGCCTGCCCTCGTCCTCCTCGCACGCCCTCTTCGGCGGCATGGTGGGCGCGGCGCTCGCGGGCGGTACGACCGTCATCTGGTCGGGCGTCGTCGAGAAGGTCGTCATCCCGATGTTCCTCTCGCCGTTCGTCGGCCTGATCATCGGCTATCTGGTGATGGTCGCGATCATGTGGATGTTCCGGAAGGCCAACCCGCACAAGGCGAAGCGCGGCTTCCGTATCGCCCAGACCGTCTCCGCGGCGGGCATGGCGCTCGGCCACGGTCTGCAGGACGCCCAGAAGACCATGGGCATCGTGGTGATGGCCCTGGTCATCGGTGACGTCCAGGACAAGGACGCCGCGATCCCGCTGTGGGTCAAGCTGGCCTGTGCGATCACGCTGTCGCTGGGTACGTACGCGGGTGGCTGGCGCATCATGCGGACGCTGGGGCGCCGCATCATCGAGCTGGACCCGCCGCAGGGCTTCGCCGCCGAGACGACGGCCGCCTCCGTGATGTACACGGCGTCGTTCATGTTCCACGCGCCGATCTCCACGACGCATGTCATCACCTCCGCGATCATGGGCGTCGGCTCCACGAAGGGCACGCGCGCGGTCCGCTGGGGCGTCGCCAAGAACATCGTGATGGGCTGGTTCATCACCATGCCGGCCGCGGCCATCGTCGCCGCGTTCAGCTTCTGGGTCGTGAACCTGGCATTCGGGTGACCCTCCCGGATCTCGTCCGTTGAACGGATCGGGCCCGCCCCCTGGTACGAACAGGGGGCGGGCCCTTTGCCTTGCGGCGGCACCGCCATGCAGCACCGCAAGGCGGCTGGGGGAGGGGCGGCTCAGCCGAAGCGGCCGGAGATGTAGTCCTCCGTGGCCTGGACCGAGGGGTTGGAGAAGATCCGCTCCGTGTCGTCGATCTCGACCAGCTTGCCCGGCTGGCCGACGCCCGCCAGGTTGAAGAAGGCGGTGCGGTCGGAGACGCGGGCCGCCTGCTGCATGTTGTGGGTCACGATGACGATCGTGAACCGCTCCTTCAGCTCGCCGATCAGGTCCTCGATGGCGAGCGTGGAGATCGGGTCGAGGGCCGAGCAGGGCTCGTCCATCAGCAGGACCTGCGGCTCCACCGCGATGGCCCGCGCGATGCACAGTCGCTGCTGCTGGCCGCCGGACAGGCCCGCGCCGGGCTTGGTCAGGCGGTCCTTGACCTCCTTCCAGAGGTTGGCGCCCTTGAGGGACTTCTCCACGATCGTGTCCAGCTCCGCCTTGCGGACCCGGCCGCCGTTGAGGCGGACGCCGGCGGCGACGTTCTCGTAGATGGACATCGTGGGGAAGGGGTTCGGCCGCTGGAAGACCATGCCGACGGTCCGGCGCACGGAGACGGGGTCGACGCCGGGGCCGTAGAGGTTCTCGTCGTCCAGCATCACCTTGCCCTCGACGCGGCCGCCGGGGGTGACCTCGTGCATGCGGTTCAGGGTGCGCAGGAAGGTGGACTTGCCGCAGCCGGAGGGGCCGATGAAGGCGGTCACGGAGCGGGGCTCCACGGTCATCGAGATGTCCTCGATGGCCTTGTGGGTGCCGTAGTAGGCGGTGAGGCCGCTGACGTCGATTCGCTTGGCCATGGGGATCACTACTTCTTTCGTACGGACGGTCAGCGACCGGTCTTGGGGGCCTTCCAGCGGGCGATGCCGCGGGCCCCCAGGTTGAGGAGCATGACGAAGGCGATGAGGACCAGAGCCGCTGCCCAGGCGCGGTCGTAGCTGGCCTCGTTGCCCGCCGCCCACTGCTCGTAGATGTAGTACGGCAGGGAGGACTGGGCGCCTTCGAAGGGGTTGTTGTTGATCAGCTGGGAGCCGAAGACCAGCAGGACGATCGGGGCGGACTCGCCGGCGATGCGGGCCACCGCGAGCATCACGCCGGTGGCGATGCCGCCGATGGCGGTCGGCAGGACGACCTTGAGGATCGTGCGCCACTTCGGCACGCCGAGCGCCAGGGAGGCCTCGCGCAGCTCGTTCGGGACGAGCTTGAGCATCTCCTCCGTGGAGCGGACGACCACCGGCATCATCAGGATCGCCAGGGCCATGGAGCCGGCGAATCCGGAGTAGCCGTTGTCCAGCATCAGGATCCAGAAGCTGAGGATGAACAGACCCGCGACGATCGAGGGGATGCCCGTCATGACGTCGACGAAGAAGGTCACGGCCTTGGCGAGCCGACCGCGCCCGTACTCGACCAGGTAGATCGCCGTCAGCAGGCCGATGGGGGCCGCGATGGCGGTGGCGATGCCGACCTGCTCCAGGGTGCCGATGATGGCGTGGTAGACGCCGCCGCCGGGCTGGATGGTCAGGACGCCGCCCATGGAGTGGCCGAGGAAGGCGCCGTCGAGGACCTTGCTGCCGCGCGCGACCGTCTCCCAGATCAGGGAGACCAGCGGCACGACGGCCAGCAGGAAGCAGACCCACACCATGCTGGTGGCCAGGCGGTCCTTGGCCTGCCGGCGGCCCTCGACGCGGGCCGCGAGCGCGTACATCGCGGCGACGAAGAGCACGGCGGCGATCAGGCCCCACTGGATGCGGCTGCTCAGCCCGGCGCCCAGGCCGACGCCCACGCCGACGGTGGCCGCGGCGGCCGCGAGGGCGGCCGGGGCCCAGCGGGGCAGGCGGGGCTGGTGGAGGCTGTACGAGGGCCGGTCGGCGACGGCCGGCTTGTCCAGGGTCGTGGGGCTCATGCCGTGTACTCCTTGCGGCGCGCGATGATCAGCCGGGCCGCGCCGTTGACCAGCAGGGTCAGGACGAACAGCACCAGGCCGGAGGCGATCAGGGCGTCCTTGCCGATCTCACCGGACTCCTTGAAGCTGCTCGCGATGTTCTGCGCAAACGTTCCGCCGCCCGGGTCCAGCAGGCTCGTACCGATCTCGAAGCTGGGGGAGAGGACGGTGGCCACGGCCATCGTCTCGCCGAGCGCACGGCCCAGGCCCAGCATCGAGGCGCTGATGACGCCCGAGCGGCCGAAGGGCAGCACCGACATCCGGATGACTTCCCAGCGGGTCGCGCCGAGCGCGAGCGCCGCCTCCTCGTGCATCTTCGGGGCCTGCAGGAAGACCTCGCGGCTGACGCTGGTGACGATCGGCAGGATCATGATCGCCAGCAGGATGCCGATGGTGAAGAGCGAGCGGGCGGCGCCGTCGTTGTACTCGAAGACGCCGGTCCAGCCGAAGTAGTCGTCCAGCCAGCTGTAGAGCCCGCCCAGGTGCGGCACCAGGAAGAGGGCGCCCCACAGGCCGTAGACGATGGACGGCACGGCGGCGAGCAGGTCGATGACGTACGACAGCGGCGTGGACAGCTTGCGCGGCGCGTAGTGCGAGATGAACAGCGCGATGCCGATGGCCACCGGCACGGCGATGACCATGGCGATGAGCGAGCTGACGATCGTGCCGAACGCCAGGACGGCGATGCCGAAGACCGGCGGGGTGGCATTGGCGCGCCACTCGAAGGTGGTGAAGAAGTGGCCCTCGTTGTGGGAGAGGGCGTTCGCGGCCCGGATGGTGAGGAAGACCGCGATGGCGGCCATGATCACCAGAAGCAGGATCCCGGAGCCGCGGGAGAGCGCGAGGAAGATGCGGTCACCGGGGCGGGCGGCCGCCTTCGTCTGGCCGGCGGAGGCCGGAGCGCTGCCGGGAAGGGGCGGCGGTGCGGCTGCTGTGGCTGGGGTTATGTCCATGGGTTTCTCCGGTCTGCGGAGCGGGCCCCCGCTGGGGGCGCCGCTCCTGGCGCGGCGGTGCACCGGATGGTGCGGCCGGGCAGGTGCCCGGCCGCACACGGGTCAGGAGAGGTTCGCGATGCTCTCGCGGACCTTCTTGGCGATCTCGGCCGGCAGCGGGGCGTAGCCGAGGTCCTTCAGGACCGACTGGCCGTCCTCGCCGGCGATGTAGGTGAGGAAGGACTTGGTGGCGGGGAGCGTGTCGGCCTTGTTGCCCTTGTCGCCGACGACCTCGTACGTCACCAGGGTGATCGGGTAGGCGCCCTCGGCCTTGGTGGCGTAGTTGAGCTTGAGGGCGAGGTCCTGGCCGGTGCCGGTGATCTTCGCCTCGGCGATGGCCTTGGAGGCGTTGTCGGAGGTGGCCTCGACCGGGGCGGCGGCACCGGTGTTGATCTTCACCGTGTCGATCTTGTTGGCGGTGGCGTAGGACAGCTCGAAGTAGGAGATGGCGCCCGGGGTCTGCTTGACCTGCGAGGACACTCCGGCCGAGCCGTCGGCCGACTGGCCGCCCTTGGCCGCCCAGGCCTTGGCGGGGGCGTAGGGCCAGGACTTCTCGGCGGCGGCCTTGAGGTACTTGGTGAAGTTGTCCGTGGTGCCGGACTCGTCGGAGCGGTGGAACGCCTGGATCTTGAGGTCCGGGAGCTTGGCGTCCGGGTTGAGCTTCTTGATCGCCTCGTCGTTCCACTTCTCGATCTTCGAGTCGAAGATCTTGGCGAGGGTGTCCGCGTCCAGGACCAGGTTGTCCACGCCGGGGACCTTGTAGCCGATGGCGATCGGGCCGCCGAGCAGGGGCAGGTTGATGCCCTGGCCGCCCTTGACGACCTCCTTGGACTTGGCGACCTCTTCCGGCTTGAGCGCCGAGTCGGAGCCCGCGAAGGCGGTCTTGCCCTGGAGGAACTCCTGGATGCCGGCGCCCGAACCGGTGGGCTTGTAGTTGACCTGGATGTCCTTGCAGGCCGCCATGAAGTTCTTGACCCACAGGTCCATGGCGTTCTTCTGCGCGGACGAGCCGGAGGCCAGCAGCTGCCCCTTGCCCTCGCACTTGATGTTGCCCGCGGCCTTGGTCGAGCCGCTGCCGCCGCCGGAGCCGTTGCCGCTGTTGTCGTCCGAGCCGCACGCCGTGAGGACCAGGGCGCCGGAGACGGCGATGGCGCCGAGGGCGACGGTGCGAAGCCGGTTGGTGCGCTGAAGCTTCACTTTCGGGTGTTCCTTCCGGGAGCCGCCGCTCGGGCGGCGTGCGAGAGGTGGGATGAGGCTGTTCCGCTGCATGCGGGCGGGGACCGTTCGGACGGCGTGGCCCGCACCCTCTACGGCCGAAATTAGGCAGATCAGGTGAAGCGGTCGATGGGTCAGAGTGAACGGAGGGTGAACCTCGGCCGTCAGGGTGGTGGCCCCTGGAGGGGCCGGTTCCGGTCGAAGTGTGACGCAGCCCTCTGTCGATTTGCGAGCGGACATGACAGCATCCGATCCTTGCGTGACGGCGCGTCAGGCGCGGGGGCGGAGTGGTGGAGGTGTCCGGTGGGGTGTCCTGAGAGGCGTAACGGCGGCGTCGGCGGTGCGGTGGCGGGAAGACGGTGGCGACTGGCCGCCGCGACCGCGCTCGCGAGCGCGGTCATCGGCGTCCTGGGCGCCCCGGGCGCGGCGTACGCGGCCCCCGGAACCCCGCAGCCCCCCTCGCCCGGCCCCTCGGCCGGCGCCACGCGGAGCCTCGAGGACGTGCACAGGGAAGTGGAGACCCTCTACCGCAAGGCGGAGGCCGCCACGGACGCGTACAACGCGGCCGGCGAGCAGCTGCGCCTGCAGGAGAAGTCGGTCGAGGAGATCACCCGGCGGATGACCGCCGCGCAGGAGCGCATGGACCGGCTGCGCAACGAGGCCGGCGCCCTGGCCCGCGCCCAGTACCGCAGCGGCGGGCTCACCCCGCAGACCCAGCTCTTCTTCAGCGCCTCGCCCGACAACTTCCTGAGCGGCGTCGCCCTCGCCCGCAAGGGCGAGCAGGCCACGCGCGGCCTGCTGGCCCAGGTCGAGGCCGTGCGCGGGGAGCTGCAGGGGCACGCCAAGGCCGCGGACGAGCGCCGGAAGGCGCTGGACGCGGAGCGCGGGAAGAAGGAGGCCGCGAAGAAGGAGGTCGAGGCCCGGCTGGACGCGGCGAAGAAGCTCGAGTCCCGCCTGGAGGAGAAGGAGCGGGAGCGGCTGCGGCAGCTGGAGGAGGAGCGGGCCCGCCGGGCGCAGACGGCCTGGCTGGCCTCCGACGCCGGCAAGGGCCTGGCCGGCCAGGGCTCCGCCGCCACGGGCGAGGGCAAGCGCGCGGTCGACTTCGCGACCGCCCAGATCGGCAAGGACTACGTCTGGGGCGCCGAGGGCCCGCAGTCCTTCGACTGCTCCGGCCTGACGCTCAAGGCATGGGCGGCCGCCGGCCGCGCGATACCGCGCACCTCGCAGGAGCAGTGGCGGCAACTGGCCAAGGTCGACGTCAAGGACATGCGCGCCGGGGACCTGGTGATCTACTTCTCGGACGCCAGCCACGTGGGGATGTACGTGGGCGACGGAACGATCGTGCACGCGCCCCGCCCGGGCCGGCAGGTGACGCTCGCGGGCGCCGGTTCGATGCCGATCCTCGGGGTCGTGCGGCCGGGATAGGGCGCCGGGCGGACCGGTGGCGGCGGCACGAGCCGCGGGCTACCGGGCGGCTACAGCGCGTTTATTCATACGCTTGTACGATGTGACGCTCGTCATCGCGCGGTCCCTCATCCGGGGGCATTCCGCCGCCAATTCCCTTTGTGGCGAGGGCATATGACAGAGGCGGGTGGCTCCGTACCATTCCGTTGGGCCGGGCTCTGGCGCTAGGGTCACCCTCGGTGCTCGCCCCTCGGCGAGGCGCCGTGCCCTCGGGGGGAGGGAAAGGAAGCCGACGTGATGCCCGTACCCGCGCCGAGGCAGGCGGAGCCCTCCGCCGTGCTGCCCGACGGCGGGCTGACACTGCTCGTGATCGAGAACGACCCCGGTGGCGCGCTGTCCGGCCCGGACATGGCGGACATGACCGGTGCCGCCGGCAGGCCCGTACGCATCCGTACCGCCCGCAACCTCACCGAGGCGGAACGGTTGCTCACCGACGACGTGCAGTGCATCCTCCTCGACCTCGCCCTGCCGCCCGTGGACGGCCCGTCCGGCAAGCAGCCCGGCGGGGCGTGCGGGTCCGACGGGCCGGACGAGATGGACACGCTGCGCCAGGTGCTGCGGCTCGCCCCGCACCACGCCGTCCTCGCCCTGACGGCCGAGGCGGACGCCGAGCGGGCGGCGGAGGCGGTGCGCGTAGGCGCGCAGGACTACCTCTGCCGCGACGAGCTCGACGGACGGGTCCTGAGCCGGGCCATCCGCTACGCCGTCGAACGCAAGCGCGCGGACTTCGCGCAGCGGCAGCTCACCGAGACGCGGCTGCTCGCGAAGGAGAACGCCCGTCTGGAGCGCGGCCTGCTGCCGCACCCGCTGCTGGCCGGCTCGGAGCTGCGGTTCGCCGCCCGCTACCGCCCCGGGCGCAGCCGGGCCCTGTTGGGCGGGGACTTCTACGACACGGTCCGCACCGAGGACGGCACGGTGCACGCGATGATCGGTGACGTGTGCGGCCACGGCCCGGACGAGGCCGCCCTGGGCGTCGAACTGCGCATCGCGTGGCGCGCCTTGACGCTGGCCGGGCTGTGCGGCGACGAGCTGCTGGCCACGCTGCAGCAGGTGCTCGAGCACGAGCGGGCGGACGAGGAGATCTTCGCGACGCTGTGCACGGTCGACATCGCCCCGGACGGCCGCACGGCGGCCCTCTGCCTGGCCGGGCATCCGGCCCCGCTGCTCGTGAGCCCCGGCAGACCGCCCGTGCTGCTGCCCCAGGACGGCGGGGGGCCGGCGCTGGGTCTGCTGTCGCCCGCCCGCTGGCCGCATCAGGAGGTCGAACTCGGCGACGCCTGGAGCCTGTTGATGTATACGGACGGCCTGATAGAGGGCCGGATCGGTGCGGGCACGCGGCGGCTGGGCCAGGAGGGCATGATCGAGTTGATTGCCCGTCAGGTGAAGGAGGGGCTGGGCGGCGAGGAGCTGCTCGACGCGGCCGTCACCGAGGTGCGGGCGCTCAATGGCGGGGAGTTGACGGACGACCTGGCCGTGATGCTGCTGGACCGCGGGTAGGCCGGCCGCTGTCGTCGCGCTACCGGCCGCCGTTGTACGGGCCGTAGGGGCCGTCCGAGCTGGAGCCGCCGCGCCGGCGCGGGCCGCCGCGGCCGGTGACGTGCCGCAGGGCGGGGCGGACGTCGACCATGTAGACGATCGTGGCGATCAGGCCGAGGACCGGCAGGAAGGCCAGGATCCCGAAGAAGATGTTCACGGCCACCGCGATGGCGAGGATGATCAGCCAGAAGCCCTTGGTCTGCTTGTCGGCCGCCCGGTAGGCGTCCTCGCGCCGGACCGCCGCGTCGACCAGGGCGACCGCCGAGAAGACGAGCAGGCCAACCGAGACCCAGGACAGGACTTCGCCGAAACCTTCTACCAGCATGCCGTCCACCTCTTGTCAGTGCGTCTGCTGCCCACCGTACCGGGAGAACGATCCGGGCACGCGGGGCGTGCCCGGATCGCCGCGGTCACCGGCCCGGCCGCCGCCGGGCCGGCCTGTCGCTACTCGCCGGTCTTGGCGTCCGCCTTCTTCGCCGCGGGCTTGCGGGCGGCGGGCTTGCGGGCGCCCGCGGGCTTGTCGTCCGCCTCGGAGGCGCCGGCGTCGGCCTCGGCCGGCCGGCCCTCCTCCTTGGCCTTCGCCTCGTCCCCGTTCGCGGACTTCGCGGGCTCCGGGTCCGGCTCGACGGCGACGGCGATCTCGGAGATCTCCTCGGCGGCCTCGCCGCGCCAGGTCTTCACGGCCGTACGCCCGCGCTCGACCAGCTCCTCGAACTTCTCACCGGCCTGCGCCGCGATGGTGAGGGCCTGCCCGACGCCCTGGCCCGCCAGGTCCTGGGCGGTCTGGCCCAGCTTCTTGGCGTCGGTGTCGATCGTCCCGACGATCTCGGTGAACTTCGCGGTGACCTGCGTCTGGACCTGCTTGGCCTGCCGGGTCACCCGCTCGCCCAGAACCCTGGGGTCGGTGTTGCGCAGCTGCTCGAAGCGCTCGGGGGCCTCGGTGACGAGCTGCCCGATCTTCTCGGCCGCCAGGTCCGCGGCGCCCGCGGCTGCGTAGGCGGTGTCGGTGGCGGTCTTGCGGATGTCTTGGGTGATGGCCATGTCGATGGGTCTCCCGGATCAGCTCGAAGGTGTGCTGCTCGAAGGCTTGTCGTGGTCGTCCGGTACGTCCGTCGCGAGCGCGTTCTCCTTGCGGAAGGACTCGTAGATCTGGAGCAGCACCTGCTTCTGCCGCTCGTTGATCGAGGGGTCGGCGAGGATCACGCTGCGGACCTCCGCCTCGTCCCGGTCCCGCTCGTCGAGGATCCCGGCCTGTACGTACAGCGTCTCGGCGGAGATCCGCAGCGCCTTGGCGAGCTGCTGCAGGATCTCGGCGCTCGGCTTGCGCAGGCCGCGCTCGATCTGGCTGAGGTACGGGTTGGACACTCCGGCGGCATCCGCGAGCTGCCGCAGCGTCAGCTGCGCGGTGCGCCGCTGCTCGCGGAGGTACTCGCCGAGATTGCCGACGTTGAGTGATGCCATGGGAGCGATGCTGCCCCACCTTGCTAACTTTTGCAAGCAGGTGCTTGCAAAAGTTTTTCGGCCGGGGTGTCACGGTTCCCCGCTCCGGCGTGTCTCGATGGGCGTCGCAAGAGAGTCGGAAGAGAGGAGCCGGGTGTGGTCGACGCCTTCACCGAACACCGTCCGCTGTTGTTCACCATCGCCTACGAGATGCTGGGCAGCGCCGCCGACGCCGAGGACGTGCTGCAGGAGAGCTATCTGCGGTGGAGTGCGGTCGATCCGGCCGCGGTGGAGCATCCGCGCGCCTACCTGGTCCGCGTGGTGACCCGGCAGTCCCTCAACCACCTGCGCGCGGTCAGGGCGCGGCGCGAGGAGTACGTCGGCACGTGGCTGCCCGAGCCGATCCGCACCGCACCCGACGTGAGCGAGGACGCGATCCTGGCCGAGTCGGTGTCGATGGCCATGATGCTCGTCCTGGAGACGCTCGGCCCCACCGAGCGCGCGGTGTTCGTGCTGCACGATGTATTCGGCTACACCCACGGCGAGATCGCCGCCTCGATCGGCAAGACCGAGGTCACCGTCCGCCAGATCGCCCACCGCGCGCGCCGGCACGTCCACGCGCGGCGCCGCCGCTTCGAGCCCGGCTCCGACGCCGGACGGGAGATCGTCCAGCGGTTCCTGCTCGCGGCGACGACCGGCGAGGTCCAGGAGCTGATGGACCTGCTGGCGCCCGATGTGGTGTCGCTCTCCGACGGCGGCGGGAAGGTGGTCGCCGCCCGCCGCCCGATCGCCGGCCGCGACGAGGTCGCCCGGTTCGTCCTCGGCGTGATCCGCACCGGCACCACCGCGGCGACCCGCGTCGAGCACACCACCTACAACGGCATGCCCGCGGCACGGTTCCTGACGGACGGTGAGCTCGACTGGCTGGTCGCCTTCGAGATCCACGACGGACGGATCACCGGCCTCTACGGCATCCGCAACCCCGACAAGCTGCTGCACGCCGACACCGTGCACCCACTCGACAGAGGGGAACACCAGCCGTGGAAACCATGACCGTCGAACGCGTCGTCAACGCCCCGATCGACGACGTGTTCGCCTGGCTCACCACGACCACCCACTACACGCGTTCGCCCCTGGTGATGCGCTGCCGTCTGACCCGGCGCGGCGAGGGCGCGCCCTACGGCGTCGGAGCGGTGCGCACTCACCTGTGGCTGATCGGCTGGTTCCGGGAGCGCATCACCCGCTACGACCCGCCGTACGCCACCGACTACGTCGTCGAGCGCAGCCTGCCGCCGGCCCGGCACGAAGTCGGCCGCATGACGTTCACCGAGGTCGAGGGCGGCACCCGGGTGTGCTGGACCACCCGCGCCGAGATCCCCGTCCCGCTCCTGGGCGCCTTCCTCACCCGGCACGTCGCGCGGCCGATCATCACCCGTACCTTCGGCAACATCCTCGCCGCCGCCGACAGCGCACTGGCCGCACGCCCCCGGCGGTGATCCGGCGGGGGTTCACCCGCCGAGGACGCTCAGGTCGATGCGGGCGAGGCGCTCGGGGTCGGTGAGGATGTCGAGGGCCGTGACCCGGTCGTTCTGGATGGTGAACGCCATGACCGAGAGCACCCGGCCCTCCGCCACCGCGACCACGCCGGGGGTGCCGTTGACCAGGGCCGGGAGCGAGGCTTCGGCGAAGCGGGCGAAGGTGATCGCCTGGGAGGCGACGGTGGCGGCGCCGCGGCGGATCAGGCCGGGGCGCAGTGCGCCGCCGTCCGAGCGGGCCACGATCCGGGGGTCGAGGACCGAGACGAGGGCCTCGAAGTCCCCGCCGCGGGCGGCGGCGAGGAAGGCGTCGACGACCGAGCGCCGGCGGGCCAGGTCGGTGTCGGGAGCGGGCGCCCGGCCCTGGACGCGACGACGGGCGCGGCTGGCCAGCTGCCGGGTGGCGGCGGGGGTGCGGCCGAGGACGTCGGCGATCTCGTCGAAGGGCACGGCGAACATGTCGTGCAGGACGAAGGCGAGCCGCTCGGCCGGGGCGAGGGTGTCCAGGACGACGAGCAGGGCGATGCCGACCGAGTCGGCCAGGAGGATCTCCTGCTCGGGGTCGAGGCCGTCCGGGCCCGAGACGACCGGGTCGGGGAGGCGGACGTAGCCGTCCTCGTCGTGCAGGGGGTCCTCGCGCCGCGTGGTGCGCGAGCGCAGCATGTCCAGGCACGTCCGGCCGACCACCGTGGTCAGCCAGCCGCCCAGGTTCTCCACCTCGGTGACATCCGCGCGGCTCAGCTTGAGCCAGGCCTCCTGCACGGCGTCCTCGGCCTCGCTGAGCGAGCCCAGCATCCGGTAGGCCACCGCCCGCAGATGGGGGCGCTGCTCCTCGAACCGCTGTGCCAGAAAATCTTTTTCGCTCACCTGTCACATCCTCGCGTTCCGATCCGTCAATGCAGTGACGGACACCAAGCGGGCGGCGCGGCAAGCGCACCGACCGGCCGACGAGCGGAGAATATGATCATGAACGCCCGGATGAAGAACCCCACGATGGTCCTGCCCGACGCCATGAAGGGCGTCCAGAACCTCTTCAAGGCCATGCACCAGGGCGGCGTGCCGCAGGAGATCATGGAGTTGGTGCACCTGCGCGCCAGCCAGATCAACGGCTGCAGCGCCTGTGTGTACGGCGGCGTGGACAGCGCCAAGAAGGCCGGTATGAGCGACGAGCGGCTCCACGCGGTCGCCGCCTGGCGCGAGGCCCCCTTCTTCACCGACGCCGAGCGCGCCGCGCTGGCGCTCGCCGAGGCCGCCACCCGGATCGCCGACCGCTCCGGTCAGGCCGTGCCGGACGACGTGTGGGACGAGGCCGCCGACCACTTCGACGAGCAGCAGCTCGCCGCCATCATCCTCATGATCGCGACGACCAACTTCTTCAACCGCATCAACACCACGGTCCAGGAGCCCGCCGGCGCGACGTGGAGCTGAGCGCGCACCGGGCGTACGAAGCCGCCGGGCCGCCCGCTACTTCGCGCCGGCGCCCTTGCCCGTCCAGTGCGAGGGGCGGGTGAGCGCGGGCGGCAGCTTGGTGGCGGCGTCGCCCTTGGCGGCGTTGACCTGGGGCTGGGTGAGGAAGAGCGACCCGGTGAGGTCGGCGCCGCTCAGGTCGGCGTCCCGGAGGTCGGCGCCGATGAGGTCGGCGCCCCGCAGGTCGGCGCCGGTGAGGTCGGCGGCGATGAGGTAGGCCCCGCGCAGATTGGCGCCGCGCAGGTCGGCCTTCTTGAGGCGGGCGCCCATGAGGTCGGCGCCCCTGCGGTCCTTGCGCTTGCCGCCGGACCCGGCCCGCGCGAGTTCGCTCGTGCGCAGCAGGAGGGTGTTGACCTGCTGCCGGTGCGCCGCCACGTCCACGTCGGCGAGCGGCCCGGCGTCGAGGAGGGTGAGGCGCTCGGTCTCGTCGAGGGCGCGGCGCAGATCCTTGTGGACCGGGCGGGCCGCGGGCAGCGTGAGGGCCTCGGAGAGGTACCAGAGCAGCTCGTGCAGCTGCCGG
Source organism: Streptomyces sp. NPDC021096 (assembly GCF_040641275.1). Classification (NCBI taxonomy): domain Bacteria; kingdom Bacillati; phylum Actinomycetota; class Actinomycetes; order Kitasatosporales; family Streptomycetaceae; genus Streptomyces; species Streptomyces sp. NPDC021096. The sequence goes on along the minus strand of NZ_JBFADG010000035.1, from coordinate 15,715 downwards.
ACGACCGGGAACACGTCGAACATCTGCTGCGCGGTCTCCGGGGCCTGCCGCCAGTCCCGGCCGCCGAAGGTGACCTGCGAGACCTTCTGCCCCGCCCCGAAGCAGTCGTAGACGGTGCAGCCCCGGAAGCCGCTCTTGCGCAGGCGGGTGTGGATGCCGCAGCGGAAGTCGCTCTGGAGGTTCGTGCAGGGCTTGCCGGCGTTCTTGTTGACCGCGAAGTCCGCCGAGGCCGCGAAGGGCAGGGCCACGCAGCACAGGCCGAAGCAGTTCCCGCAGTCGCCCAGCAGGTCGAGGTGGCGGCGGCCGCCGGCGTCGGCGTCCGTGCTCCGGCCTGCCTCTGAGCTGGTGTTTCGGTCTTTCTCGGACACGGTGTGCCGCTCTCCCCGCGCCCTAGGGCGACTCGACTGCTTCCACTACGACAAGGACGTAGCAGTCTAACGTTCCGGGCATATGGACCGACCAGGCATTTTCGTCCGGGCCGGGCCTCGCCCTACGCGCCGGGCACCCGGCGCCCGCGGGTGAGGACGACGAGGCCGCCGGTGATCGCGAGGCCGGCCAGGGTGGCCGCGAACGTCGTCGCGCCGTCGGTCAGGCCGATCGCGTCGCTCAGGTAGCCGGCCGAGACGGCCAGGGCTCCGGCGGGGAGGTAGCCGCCGACGTTGAGGGCGGCGTTGGCCTCGGCGAGGCGCGAGGCGGGGATGCCGGAGTTCAGCAGGGAGAGCCCGCCGAACTGCCCCATGCCCTGTCCGGCGCCGGCGAGCAGCGCGGCGACGACGAGGAGGGCGACGGAGGAGGTGTGCACGGCCGCTGTAAGGACGCTCATGCCGGCCACGATGCTCGTCGAACCGGCGAGCAGGATCGTACGGATCCGCAGCCGTGTGACCGCGAACTGCACGCCCGCCGAGGCGAGGAACATCACGAAGGCCATCGCCCCGGCGGCCCCGCGGTCGGCCGTGCCCAGCAGGCCGGACAGCAGGGACGGGCCGAGCGCGAGCACGAACGAGGTCGACGCGAGACCGGGGGCGAACACCGCGATGCCGAGCAGGAGCCGGCCGCCGTCGCCCCGCGGGACCTTCGGCACCCGGATCCAGGCGCCCCGGCCCGTCGTGGCGGGGCGGTGCACCGGCATGCGCAGGACGACCGGGAGCGCCAGGGCCAGCAGCGCGATCTCGACGAGGAAGACCGTGACCGTCGGGGCGGGCAGCGTCTCGGAGAGCACGCCGGCCAGCAGCGGGCCGAGGCCGGCGCCGAGGACCATCGCGCAGGACGCCAGCAGGGCGGCGAGGCGCTTGCGGCCGGGGCCCGCCACGTCCGTCACGGCGGCCATGCCGGCGGAGACGACGGCGCCCACGGCGATCCCGGTGAGCAGCCGGGCCACGATCAGCGCGGTCACGGAGGCGGCGGTGGCGAAGATCGCGGAGGCCAGTGCCGCGAGCACCAGCGCCGGTACGAGGACGGGCTTGCGGCCGAGCCGGTCCGAGGCCACGCCCGACACCAGCAGCGAGGCGGTCATCCCGACGACGTAGGAGGCGAAGACGACGGTCAGCGTGCCCTTGGAGAAGCCGATGTCGCGCTGCCAGAGCCCGTACAGCGGGGTCGCGGCGTTGGAGAGGACGAACACCGCCATGACCGGCCAGGCCGCCAGCCAGACCCACCACCGGGGTACCGGTGCCGGTGCGGGGGAGCGGCCGGGCTCCGTTTTCGGGCGTGCGGACAGGGTCGACGGCATGGGTTCTCCTCGGCGAGCTCCAGTACGAGTCGAGTCGAACATAGCATGCAGTACGATTGGAGTCGTACAAAGGAATCGACTGGTGAACCGCCCGACGGAGGGGATGTACCGATGGCGTCAACGGCCCGTGCGCATACGGTCGTCAAGGCTCTGCCCGAGCCCGAGGGCCTGCCCGAGCCCCTGCCGGAGCCGGCCGTCGACGAGCTGCGCCTGGATGTCGTGATGGGCGCCCTCAGCGATCCGCTGCGCATGACGGTCGTGCGGAAACTCCTGCTGGAGTCCGAGCAGTTCGACCATTCCTGCGGGTGGTTCGGGCTGGACCGCCCCAAGTCCTCGCTCACCCACCACTTCAAGGCCCTGCGCGAGGCCGGCGTCACCCGCCAGCGTCAGTACGGGCTCGAACGGCGCAGCCACGTCCGCATCGACGACCTCGAAGCCCGCTTCCCCGGACTGCTCGACCTCGTGGCCGCCTGGACGCCGCCCGCGGCGCCCTGACGCTACGCGCCCGCCGCCCGCAGGCGGGCGAGGCGGCGGCCGCCCCAGGCGCCGAGCGGCGCCAGGGCCCGGTGGAGGTCGTGGCCGTCCTCGGTGAGGGAGTACTCCACCTTGGGCGGCGCCACCTCGAACACCTCGCGGTGCACGATGCCGTCCGCCTCCAACTCCCTCAGCTGCTGGGCCAGCACCTTCTCGCTGATGCCCGGCAGCAGCCGCCGCGTCTCACCGAAGCGGCGAGGACGCTCGTGCAGTGCCCACAGGATGAGCACTTTCCACTTGCCGTCGATGACGTCGACGGCGGCGTCCAGTCCACACTCGTACGACGGCGGCTGTTTGTTCATGCCCCCACGGTAAACGTGTCACTTGCCGTACGGGCGGGCCGCGCGCGCCTCGCGCAGGGACTTGGCCCACCAGCCGAGCTGGTCGAGCATCGCCTTGGCGGCGCCGGCGGCGGAGGTGCCCGCCTCCTCGTCCAGGTGGCGGCCGGACTCGTCCAGCTTGCCCCAGGGGCTGTGGAAGCTGACGGTCTCGCGAATGGTGACGGCGTGCAGCTCGGCGAAGACCGGGCGCAGGTGCTCGACCGCGCGCAGGCCGCCGGAGAGCCCGCCGTAGGAGATGAAGGCCACCGGCTTGGCCTGCCACTGGGTGTAGTGCCAGTCGATGAGGTTCTTCACGGAGGCGGGGTAACTGTGGTTGTACTCGGGGGTGATGACGATGAAGGCGTCGGCCTCCGCCAGCCGCGGGGTCACGGTGGCGAGGGCGGCCGAATCCTGCGGGCCGGGCTCGCTGCTGAGGTTCACCGGCAGCGGGTGGTAGGCCAGGTCGATGACGTCGACGTCGATGTCGTCGCGCTGGGCGGTCTGTTCGGCGAGCCACTTGGCGACGGTGGGGCCGAAGCGGCCCTCGCGGGTGGAGGCGACGACGACGGCGAGGCGGTACGGGGACTCGGACATGACGGGCTCTCCTCGGCAAGGGTGGCAAGGTAATTGGAACGTCCCCGGGCTGTTGACCGCGGGGCCGTTGAGAAGAAGCCTCTTACCTCAACCGCGCTTGAGGTCAAGCGTGGATCTGTGAGGCCGGGGAGAGCCCGTACCGCCGGGCCTCAGAAGTGGTCGGGGCACCAGGGCCGTCGCGCCGTGCGCAGCATGAGCTCCGCGCGCTGTGCGGCGCCGGTGCGCTCCTCGTCGAGCCGGCCCAGCGTCGCGAGCCGCACCGCCGACTCGTCGCCGAGGTAGAGGGAGGCCAGTTCGGCGACGCCCAGGGAGAGTTCGGCCGGCCGCTTCGAGGGCGTGCAGCTCGTGCCGCCGGGGTCCACCTCCAGCAGGAAGCGCCCGCCGGCGTGGCCCCCGGGGTCGGTGACGTCCAGCACGAGGGAGCCGGGGCAGGCGTACGTGCGGGCCTCCAGCAGGGCCGGCACGTCGAGGGGGCGCAGCCACAGGTAGTCGGAGTGCAGGGTGAGCTTGGCGGCGCGGGGGTCGGGCAGCAGCAGCGGCAGGATGTCGTCGGGCGCGCGGAAGCCGGAGGCGACCTTGGTGACCCAGTCGACGGACAACAGGAAGTGCCACAGGGCGCGTTCGGCTTCCGTCGAGACCGCTATCAGGCCGTGCACCGTGGCGGTGTTCTGCGGCCGCTTGCCGTCCCACACCTCGTCGCAGGTGTAGCTCACCAGCCCGTCGACGCTGCCCTCGGGGGAGCGGTAGAGGGCGTAGTAGGGCTCCGTCCACGCGGGCATGCCGGGCTGAGGGATGTCGCCCGTGGCCAGCCGCCACCAGCGCTCGGTGCGGTCGACGACGCCGTGGCGGACGGCCCGCAGCCGCTCGTGCAGGGCGGGGCCGAGCCGCCGCACGGTCTCGGCGTCCACGAAGTCGACGCGGCCGCCGTCCGCCGGGCCCGCGTAGCGCTTGTCCAGGCCGGCGCGGGCCACGTCGACCTCCCACTCGGAGACCCAGGCGGCCGGCCCGAACCCGTACCGGCCGTAGATGAGCCACTCGGACGCCAGGAGCGTGGCGGCCACCTCGCCGCGGTCCCGGGCGGCCCGCAGGTCGTGCTCCATCATGCGGCTGAGCAGGCCGCGCCGGCGGTGGGTGGCCGAGACGGTGACGTTGGAGACCGCGCTCGCGGCGACCGCCGCCCCGCCGGGCACGGTGATGCGCTGCGGGAAGCTGCGGAACGTGCCGACGCACTGTTCCGCGTCGAACGCCCCCTGCGCGCGCTCGAGGTCCGTGCCCGCGCGCCGGGTCTCTATCTCTTCCTTGGTCACGGTGGGAGGCCGTAGGAAGCCGGTATGCATGGCTCGGATCCAGTCGGGCAGGTCGGGGTCGCCGATCGTACGCACCTCGAGGCTCATACGAGCACGCTAGGGGCCCTGCCCGGGCGCACGCATGCGATTTGTGGCCGCTATCGGATCCTTACGAGCGTCAGCGGTACATCACACGGCTTGCTCAGAACGCGACGCGGATCTCCCCGACCCGCCGCCCGCCGCCCAGCAGCGGCTCCTCAGCGATGCGGGCGACGACGGGGGAGTCGACGCCCAGCAGTTCCAGGGCGCGCGCCAGCACCGGGCCCAGGGCGCGCAGGGCACCGTCGTCGATCTTGAAGGCGAGGGCGCGGCCGTCCGGCAGGGCCACCGCCTGCACCGCCTCGGCGCCCATCTTCGACAGCGCGCCCGGTATCGCGCGCATCAGCCAGGTGTCCGGGCGGCGGGTGCCCGCGACGTACTCGGGGTGGGCGCGCATCGCGTCGGCCACCCTGCGCTCGGGCGTGCCCGGCTCGGCCAGCACGAAGCTGCGGAAGGCCCGGGCGAGACCGGTCAGCGTCAGCGCCATCAGGGGCGCCCCGCAGCCGTCCGTGCCGACGTGGGCCACGGACTCGCCGCTCGCCTCCTCCACGGTCCGCAGCACCAGCTGCTGCAGCGGGTGCTCGGGGGCGAGGTAGCTCTCCACCGGCCAGCCGTTGGCGACACACACGGCGATCATGGCGGCGTGCTTGCCGGAGCAGTTCATGGTGACCTTGTCGCGGACCTGGCCGGAGGCCAGGTAGGACTCCGCCTCGACCGGGTCCAGGGGCAGGTCCGGCGGGGTCTGCAGGCCGTCCTCGGGGATGCCGAACTCGGCGAGCATCGTGCGGACGAGATCGAGGTGGAACGATTCTCCGGAGTGGCTGGCGGCGGCCAGTGCCAGCCGCTCGCCGGACAGTTCCAGCCCGGCCCGCAGCATCGCGGCCGCCTGCATCGGCTTGTTGGCCGAGCGGGGGTAGACCGGGGCGTCCGGGTCGCCGAGCGCGTACTCCACGCTGCCGTCGGCCGCCAGGACCACCAGCGAGCCGCGGTGCCGGCCCTCGACGAAGCCCGAGCGCACGACCTCGGCGAGGACGGGGGATACGCCCGGTATGCCGGCGGGAGCCGCGTGCGCGGGCGATGCAAGGGTCGAGGAGGTCATCGTCGGCCTTCCGGGGGGGGTGGTGCGAGGACCCCTCCGGCGCCCAGCGGGGCGATTACGAGAGGAGGTCGTCTACTTGTGCTTCCCCTTCACGGTACCTGCGTGCGATTTCCGCGCTGCAATCGTCGGCCGTGTGCTGCAGCCCCGTGCGCCGCACGGACACCTGCCGCTCGTGCGCCTCCAGGCGCCCCATGCCCTCGCGCAGCTCCCGGTCCGTCCGGGCGCCCAGATCCGACAGCTCGACCTCCGAGAGCATGTCCTCGGCCAGCCGCCGGTACTCCTCGCTGTGCGGCGTCCCCACCGTCACATGACGGGCGGAGGAGCGGTGCGCGGACGGGCCGTCCGCGAGGATCTCCGACAGCCGCTCCACCAGCAGCCGCTCCACCACGGGCGAGCCCGGGGCCGCCCGGCGCGCCAGCTCGGCCCGCAGGATGTCGATGCGGCCCTGCAGCAGCCGCCGCACATAGCTGAGGTCGGCCTCGTCCCGCTGTGCGTCCCGGCGCAGCACCCGCAGCTCCGCCAGGCGCAGCTCGTTCAGCCGCCGCCCGGGGACGTCCGCCGTTCGCCCGGAGCGCTGGCTCGGGGGTCTGGCGTGCAAGCTGTCCACTGCCTTGAGGTCCTTCAACTTCTTGAGGCCCTTCAGCTCCGTGGCCGCGCGGTCGGCCGCAGTGAGCATGGGGCCATCCTCGGTGGGTGTGGTCATGCGGTTCCGTCCCCTCGGGCGGTGTGCGGCCGGATCACGTTCCCCTTGCCCGCATAAGGCACCGCCTGCACGCATCGTGCCATTCGGTGCGCCCCGGGCGCAGGGTCTCTCCACCCGAACGGACCCTTATGGCCGCAGGGCATCATGGTCCGTATGCGTGCAGTGGTGCAGAGGGTGAACGGCGCGAGTGTCGCCGTGGACGGCCGGGTCGTCGGAGAGATCGTCGGCGAGGGCCTGTGCGTGCTCGTCGGCGTGACGCACGAGGACACGCCGGAGCGCTCGGCGCAGCTGGCCCGCAAGCTGTGGTCCCTGCGGGTGCTGCAGGACGAGAAGTCCTGCAGCGACGTGGGCGCACCGCTGCTGGTGATCTCCCAGTTCACTCTCTACGGTGACGCCCGCAAGGGGCGCCGCCCCACGTGGAACGCGGCCGCTCCGGGCCCCGTGGCGGAGCCGCTCGTGGATGAGGTCGTCGCGCAGCTGCGGGCGCTGGGCGCGCACGTGGAGACGGGCCGCTTCGGAGCGGACATGAAGGTCTCGCTCACGAACGACGGCCCGTTCACGGTGCTGCTCGAGGTCTGAAAGGGGCCCTACGGCTCGACGACGGTCTCCTGCGAGGCCGCCGTGCCCTCCCCGACCAGCAGCGGCGCGTCCACCGGTACGTTGCGCTTCACCAGGGCGAGGGCGATCGGCCCCAGCTCGTGGTGGCGGGCCGAGGTCGTGACGAAGCCCAGCTGACGGCCCTCCGGGCCGTCGGAGGCCAGCCGCACGGGGGCGCCGTGGCCCGGCAGGTGCACCTCGCTGCCGTCGAGGTGCAGGAAGACCAGGCGGCGCGGGGGCTTGCCCAGGTTGTGGACGCGGGCGACGGTCTCCTGGCCGCGGTAGCAGCCCTTCTGGAGGTGGACCGCCTCCCCGATCAGGCCCAGCTCGTGGGGGATGGTGCGGTGGTCGGTCTCCATGCCGAGCCGGGGCCGGTGGCCCTCCACGCGCAGGGCCTCGTAGGCCAGGGCGCCCGCGGCCGGGCCGTGCGCGGCCGCGAAGTCCGTCAGCTGTTCGCGCGGCAGGAACAGGTCCCGCCCGTGCGGCGTCTCGCGCACCGTGACGCCCTCGGGCGCCTCGGCGATCGAGCCCGCGGGCAGGTGCACGACCGCGATGTCGGCGCTGCGGTCGGCGACCTCGACCTTGTAGAAGAACTTCATGCTCTCCAGGTACGCGATCAGCGCGTCCTGGGTGCCGGGCTCGATGTGGGCCCAGGTCGTCTCTCCGTCGTCCACCAGGTACAGCGCGTGCTCGATGTGGCCGTGCGGGGAGAGGATCAGCGCCTGGGTGGCCTGCCCGGGCGGGAGGTCGCTCACGTGCTGGGTGAGCAGCAGGTGCAGCCAGCTCAGCCGGTCGGGCCCGGTGACGGTGATGACCCCGCGGTGCGAGAGGTCCACGAATCCGGTTCCGTCGGCGAGCGCGCGCTGCTCGCGGAAGGGGTCGCCGTAGTGCGCGGCGACGCCTTGGTCCGGGCCCTCGGCGGGTACGGCTCCGGGCAGCGACAGCAGCGGGCTCTTCGAATGACGCTCCATGAGGCCAGCCTAAGGGGCCGTGTCCGCAGCCTTGGAGGAAGGCTTCGCGGAGCACTGTGCGCACCGGCCGAAGATCGCGAAGTGCTTCATGTCGGTCTCGAACCCGAAGTCCTCGCGCAGCTTCGCCGTGAAGTCCGCGGCCACCGACAGGTCGGCCTCGATGACCTCCGTGCAGTCCCGGCAGACCAGGTGTATGTGGTGGTGCCGGTCCGCGAGGTGGTACGTGGGCGCGCCGTGCCCGAGGTGGGCATGGCTGACCAGGCCCAGCTCCTCCAGCAGCTCCAGCGTCCGGTAGACCGTCGAGATGTTCACCCCGCCCGCGGTCTTGCGGACCTCGGTGAGGATGTCGTCCGGAGTCGCGTGCTCGAGACGGTCGACCGCCTCCAGCACGAGCTGGCGCTGCGGGGTCAGCCGGTAGCCGCGCTTACGGAGGTCGCTCTGCCAGTCGGTGTCCACCACGCTCCCAGTCTAGGCAGCGTCAGCCGTTGCGTACCCCCTTCAGATAGTCGGCCAGGGCGGCGACGGCCGCGGGGTTGCGGGGGCTCTCGACGAGATCGACGTAGTCGAGGACGAAGACGCGGTCGTTCTTGATGGCCGAGACGTTCGCGAGCGGCGGGTAGGACATGAGGAACTTCTTCTTCTCCTCCGCGCTCACGTTCCCGTAGTTGTTGATGACGATGACCTCGGGGTCGCGCTCGACGACGGTCTCCCAGCCGACGGTCACCCACGAGTCCTTGAGGTCCTTCATCACGTGGTCGCCGCCGGCCTTGGTGATGATGTCGTGCGGCCCCGCGAATGTGCCCGCCGTCAGCGGCTTGTCCCGGCCGTCGTCGTAGAGGAAGACGCGGGGCGCCCTGCCGTCCTTCGGGACGCCGGCCTGGGCGTCGGCGACGCGCTTCTTGAAGCCCTCGACGAGCGTGCGCGCCCGGTCCTCCACGTCGAAGACCTTCCCCAGGGTCTCCAGGTCGGTGTAGAGCGCCTCCAGCGGCGGCATGACCCCGCGGGACTTGCCGGTGCCGCCGTTGTGGCAGGACTCGGTGAGGACGTACGAGCCCACGCCCAGCTTCTTCAGGGCCTCGGGCGTGAAGGCGTTGCCTTCGCCGAAGCCGTAGTTCCAGCCCGCGAAGACGAGGTCCGCCTTCGCGTCCAGGACCAGCTCCTTGTTGATCTCCTTCTTGGACAGCCACTTCACCTTGTCGTAGCCGCTCTTCCAGGGCGCCTCGCCCTTGTCGTCCCGGCCGGTCTTGTAGTCGGGGGCCACATAGCCGGCCATGTGGTCCTCCAGGCCGAGCGCGAACATGATCTCGGCGATGCCGACGTCGTTGGTGACCACGCGCCGCGGCGCCTTGTCGTACGTCGTCTTCACACCGCAGTTCTCGACGGTCACCGGGTAGTGGCCCGAGCCCGCCTCGCTCTGTTTGTCGCCGGAACCGTCCGAAACCTTCGCGCCGCAGCTGGTGAGCGTGACGGCGGCGAGCAGGGCGAGGCAGATACGCGCGGTACGCATGGGGGTCCTTAGGGAAGGCGGTCGAAGAGCAGCTGCGGGGCGCCGGAGGCCGGGTGCGGCACGCGGTGCGCCCGTACGCCGAAGACCTCGGCGAGCAGCTCGGCGGTCAGCACGGAGTGCGGCGGGCCGGAGGCGACGATGCGGCCGCCGGCGATGACGTACAGGACGTCGCAGTGGGTGGCGGCGAGGTTGAGGTCGTGCAGCGCGGCCAGGACCGTCAGGCCCGAGGAGCGCACCAGCGCCAGGACCTCCAGCTGCTGGGCGATGTCCAGGTGGTTCGTCGGCTCGTCCAGCACCAGCACCTTCGGCTGCTGCGCCAGCGCCCGCGCGATCAGCACCCGCTGCTTCTCGCCCCCGGACAGGGTCAAAAAGCCGCGCCCCGAGAGATGGGCCGCGCCCACCCGCTCCAGGGCGCTCGTGCACGCCTCGGTGTCGGCCGCCGTGGCGCGCCCGGCGGCGCTCTGGTGCGGCAGCCGGCCCATCGCCACGACCTCGAAGACGGTGAAGTCGAACTCGCTCGCCGACTCCTGCGGAAGCGCCGCCAGCCTGCGGGCGCCCTCGCGGGCGCCGAGGGCGTGCAGGTCGTCGCCGTCCAGCAGCACCCGCCCGGCGGCCGGCCGCAGCGCGCGGTAGGCGCAGCGCAGCAGCGTGGACTTGCCGCTGCCGTTGGGGCCGACCAGCCCCACGAACTGCCCGCTGCCGGCCCGCAGTGCGATGTCCTCGACGAGCCGTGTGCCCGCGATGTCGACCGCCAGGCCCTCGATGTCGACGCGCATCACGAACCTCCGAAGGTGTAGCCGCGCCGCCGCATCAGCAGCACGAAGCACGGCACGCCGATGAGCGCCGTGATGACGCCGACGGGCAGCTCCACCGGTGCCAGCAGCAGCCGGGAGACGACGTCCACCCACAGCAGCAGCACCGCGCCCAGCAGCGGGGCCACGGCCAGCACCCGGCGGTGGTCGGCGCCCACGATCATGCGGGTGATGTGCGGGACCATCAGCCCCACGAAGCCGATCGCGCCGCTGACGGCGACGACGGCCCCGGTGACGGCGGCGGTGACGACGAACAGGACCCGGCGCAGCCGTTCGGCGTCCACGCCGAGCGAGGCGGCGGTCTCGTCGCCCATGGCGAGGGCGTTGAGGCTGCGCGCGGACCACAGCAGCGCGCCGATCCCGGCCAGGACGACGGCGGCGGCGATGGGCAGGGACGACCAGGTGGCGCCGCCGAGGCTGCCGAGCAGCCACATCATCGCCGAGCGGGCGGCCTCGCCCCGGTCGGCGCTGAAGACCATGAGCGTGGTGATGGCGGAGAAGCCGTAGTACATGGCGCTTCCGGTCAGCACCAGGCGCAGCGGGGTCAGTCCGTGGGCGGTGCGCGCCGCCGCGTAGACCAGGGCCATGGCGGCGAGCGCGGAGACGAAGGCGGCGCCGGAGAGTGCCCACACGCCCAGCGAGGCGAACGCGCCGAAGAGCATGACGGCGTTGGCGCCGACGGCGGCGCCGGAGGAGATGCCGAGGGTGAAGGGGTCGGCGAGGGCGTTGCGCACCATGGCCTGGGCGCCCACGCCGATGGCGGAGAGCCCCGCGCCGACGACGGCGGCCAGCAGGGCGCGCGGGAAGCGCAGCTCCCAGACGATCGTGTACGCGGAGACCTCGTCCGGTGCGATGCTCGCGCCGGTCAGCCCGGCCCGCAGGTAGCGCAGCGTTTCGCCCCAGCCGATGCCGGCCGAGCCGAGGGCCACGCAGCACAGCAGCGAGGCGAGGAGGGCGAGGACGAGCCCTGCCATGAGCGGGGGCAGGGGGAGCCTGCGGGGCGGTGGCGCGGCGCCGCCGGGCGGGCCCGGCGTCCTCGCGGCCATGGCCAGGGGGTCGATCGCCACGGGCGGTGTGCCCTTCGCCTCGGGCCGCTTCCGTACGTACCGAGGAGCGGCCCGCGGCGGGCTCCGCCGGGGTGTCCCCTCGCAGTCCACGGCGAGTTGTGCAGGGATCCGCGCGCCGCGGGCGATCGGGCTCGCGGAAGGGGCCCCGAGGGGCCCTTCCGCCTACCGTTGCGGGTCAGCGCCGGACTTCGACCGGACTTCCCCCGCGGGGCGCTCGGGTGGTGATTACGGCTGGTAGGGCGTGCCGTCCTCGCGGAAGAAGGAGACGCCGTCCGGCATGTCCTCGGGCAGGCTCTCGGCCCACTCCTGCAGGCTCTGCTGCGTGGCGACCTTCTTCAGGTGCGCGGACATGTACGGGCGCAGCGGCACCTCGGGGGTGGCCTTCTCGCCGACCCACATCAGGTCGCCCTTGACGTAGCCGTACAGGCGCTTGCCGCCGGTGTAGGGGCCGGAGGCCCCGGTGCGGGCGACGGCGTCCGTGGCGAGGTCGATCTGCGGCTTCTTGTCGGCCAGCTCGCCGTACCAGACCTCGGCGACACCCGAGTCGCGCGTCATGACGATCTCGACCTTGCGGTCGGCGTCGATGCGCCAGTAGCCGCTCTCGGTCTCCAGCGGGCGGACCATCTTGCCCTCGCTGTCGAGCACCCAGGTGTGCGAGGTGTACTCGAGGAAGTCGCGGCCGTCGTGCGAGAAGGTGACTTCCTGCCCGAAGTTGCACTTCTCGGCGCCGGGGAAGTCGGCGACGCCCGCGCCCTCCCACTTGCCGAGGAGGAAGACCAGGGGCACCAGGTCGGGGTGGAGGTCGGACGGAATCTCGATCATGAGCTCAGGCGATCTGTAGAGGGTGCGGACAGGGGGGTCAGCGCTGGCCCTGGTACAGCTTCTTCCAGGTCAGGCCCGCGAAGGCGAGAACGCCTACGGCGACCAGGACGAGCAGGGTGGTGAAGACTGCCTCAAGCACGAGCGCGCTCCTCGGTCGGAGTGAGGGTTGTACGGACCGTGGACGAGTCTAGTCGGCCGTCCCGGCGGAGGCGCTGTGAGGTGGATCGTGGTCGGGCATCCGGCCGCGCGGGACGCCGGGGACCTAGAGTGGCCGCATGGCAAAGAGGCTCGTGATCAAGGTGACGGCGGGCGCCGACGCGCCCGAGCGGTGCTCGCAGGCGTTCACGGTGGCGGCCGTCGCGGCGGCCAGTGGCGTGGAGGTCTCGCTGTGGCTGACCGGCGAGTCGTCGTGGTTCGCGCTGCCGGGGAGGGCGGCGGAGTTCGAGCTGCCGCACGCGGCACCGCTGCCGGACCTCATCGACGGGATCAGGGCCGCAGGCGGAATGATCACGGTCTGCACGCAGTGCGCCGCCCGCCGCGACATCGAGGAGAAGGACCTGATCGAGGGCGCGCGCATCGCCGGGGCGCAGGTCTTCGTCAGCGAGGCCATGGCCGACGACGCGCAGGCGCTCGTCTACTGATCGCGTGACGTGGGGGTCCGTGGGTCGGGGCCACCGGTCCGGGGCTAGTGGTCCCGGGTTAGTGCTCCTCCCACGACCCCGGGCGGCGCTTGCCGTCCAGCTCGTCCCACCACTCGTCCGACTTCGGGTCGCCCGACGGATCGTCCCACCAGCGGTCGTCCGGGCCGCGGCGGTTGGCCACGACGGCCGCGACCGGGGGGATGACCATGGCGAACAGGCACATGCCGACCGCCGCCGGCACCGACCACAGGCGCACCACGGACCACGCCAGGACGAACATGCCGATGCAGGTGCCCATCATGGCGAAGTACAGGTGGCGTCGCCGCGCGTACACACCTTCACGGTACGACCGCGCCACGGGTAGCGCGAAGGGCCGCACCCCACCATCCAGGCGTCCAACCCAGGGGTACGGCCCTCCGGCCGTTCTCGTGCCCGACGCGTCGCGTCAGACGGCGATGGCGACGTCCGCCAGCGCGCCCTTCTGCGCCACGACCGTGCGGTCGGCGCTGCCGCCCGGCACGAGCGCCCGCAGCGTCCAGGTGCCCTCGGCGGCGTAGAAACGGAACTGTCCGGTCGCGGACGTGGGCACCTCGGCGGTGAACTCGCCGGTGCTGTCCAGCAGCCGCACGTAACCGACGACGGGCTCGCCGTCGCGGGTCACCGAACCCTGGATGGTCGTCTCACCGGGCTTGGCGGTAGAGGCGTCGGGACCGCCGGCCTTTGCTCCACACATGGGTGATCCTTCTCCTTGCGGTGGGTCGGGAGGTCAGTTGGCGCCGAGCTCGATCGGCACGCCCACGAGCGAGCCGTACTCGGTCCAGGAACCGTCGTAGTTGCGCACGTTGTGCTGGCCGAGCAGCTCGTGCAGCACGAACCAGGTGTGCGCGGAGCGCTCGCCGATGCGGCAGTAGGCGATGGTGTCCTTGGCGAGGTCCACGCCCGCGCCCTCGTAGAGCTCCTTGAGCTCGTCGTCGGACTTGAACGTGCCGTCGTCGTTGGCCGACTTCGACCAGGGGATGTTGCGCGCGCTCGGCACGTGGCCGGGGCGCTGCGACTGCTCCTGCGGCAGGTGCGCCGGGGCGAGCAGCTTGCCGCTGAACTCGTCGGGGGAGCGCACGTCGATCAGGTTCAGCGAACCGATGGCGGCCACGACGTCGTCGCGGAAGGCGCGGATCGAGGCGTCCTGCGGCTTGGCCGTGTACGTGGTGCGGGCGCGCTGCGGCACCTCGGCGACCAGGTCGCGGGAGTCCAGCTCCCACTTCTTGCGGCCGCCGTCGAGGAGACGCACGTCCTGGTGGCCGTAGAGCTTGAAGTACCAGTAGGCGTACGCCGCGAACCAGTTGTTGTTGCCGCCGTAGAGGACGACGGTGTCGTCGTTGGCGATGCCCTTGCCGGACAGGAGCTCCTCGAAGCCGGCCTGGTCGACGAAGTCGCGGCGGACCGGGTCCTGGAGGTCGGACTTCCAGTCGATCCGGACGGCGGTCTTGATGTGGTTCTTGTCGTACGCGGAGGTGTCCTCGTCGACCTCGACGAGGACGGTCTTCGGGTCGCCTGCGTCGATGCGGGCCTGTACCCAGTCGGCGTCCACCAGGACGTCACTGCGGCTCATGCTGTTCTCCTCCGGGGCAGTTGCGGATGTGCGCCAGCGTGTGCGGGGTGCGCGGCGAAGGTGCGCGGCGCCGCGCAGTGGGGGGCGGTGGTGCGGGGAGGCGGCCTGAACGGCCGAAAGGGGAGCCGGAAGCGGTCCCCGTCAGACACGGCGACAGAGCATGGCGGCCACGCGGCACAGGTCTACTGCCCGCCGCTTGGTGAGATCCGCCTGTCGCTTCATGGGGCGATCGTAGGGAGGGACCGGGAGCCCTGTCACCAGTCGGCCGAATGGTGAGACGGAATGTCTCGAATAATGGGACCGGTTGGCCGAATCGAGGTTCCGGATCCGCCCGGCGCGGCCCGTGCGGCCCTGCGGTCGCCCGTATGGACTGACGTACGGACGGCCGTGTCTCGCAGCGTGGACGGTCAGCCGGCGAGGTTGACGTCGGTGCCGGTCAGGGTGATGTCGACGCCGGTCGGCGTCGTGACGACCTTGTCGAGCTTGAGGCCCTTGGGCAGGCCCGAGATCTGCCGGTCGAAGTCGGTCTTCTCGCGGACCTTGCGCTCCATGCCGGGGATGCCCTGCGCGGGGACCTCGTCCGCCCGCACCCGGACCGTGTTGCCGTCCACCACGCTCACCGTGGAGACCACGCTGCGCTCCAGGGGCTGGCCCATGACCATGACCTTGCCGGTGACCTTCACCTGACTGCGGCCGGCACCGTCCTTGCCGCCGTAGGCGACGGAGACGCCGGGGTCGCCGGCGGCCTTGGTGAGTTCTTCGTACGACAGGTGGGCGGTGCCCGTGGCGCGGCCCGCGACGGCGGAGGAGAAGCTGCTGTCGATGCGCACGTTGTGCAGCTGGGCGTCGAAGCCGCTGACCTTCACCGAGCGGTCGCCGGTGCCCGCGGTGATGCCGTCGAGCTTGACGTCGACCTGCTCGAGCTCGGAGGCCGCGACCTGGGTCAGGAAGGGGAAGCCCTTGATCGAGACATCGGGGGTGCCGGAGAGGCCCTGGCTGCTGCGGATCTTCTCGGCGGCCTGGTTCTCGGCGAAGTAGACGGCGGCACGGTCGGCGGCCACGAAGAGGCCGGCCAGGACCACGGCGACGATCACTATCGTTCGTATCGCACGCATCGGCTGTCGATCCCCACTCTCGGTCAGGCTGTCCCGTGAGCCTAACTGGACCGTTCGGGTGAATGCGGGGTCGTGCACGTCACTGGTGTGTAACCGATGGGGGGTTCTGCCCCAGTCCCGCCCTTTCTCCCCCAGCTACCGCTGGGAGGTGCCCCCAGTTTCCGGGGGGGGGGGGCGGGGGCCCGAGGCCGCCCCGCCGCCGCGCCGGGC
>NZ_JBFADG010000034.1:0-55309 GCF_040641275.1 Streptomyces sp. NPDC021096 | reverse complement strand
ACGCCCGGTTACATTCCGAACCCGGAAGCTAAGCCTTTCAGCGCCGATGGTACTGCAGGGGGGACCCTGTGGGAGAGTAGGACGCCGCCGAACAAATTGTGAAGCCGCAGGCCCCGAGTCTTTGACTCGGGGCCTGCGGCATTTTTGCGTTTAGGGTGACGTCATGCGCTATGACCTCGTCATCTTCGACAACGACGGTGTACTCGTCGACAGCGAGCCCATTGCCAACCGGATTCTCGCCGAGTACCTCACGGAGCTCGGCCATCCCACCAGCTATGAGGACTCCATTAGGGACTTCATGGGCGGTGCGGTCCACCGTGTGCACGACCTCGTTCTCGAGCGGACTGGCCGGCGCCTCCCCGAGGACTTCGACGACACCCTTCACTCGCGCACCTTCTCCGCCTTCGCCCGTGAACTCCAGCCCGTGAAGGGCGTCGCACAGGTCCTGGAGCTTCTGGCCGGCACCGGCATTCCGTACTGCGTCGCGTCCTCCGGCAGCCATGAGCGCATCCGGACCGGACATCGGGCGGCCGGCCTCACCGAGTGGTTCGACGAGGCACGGATATTCAGCTCCGAGGACGTCGGCCGGGGAAAGCCGGCGCCGGATCTCTTCCTGCACGCCGCACGGTCGATGGGGGTGGAGCCGGACCGGTGCGTCGTGGTCGAGGACAGCCCGCTCGGCATTCAGGCGGCCGTCGCGGCAGACATCGACGTCTACGCCTTCACGGCCATGACGCCCGCCGAGCGCCTGACCGGCGCGACCGGCCACTTCGCCGATATGACGGAACTCTCTGCCTTTCTCGTATGAGTCATCCATTACGGTGTCGCCCATGAGCGGCCGCGCACAGCTGATGTGGGACGAGGCAGTAACGGGCTACGACTTCGGCCCCGGACATCCGATGGACCCCGTGCGCCTCGCGCTCACCATGCGGTTGATCGAGGCATTCGGGCTGGACCGCGTGGCCCGTACCGTGGCGGCCCCACCCGCCGGGGATTCCACACTGCGGCTCGTCCACCGGCAGGACTACATCGCGGCCGTGCGGGCCGCCTCGGCCGACCCCCGGTCCGCCGACGGGTCCTACGGCCTCGGGACGGCCGACGATCCGGCGTTCGCGGGCATGCACGACGCGGCCGCGCTGATCGCCGGGCAGTCGGTGGCCGCCGCTGAGGCGGTGTGGCGCGGGGACGCCCTGCACGCGGTGAACTTCGCGGGCGGGCTGCACCACGCGATGCCGGGCAGCGCCTCCGGCTTCTGCGTGTACAACGACGCCGCCCTCGCCATCGCCCGGCTGCTCGAACTCGGCGTCGAGCGCGTGGCATACGTGGATGTGGACGTCCACCACGGGGACGGCGTGCAGGCCGCGTTCTGGGAGGACCCCAGAGTCCTGACGATCTCTCTGCACGAGCACCCCCGCACGCTCTTCCCGCAGACCGGCTGGCCCGAGGAGACCGGCGGCCAGGGCGCGGAGGGCGGTGCGGTCAATGTGGCGCTGCCGGCGGGGACGGGGGACGCCGGGTGGCTGCGGGCCTTCCACGCGGTCGTACCGGAGCTCCTGGCGGCCTTCCGGCCGCAGGTGCTGGTGACCCAGCACGGCGCCGACACCCACTTCGAGGACCCGCTGGCGCACCTGACCGTGTCCGTGGACGCGCAGCGGCTCGTGGCGGCCGCCTGCCACGATCTGGCGCACGAACATGCCGCCGGCCGCTGGCTGGCCCTGGGAGGCGGTGGCTACGCCGTCACGGACGTGGTGCCGCGGTCGTGGACCCATCTGGTGGGCATCGCCGCCGGGCGGCCAGTCGAGCCGGAGTCGCCGGTGCCGGAGGACTGGCGCAGTGAAGTCTTCCGGCGGACGCGTCAGTTGGGTCCGTTGCGGATGACGGACGGTCGCAAGCCGCAGTGGCGGGACTTCACCGGCTCCGGCTACGACCCGGCCGACCGGCTCGACCAGGCGATCCTCGCCACCCGGCGCGCGGTGTTTCCCTCCCACGGTCTGCTGCCGTAAGTGGTCCACGGGAAAGGGGTGTTA
This sequence comes from Streptomyces sp. NPDC021096, assembly GCF_040641275.1. Classification (NCBI taxonomy): domain Bacteria; kingdom Bacillati; phylum Actinomycetota; class Actinomycetes; order Kitasatosporales; family Streptomycetaceae; genus Streptomyces; species Streptomyces sp. NPDC021096. The sequence goes on along the minus strand of NZ_JBFADG010000034.1, from coordinate 53,282 downwards.
GCCCACGCGTGGGATGTCGGTCGCGAATCCCGGCGGCCGGCACCCCATTGCGTCAGCATCGGGCTCGTGTTGACCCCTGGCGCCACTCCCGGCCCCACCCCTGGTCCCGTCTCCACCTCTGTCCCCACCGTCCCCGTGCTCACCCGAAGTGCCCTCCGTGCCCACTTGTTGACCACCCGTCTGGCGGGTCCCGTGGCAACGCCCCGGGAACGGAGCCTGAGTCGCTACCGGTTGTTCGCCGCGCGGGACCCTCGGGTGCTGATCGGTCTGGAGCCGAAATATGACTGGCGCTTCGTCGACTTGTTGCGACTGATGGGGGAGAGGTGTGGAGTTTCGGACGATCCCAAGCACACTTCCGGGCATGATGTGATCGACCCCGATCGCACGCTGGTGGCACTCGATGCCTTCGCGGACCGTCTGGCGACGGTCGCCGCGACCGGGGCGCCGGTGCTGATCGGCACCGGTCATCCGCATCGGCTCCTTGGCTTCTACGCCGCTTTGGCCGCTGGTCTCTCGGCGGCGGGATGCGGTGTCCTCACCCCGGCGCAGGGGCAAAGTGTCGACATAACGACCCGGTTCGGCGTACGCACCTACCGCCTCGACTACGTTCGTGGAGTAGCGATGGTGCGCGAACCCGGCGCACGGGCCGCAGAAAGTGAGCCCGGCGCGCATACCCATTCACCCCTCCCGGTTCGTACCGTCCTGGCGGCCCAGGCGGAGGCCGGCGGACCCCTGCCCGCCCTGGTCATCGGGGACCACGGGTGGGTCTGCGGGGCAGGTCAGCTGGGCATTGAGGCCATCGGGCTGGCCGACTCGGACGACCCCGCGCTGTTCGTCGGAGAGGCCGAGGGCCGGGTGTCCGTCGCCGTTCCGCTTGATGACACTGTGCGGTCTGATTACTACCGACCGCTTACTCGCTATGTACTCAATCGAGCGTGTCTGTCACAGTAGGCGGCCGATGGCTGCTCCTCTTCCCCACTCGCATCACCCGCCCCTAACCTGGGGAGTGAGCGCGCAGCGACGAGGAGTCACCGGAGGGGAAGCCGGTGCGCGTCATGTGCGGAAGGTTCAGGTGTGTCATGGCTGCTGGCGAAAGGCCTCTCAACGAGGTCGTGTTCCTTACCGTGGCGGAAGTCGCCTCGGTGATGCGAGTCTCCAAGATGACCGTGTACCGGTTGGTGCACAGTGGTCATCTGCCGGCGATCCGGGTGGGCAGGTCGTTCCGGGTCCCAGAACAAGCGGTGCACGAGTACCTCCGAGAGTCCTACGTGGGGGTGGAAACCGCCTGACGGGCACCTCGGATTACGCTGATCGCCCGGTGCCGGGTAGGCTGGCCCGATGTAGGTCGTGTGGGCTCGGACGCCCCGCACCGAGTGAATCGATGTAAGCGAGGGTAGTCGTGGGCTCTGTTATCAAGAAGCGGCGCAAGCGGATGGCCAAGAAGAAGCACCGCAAGCTGCTCAAGCGCACGCGTGTTCAGCGTCGCAACAAGAAGTAAGCAGCGCCGCTGTGAACATCCCGCAGCCCTCCCACCGCTCGTCGGTGGGAGGGCTGCGGTGCGTTGCGGGGAGTGAAGCCCTCGCTACGGCTTGAAATGACGCCCGACCCGCCCGGCGGTCATCACAGTGCAACAACGACCCGCTACGGTGGCCGCCACAGGGCACCGCTCGACGAGCGCACCACTCGTCGGTCGAGGGTGGGAAGGAAGGCGCTGATCTTGGGCAAGGTCGTGCTCGTCACCGGAGTCGCACGGCAGCTGGGCGGTCGTTTCGTACGCCGCATCCAGCGCGAGCCCGACGTCGACCGGGTCATCGGGGTGGACGCAGTGCCACCCGAGCACCACCTCGGCGGGGCCGAATTCATACGGGCGGACATTCGCCAGCCCACGATCGGCAGGGTCCTGGCGGAGCGGTCCGTCGACACCGTCGTCCACATGGACGTCAACGGCACCCCCCTGGGCAAGCGCGGCAGCCGGGCACTGGTCAAGGAGACCAACGTCATCGGCACCATGCAGCTGCTCGGCGCCTGCCAGAAGACGCCCAGCGTCAAGCGGCTGGTCGTGAAGTCCACCACGAGCGTGTACGGCTCGGCGCCCCGCGACCCCGCCGTCTTCACCGAGACCACGCCGCCCAAGTCGCTGCCCAGCGGTGGCTTCGCCAAGGACGCCGTCGAGGTCGAGGGGTACGTGCGCGGCTTCGCCCGCCGTCGGCCCGACGTGGCCGTGTGCGTCCTGCGCTTCGCGAACGTCCTGGGGCCCTGTGCCGACTCGCCGCTCGCCGAGTACTTCTCCCTGCCCGTGCTGCCCAGCGTCCTCGGCTTCGATCCCCGCCTGCAGTTCGTGCACGAGGACGACGCGATCGAGGTGCTGCGGATCGCCACCGGGGAGCCCCGCCGGGGCACGCTCAACAGCGGCACGTTCAATATCGCGGGCGATGGCGTCCTGCTGCTCTCACAGGCCGCCAGGCGCCTCGGGCGCCCCACTCTCCCCTTCTTTCTGCCCACCGTGACCTGGGTCGGGTCCGCGCTGCGGTCGGTCGGCGCGCTGGACTTCTCGCCCGAGCAGATCCGGTTGCTCACGCACGGCCGTGTCGTCCAGACCACGCAGATGCGCGAGACCCTGGGCTTCCACCCCACGTACACCACCGCCGAGGCGTTCGCGGACTTCGTCCGCAGCCGCCCCGCGGGCCTGCTGCCGCCCGAGACCCTCGCCCGTACCGTCGACCGGATCGCCGCGCTGATGCCTGCCGGCCGCGGCCAGAACTGAGGAGCGCACGCACCATGGCCGATGCGAAGGTCATTCCGTTCGGCGAGGAGCCCCGGTCCAAGAGGCGGGCGAAGCGCACGGGCCCGGGCCGTACGAACCGTTCACCGGCGTCGCTGGCCCCCGTACCGGTTCCGCGCGAGGAGAAGCCGCAGCCCGCGGGGGCCACGGACGGACAGCCCGGCCACGACCCCGCCGCCGGGGAGCCGGCCGGCCAGGGCGGCTGGGACCGCAAGATCGCGCACGGGCTGAGCTTCCTGCGGCGGCGGATCACCGGCGAGTACGACGTCGACGACTTCGGGTACGACCAGGAGCTCACCGACCAGGTCATCCTGTCTCTGCTGCGGCCCTTCAAGGAGAAGTACTTCCGGGTCGAGGTGAAGGGCATCGAGAACATCCCGGAGAAGGGGGCGGCGCTGATCGTCGCCAACCACTCCGGCACCCTGCCCATCGACGGCCTGATGCTCCAGGTAGCCGTGCACGACCATCACCCGGCCGGCCGGAACGTGCGGATGCTCGCGGCGGACCTCGTCTTCATGCTGCCGCTCGTCAACGAGCTCTCCCGCAAGCTCGGGCACACCCTCGCCTGCGCCGAGGACGCCCAGCGGCTGCTCGAGCGCGGCGAGGTGGTGGGCGTGATGCCGGAGGGCTTCAAGGGGATCGGGAAGCCCTTCTCCGAGCGCTACAAGCTGCAGCGCTTCGGGCGGGGCGGCTTCGTCCAGACGGCACTGCGTGCCGGGGCGCCGATCGTGCCGTGCTCGATCGTCGGGGCGGAGGAGATCTACCCGATGCTCGGCAATTCCCGGACGGTGGCGCGGCTGCTGGGCATCCCCTACTTCCCGCTGACGCCGGCCTTTCCCTGGCTCGGGCCGCTGGGCCTGGTGCCGCTGCCGACGAAGTGGACGATCCAGTTCGGGGAGCCGATCTCCACGGACGGCTACCCGCCGGAGGCGGCGGACGACCCGATGCTGATGTTCAACCTCACGGATCAGGTCCGGGAAACGATTCAGCACACGCTGTACAAGCTGCTCGTGCAGAGGCGGTCCGTGTTCTTCTGACCGGCCCCCGTCCGACCGGCCACGACAGAGGCGGCCGGTGTTCTTCCGGGGGTCTCCCCGGAAGAACCACCGACCGCCTCTGGTGTCGCGTGCCCGGTGCCGCTACTTGTCGTCCTCGCCGTGGATGCCGAGGCCCGGGAGGATGTCCGGGAGCAGCGGCGGGATGGTGATGTCCGGCTGCTTGGACGGCTTGCCGTCCTTGCCGTGCGAGGGACGGTCCGTGCCGGTGCCCTCGGAGCTCGGGGCGGGCTGCAGCAGGCCCGTACCGCCCAGGAGGCCCTCGCGCTCGTCGCCGGTGCCCTGGGAGGACTGCGGGGGCTTGCTGCCGGGGTGCTTGCCGTCGGCCGTGGCGGGGGCCTTGGACGCCGGCGCGGAGTGGCCCGCGCTCTCGGGGGAGCCGTGCGAGGAGCCGCCCTCGCGGCTGCCGGAGCCCTTCTTGCCGCTCTTGTCGTCGGGGAGCAGGGACCGCAGCGGCTCGACCTCATCGTCTATGGCGGCGAAGACCGAGCTGACGTCGTCGGCGACGTCGGTGAGCTGGTGGGGCAGCCGGTCGCGCAGCCGGCTCCACCCTTCGCGCTGGGAGGAGGCGAACGTCGACAGCCGCTCGATCGCCCCGAGGGAGCCGTCGCGCTGATAGACGCCGTGCAGCAGCCGGTGGCCCTCGGAGGCGTCGTGCCGCATCCCGGAGAGGGTCTTGCGGATCTCCGCCAGGGACTCCTGGTCGAGCTCACCGGACCGGCCGCGCTCCATCAGGCGGCGGGTCTCCTGCAGCCGTGTGGTGGCCCGGTCGAGGAAGAGCCCGCCCCGGGTGGAGTCCCCGTCGGCCATGCCGAGCCTGAGGTCCTCCATGCCGCGCTTGAGCCCGTACAGCGTGTCGCCGGGCAGGGCGTTGGAGCTCGCCGCGGCGACACCGCCGAACGCGCCCGCCGCCACGCCCACCGTGAGGCCGCCGGCCGCCAGCCCCTTGGACCAGCGTGAGCGCGGCCGGAGCCGGCTCAGCGCGCTCGCCCGGTGGGTCCCCCGGCCGGAGCGCTGCTCCGGGACGGCGGCTCCGGCGAACTGGGCCTCCATGGCGGCGATCAGCTGCGCCCGCTGCACGGTTTTGACCTCGGGGTCCAGCTCGGGAGCCGGCAGCGCACCGAGCCCGCCCGCCAGGGTCAACAGTTTTGCCTGCTCGGCGTCTTCCGCCGATGGGCCGGACTGTGCGGCCGCAGCACCCTGGACGTCCTGGTCCTCCAGGGCCTGGGCGAAGGCGTTCGCCCGCCGGTGCGCCGATACGTTCGCGATCACAGGCGGCACCTCCTCTCGTCATGACGGTCGACTCCCCTGGGCACCTGAAGAGTTGCATGCCTTGAGAGCATCCACTCGATCGAGTGAGTGAATACGGGCATGACGCGGCATGGGGAAGTCTGCATCCCGGACAACGAGCGGCGCGGCAGTCGGGTTACGCGGCCGGGGCGAGGTGGCCGCTGGTGAGTGAAATCAGGCATCGGGTCGGCGCAAGATCAGCGTGCGTCGTCCGGGAGGAGTCGCGCAAGAGTGCGCACCGCCCGGTACTGGAGCGTCTTGATGGCGCCCTCGTTCTTCCCCATGACACGGGCGGTCTCGGCGACCGACAGGCCCTGCAGGAAGCGGAGGGTGACGCACTCCTGCTGCTGTGGATTGAGCTTGCGCACCGCCTCCAACAGGGCGGCGTTGGAAAGGGATTCGAGGACCGAGTCCTCGGGACTGCGCTCGACCTCGTTGGCGTCGAGCATCTCCCCGGTGGTCACTTCGAGCCGGAACCTTGACGACTTGAAGTGGTCGGCGACGAGGTTGCGGGCGATGGTCACCAGCCAGGCGCCGAAGTCGCGGCCCTGCCAGGTGAAGGTGCCGATCCGGCGCAGGGCGCGCAGGAACGTCTCGCTCGTGAGGTCCTCCGCCGTGGCCCGGCCGCCCACGCGGTAGTAGATGTAGCGGTAGACGGTGTCGGCGTACTGGTCGTAGAGGCGGCCGAATGCCTCGGCCTCGCCGGCCTGGGCGCGCTCGACCAGGTCGAGCATGCGGGCGCTGTCGCTGTCCGCGCTCGGACGGCGGGTGGTGGTGGACGTACCGGTGCCGGCCCCTCGGCGGGCGCGTCTGCCGACGGCCGCGCTGCTCTCGGCGAGGGCGTAGCAGGGTCCGACAGGCCCCCCCGCTACGGCAGGGGCGAGCGTGGCGAAGGCGGGGACGGCGTACGCGGTGGGGACGAAGCCGCGCAGACGGTCGACGACCGCTGCGCGCAGCGTAGCCAGGCCCGAGGCGTCAACCCCGACGTGTGGGTACACGGGACTCCCAGAGGCAGAGCTTCCATCACGTGCAGTGCCAGACCGTTCACTCGTCGTAGGGACAAGCGGGTACCGGCTTGCGTCTGAGGAGAATAACCCTTCGTACAGGCAGCGCTACACCGAGTTGCTCAAATCATCGTTTCCGTTCGATCTCGGCACCATTCATGGCCGATCAAATATCGAACTACGAACGGAAGTTGACCGAATTTGCCGATGGTGTGGCCGATTGGGCAGCGTGTTGTGGCAATCCGGACACCGCAGGACTGTCGGGGGCCATGTGGGGGTATGACAACAGGATTGCCTGTGCGGCCAGTTCGGTTACGGGCTGTGGCGAGGAGGCGCGCCGTAGCTGTCGCCCGTTCCGGTGATGGGCCCGCTGACGGACGCGGGCCGCGGAGAGGGCGGGCACGGGCGGGGAAAGCCGTCGGCCGGCCCCGCCGTGGGGCGGAGCCGGCCGGTGCTTCGGGTGGGGGCCCGGGGGCTCAGCGGCGGCGGTGGCGGTGCAGGGCGATGCCGGCGGCCGCGCCGCCCGCCAGGGCGCCGAGGCCGGCCGCGGCCGGGATGCCGATCTTGGCGGCCTTGCGGCCCGTGCGGTAGTCGCGCAGCCGCCAGCCGCGCTCGCGCGCGTGCTTGCGCAGCCGGGTGTCGGGGTTGACCGCGTAGGGGTGGCCGACGAGGGAGAGCATCGGGATGTCGTTGTGCGAGTCGCTGTAGGCGGCGCAGCGCGTCAGGTCCAGGCCCTCGGCCGTCGCCAGCGCCCGTACGGCCTCCGCCTTGGCCGGGCCGTGCAGCAGCTCGCCGACCAGCTTGCCGGTGTAGATGCCGCCGATGGACTCGGCGACCGTGCCGAGGGCGCCGGTCAGGCCCAGCCGGCGGGCGATGATCGTGGCGGTCTCGACCGGGGCGGCCGTCACCAGCCACACCTTCTGGCCCGCGTCGAGGTGGGCCTGGGCCAGGGCGCGGGTGCCGGGCCAGATGCGCTCGGCCATGTACTCGTCGTAGATCTCCTCGCCGATGGTCATCAGCTCGGAGACGCGGTGGCCCTTGACGATCGACAGGACGCTGTCGCGGGCCTCCTGCACGTGCTCGGGGTCCTCTATGCCGGCGAGGCGGAAGTAGGCCTGCTGCCAGGCGAAGCGGGCGAGCTCGCGCTTGCCGAAGAACTGCCGCTTGTAGAGGCCACGGCCGAAGTGGAAGATCGCGGCGCCCTGCATGACGGTGTTGTCGAGGTCGAAGAACGCGGCGGCCTTCTCATCGCCCGCGACGGGGAACTCCGGCTCGGGCTCCTGGGGCCCCGGCCGGCCCGTGGCCAGCGCTTCTTCGTTCTCCTGAGCGGACTTGCGGGCTGCCTCCGCCGCCGCCTCGCCGGCCAGCACGCTGCGTGCGGTCGCGGAGCGCCTGCGGTGGGTGAGCCATCCGAGTGCGGCCATGCCGCGAGCATAGCCAGTTTGTTCGGGGTAACCGGAAGTCGGGACGGTGCGATGGCGTGAACTCTGCGCGTCGGGCCGGTTACCCTCCGGTCGGCCGCCGGGCGCGTCAGCCGCCGAGGGCCTTGCGCAGCCGGTCCGGGTTCACCCGCCAGAAGTCGTGCTGGGCGCCGTCGACGAGGACGACCGGAATCTGCTCCCAGTACTTCCTGTGCAGCTCCTCGTCCTCGGTGATGTCCTTCTTCTCCCAGCGGGCGCCGAGCTCGCCGCAGACCTCGGCGATGACGGCCTCGGCGTCGTCGCACAGGTGGCAGCCGGGCTTGCCGACCAGCGTGACCACGCGGTCGGCGGGATTCTTGCGGGCATTGCGGCGCAGGAGCGGGCTCATGAGGGCAATTGTGCCGTCTCCGCGGACGCTCGTGCGGCGGGATTGGGTGCCTGAGTCGACTACCATCGTGGGCGATTTGTTGGTGTCCGGGGGTATAGCGGTGAGGAGTGAGCGCCCGTGTCCCCGTCCACGCGCCTATGGTGCTCCTGTGACTGGTGTGGCGGTCGCGGTGGTGCGGGCGATGGTTCCCGGACCGGGCCGAATCATCGCGTGACACCCATCACTTTGCCGGGGCAAAACGGACACCATCTTTGTGCACGCGTTCACAAAGGCATAGCCTGCGTTCGACGGGGCGGTCCTGGGACAAGGCGCCGCCTGCAGCCCCGCTCTACCCGCAGGAGCACCGTGGCAACTGGCCGAACTCACCGACCGGCGACCCGAAGCCGAGGGATCCCCGAGGCCACCGTCGCCCGGCTTCCGCTGTATCTGCGTGCGCTGACCGCGCTCTCCGAGCGCTCGGTGCCCACGGTCTCCTCCGAGGAGCTCGCGACCGCGGCGGGGGTCAACTCCGCCAAGCTCCGCAAGGACTTCAGCTACCTCGGCTCGTACGGCACCCGCGGTGTCGGCTACGACGTCGAGTACCTCGTGTACCAGATCTCGCGGGAACTCGGCCTGACCCAGGACTGGCCGGTCGTGATCGTCGGCATCGGAAACCTCGGCGCCGCCCTGGCCAACTACGGCGGCTTCGCCTCCCGTGGCTTCCGCGTCGCGGCGCTGATCGACGCCGACCCCGCCATGGCCGGCAAGCCGGTCGCCGGGCTGCCCGTGCGGCACACCGACGAGCTCGAGTCGATCATCAGTGACAACGGCGTCTCCATCGGCGTCATCGCCACGCCCGCCGGCGCCGCCCAGCAGGTCTGCGACCGCCTCGTCGCCGCCGGCGTCACCTCGATCCTCAACTTCGCGCCGACCGTGCTGTCCGTCCCGGACGGCGTCGACGTGCGCAAGGTCGACCTCTCCATCGAGCTGCAGATCCTCGCCTTCCACGAGCAGCGCAAGGCCGGCGAGGAGAGCGGACCCGCCGCGGCCGCGGCCGCGCCCCGCCCGGACCTCGCGTCCCGGCCGGCGGCGCCGGCCCGTACGGGCGCGGGCAGCGGCAAGGGACCGGACGGGGACGTTCCCGCCGTGATGCCGGCATGAGTCTTCTGGTCGTGGGCCTCAGCCACCGCAGCGCGCCGGTCAGCGTGCTGGAGCGGGCCGCCCTCACGCGCGAGACGCAGGCCAGGCTCGTGCACGACACGCTGGCCGCGGAGCCCGCCACCGAGGCGGCGGTGCTCGCCACGTGCAACCGCATCGAGCTCTACGCCGACGTGGACAAGTTCCACGCCGGTGTCGCCGAGCTGTCCACGCTGCTCGCCCGGCACTCGGGCGTCGGCCTGGACGAGCTCACTCCGTACCTCTACGTGCACTACGAGGACCGGGCCGTCCACCATCTCTTCTCGGTGGCGTGCGGGCTGGACTCGATGGTCGTCGGCGAGGGCCAGATCCTCGGCCAGATCAAGGACGCGCTCGCGCTCGGCCAGGAGCTGCACACCGCCGGCCGGCTGCTGAACGACCTCTTCCAGCAGGCCCTGCGCGTCGGCAAGCGCGCCCACAGCGAGACCGGCATCGACAAGGCCGGCCAGTCGCTGGTGACCTTCGGCCTCGAGCAGCTCGCCGAGGGCGCCGCCGTCACCGACTGGGCCGCCGGCAAGCGCGCCCTCGTCATCGGCGCCGGCTCGATGTCCTCGCTGGCCGCGGCCACCCTGGCCCGGGCGGGAGTGGCCCACGTGGCCGTCGCCAACCGCACCCTGGAGCGGGCCCGGCGCCTGGCGCAGATCCTCACCGAGCCCGGCGCCCCGGGCGCGCCCGGCTTCACGGCCTCGGCCGTGGAGATGGCGGGCGTCGACGAGGAGCTGGCGTGCGCCGACGTCGTCGTGTCCTGCACCGGCGCCACGGGCCTGGTCCTGACCGTCGACGCCATACGGGCCGCCCTCGCCGGCCGCAAGGAGGCCCCCGGCCCCTGCGGCACCGCCCCGGGCCCCTGCGCCGCCGCCCCGGCCGGCGCCCAGGCCCGTACGGACGTACGCCTGGCCCTGCTCGACCTCGCCATGCCCCGCGACATCGACGCCGCCGCGCACCGCCTCGAGGGCGTACGGCTCGTCGACATCGAGACCCTGGCCGAGGCCTCCGCCGACGCGCCCATGGCCGCCGACGTCGACCAGGTGCGCTCCATCGTCTCCGACGAGGTCGCCGCCTTCGGCGCCGCCCAGCGGGCCGCGCACATCACGCCCACCGTGGTCGCGCTGCGCACCATGGCCGCGGACGTCGTCGCGGGCGAGATGGCCCGCCTCAACGGCCGCCTTCCCGACCTGGACGACAAGCAGCGCGCGGAGATCACCCAGACCGTGCGCCGCGTCGTCGACAAGCTCCTCCACGCGCCGACCGTGCGGGTCAAGGAGCTGGCCTCCACCCCCGGGGGCGCCGGCTACGCCGACGCCCTGCGGGAACTCTTCGACCTCGACCCGCAGGCGGTCGCCGCCGTCAGCCGGGCGGACACACGTGCCGACAGGCACACCACAGCACGGGAGTCGGCATGAACGACACCTCCACCGACCAGCGGCCGCTGCGGCTCGGCACCCGCCGCAGCCAGCTCGCCATGGCCCAGTCAGGGCAGGTGGCCGAGGCCGTCCGGCAGCTGACCGGGCGACCGGTCGAGCTGGTCGAGATCACCACGTACGGCGATGTCTCCCGCGAGGCGCTCGCGCAGATCGGCGGCACCGGGGTCTTCGTCTCCGCGCTGCGCGACGCGCTGCTCGCGGGCGAGATCGACTTCGCCGTGCACTCGCTGAAGGACCTGCCCACCACGCAGCCGGACGAGCTCGCCCTCGCCGCGATCCCGCTCCGCGAGGACCCGCGCGACGTGCTCGTCGCCCGCGACGGGCTGACCTTCGAGCGGCTGCCGCGGGGCGCCCGTGTCGGCACGGGTTCGCCGCGCCGCATGGCGCAGCTCAACGCGTGGGCGCGCGAGCTCGGCCTGGAGATCGAGACTGTGCCGATCCGCGGCAACATCGATACCCGCGTCGGCTTCGTCACCCGTGGCGAGCTGGACGCCGTGGTGCTGGCCGCCGCCGGGCTCAGCCGCATCGGCCGGCTCGGGGACGTCACCCAGTTCCTGGACCCCGACCAGATTTTGCCCGCCCCCGGCCAGGGGGCGCTGGCGATCGAGTGCGCCGCGACCAACGCACCGCTCGCCGCCACGCTCGCCGAGCTCGACGACCCGCACACGCGGGCCGCCGTGACCGCCGAGCGGTCCCTGCTCGCCGCCCTGGAGGCCGGCTGCAGTGCGCCCGTGGGCGCCCTGGCCGACCTTTTGGTCGACGGGCAGGCTGTCACCGAAATGCGCCTGCGCGGCGTCGTCGGCTCGACCGACGGCTCGACGCTGGTGCAGCTGTCCACCACCGGTCCCGTACCCGCGTCCGAGGAGGACGCCCTTGCTCTCGGCCGCGGACTCGCCGCCGAGATGCTCGACAAGGGTGCGGCCGGTCTTATGGGGGAGCGAGCACATTGAACCCCACCGCCCCGAACCACCCCGCGCACGGGCACGTCACCTTCCTCGGTGCCGGCCCCGGAGACCCGGGACTGCTGACGCTGCGCGCCGTGGAGGCACTGGCGTCCGCGGACGTCCTGATCGCCGATCCGCAGGTGCTCGACGTGGTGCGTACGCATGCCCGCAGCACTGTGGACATGCCGGCCCAGACGGTTACTGATGAGTCGTCAAAGGACGCCGGGATTCCGGTCCTCAGGGACACGGCCAATCTTGTCATGTCGGCCGCGCGCGGCGGCAAGCGGGTCGTCCGTGCGGTTCTCGGCGACCCCGGACTCGACGGCAACGCCGCCGACGAGATGCTGGCCTGCGCCGACGGGGGCATCACCTTCGAGGTGGTGCCGGGCGTCGCCACGGCCGTCGGCGTGCCCGCCTACGCCGGCGTGCCGCTGCGCGACGGCAAGGGCGGCGACGTGCGGTTCGTCGACGCCCGCACCGCCTCGGCCACCTGCTGGGCCGAGGTCGGCGCGAGCGAGGTGACCGCGGTCGTCTCCACCACCCTGGACTCGGTCGTCGCCACCGCCGGCGAGCTGGTCTCCGCCGGCCGCAAGCCCGACACCTCGGTCAGCGTCACCGTCGCCGGCACCACCACGCGCCAGCGCACCTGGACCGCCACCCTCGGCACGCTCCAGCAGGTGCTCAAGGCCGCCAAGGTGCTGCCGTCGCCCGACGGCGGCCAGCCCGTCATAGCCGTGGTCGGCGAGCGCAGCGCCGCCGCGCGGCGCGAGAGGCTCTCCTGGTTCGAGTCCAAGCCGCTGTTCGGCTGGAACGTCCTGGTGCCGCGCACCAAGGAGCAGGCCGCCTCGCTCTCCGACCAGCTCCGCTCGTACGGCGCCGTGCCCAGCGAGGTGCCGACCATCGCCGTCGAACCGCCGCGCACCCCCCAGCAGATGGAGCGCGCGGTCAAGGGCCTGGTCACCGGCCGCTACGAGTGGATCGCCTTCACCTCCGTCAACGCCGTCAAGGCGGTGCGCGAGAAGTTCGAGGAGTACGGGCTCGACGCGCGCGCCTTCGCGGGCATCAAGGTCGCCGCCGTCGGCGAGCAGACCGCCAAGTCGCTGATCGAGTTCGGCGTCAAGCCCGACCTCGTGCCCAGCGGCGAGCAGTCCGCCGCCGGCCTGCTCGAGGACTGGCCGCCCTACGACCCGGTCTTCGACCCGATCGACCGCGTCTTCCTGCCGCGCGCCGACATCGCCACCGAGACCCTGGTGGCCGGCCTGATCGAACTGGGCTGGGAGGTCGACGACGTCACGGCCTACCGGACCGTGCGCGCCTCGCCGCCGCCGGCCGAGACCCGGGAGGCGATCAAGGGCGGCGGCTTCGACGCCGTGCTGTTCACCTCCTCCTCCACCGTGCGGAACCTCGTCGGCATCGCCGGCAAGCCGCACAATGTCACCGTCATCGCCTGCATCGGCCCCGCCACCGCGAAGACCGCGGAGGAACACGGCCTGCGGGTGGACGTGCTGTCGCCCGAGCCCTCGGTGCACAAGCTGGCCGAGGCGCTCGCGGAGTTCGGCGCGGCCCGGCGCGACGCGGCCCTGGAGGCCGGCGACCCGGTCACCCGCCCGAGCGAGCGGCGGCCCGGATCGCGCAGAAGGGCACGGAGTTGAGCACCACGTACGGAACGTTCCCGGGGTCCCGCCCCCGGCGCCTTCGCACCACCCCGGCCATGCGCCGCATGGTCGCCGAACACCGGCTGCACCCGGCCGACCTGATCCTCCCCGCCTTCGTGCGGGAGGGCGCGGCCGAGCCGGTGCCGATCTCCGCCATGCCGGGCGTCGTCCAGCACACCCGCGACACCCTGCGCAAGGCCGCCGTCGAGGCACGTGAGGCCGGCGTCGCCGGCATCATGCTCTTCGGCGTGCCCGAGGAGGCCAAGAAGGACGCGCTCGGCACCGCCGGCACCGACCCCGACGGCATCCTCCAGGTCGCCATCCGCGATGTGAAGGCCGAGGTCGGCGACGAGCTCGTCATCATGTCCGACCTGTGCCTGGACGAGTACACCGACCACGGCCACTGCGGAGTCCTCGACTCCGAAGGCCGCGTCGACAACGACGCCACCCTCGAGCGCTACGCCGAGATGGCCCAGGTCCAGGCCGACGCCGGCGTCCACATCGTGGGCCCCAGCGGCATGATGGACGGCCAGGTCGGCGTCATCCGCGACGCCCTCGACCAGACCGGCCACGAGGACGTCACCGTCCTGGCCTACACCGCCAAGTACGCCTCCGCCTTCTACGGCCCCTTCCGCGAGGCCGTCGGCTCCTCGCTGCAGGGCGACCGCAAGACGTACCAGCAGGACCCGGCCAACCTCCGCGAGTCGATGCGCGAGCTCGCGCTCGACCTCGCCGAGGGCGCCGACATGGTCATGGTCAAGCCGGCCCTGCCCTACCTCGACGTCCTCGCCAAGATCGCCGAGTCGGTGGACGTGCCCGTCGCCGCCTACCAGATCTCCGGTGAGTACGCGATGGTCGAGGCCGCCGCCGCCAACGGCTGGATCGACCGCGACCGCGCGATCATGGAGACGCTCACCGGCATCAAGCGCGCCGGCGCCAACATGATCCTCACCTACTGGGCGACGGAGGTCGCCCGGCAGCTGTAAAGCCGGCTTGACGCCCCACGGCGTCCCGACCGCGACCGTGACACAGCGCGATGGCGGCGTTCCCAAGGCCCCTGGGCCCCGGAACGCCGCCATCGGCGTATGCGGTTGTGCGAGCCCGTCGCGTTTGCGCAGCTCACGCAAGACGGGGCGCATAGTTCACGATCGTCACCCACACAGGTCGACTCTCGTGGAAACGACCGAGGGGCGGGGTATGCACTCGGACCATGACTACCGTGTGTACAGGGACGCTTACGCTACGGAGGCGTGCATGAGCCATGAACCGGAACTGACGGACGACTGGGAGTACACGCTTCAGGTCCCCTCCGACCCCATGGCGCCGTGCATCGCGCGACGCACGCTCCGCACCATCTTCGAGGAGCACGGCTTCCTCGAGCTCGCCGACACCGCCGAGCTGCTCACCTCGGAGCTGGTCACCAACGCCTACCGCTACTCCGACGGCCCCGCCTCCGTGCGCGTCAAACGCGAGGGCAACCGTGTGCGCGTCGCCGTCTGGGACACCAACCCCCGGCTGCCCGCCCTCGACCGCGTCACCCTGCCCGACGCCGAGACCGAAGCCGCCGAACAGGGCCGCGGCCTCGGACTCGTCCAGTGGTGCGCCGACAGCTGGGGCGGCTTCGCGCTGCGCGACCAGCCCCAGGGACTGGTCGGCAAGCTCATCTGGTTCGAACTCGGGGCGGGCACCGGATGAGGCGCCCGCCGCCGCGCCCTACAGCTGCTCGGGCGTCCGGATGCCCAGCAGCGACATGCCCAGACGCAGGGTGCGGGCCGTCAGGTCGCACAGGAAGAGGCGGTTCTCCACCTGCTGCGGCGTCTCCGCCTTGAGCACCGGGCACTCGGCGTAGAACGACGTGTAGAGCGAGGCCAGCTGGTAGAGGTACCCGGCCAGCTTGTGCGGCTCGTAGGAGGCCGTGACCTCGGCGAGGTTCTCCCCGAACTGGTCCAGGTGCATGCCCAGCGCGCGCTCGGCCGGGGCCAGCGCGAGCTCCGGGTGCGCGACCGGCCGGGCCTCGCCCGCCTTGCGCAGGATCGACTGGATCCGGGCGAAGGCGTACTGGAGGTAGACGCTGGTGTCGCCGTTGAGGGACACCATCTGGTCCAGGTCGAACTTGTAGTCGCGGGAGACCGACGTCGACAGGTCCGCGTACTTCACCGCGCCGATGCCCACCTGCGCACCACGCTCGGCGATCTGCTCCTCCGTCAGGTCCTGGGCCTTCTCCCGCACGACGGCCGTCGCACGGTCGATCGCCTCGTCGAGCAGGTCGACCAGACGCACCGTCTCGCCCTCACGGGTCTTGAACGGCTTGCCGTCCTTGCCCAGCACCGTGCCGAAACCGAGCTGGACGGCCTTCACGCCCTCGGTCAGCCAACCGGCCCGGCGCGCGGTCTCGAAGACCATCTTGAAGTGCAGCGACTGACGGGCGTCCACCACGTACAGCAGGGTGTCGGCCTTCAGGTTCCCCACCCGGTCGCGGATCGCGGACAGGTCGGTCGCCGCGTAGCCGAAGCCGCCGTCCGACTTCTGGACGATCAGCGGCGACGGCTTGCCGTCCGGGCCCTTGACGTCGTCGAAGAAGACGCACAGCGCACCGTTGGAACGCACCGCGACACCCGACTCCTCCAGGAGGCGGCAGGTCTCGGCCAGCATGTCGTTGTAACCCGACTCGCCGACGATGTCCTCGTCGCGGATCTCCACGTCCAGCTTGTCGAAGACCGAGTGGAAGTAGATCTTCGACTCGTCGACGAACCGCTGCCACAGCGCGAGGGTCTCCTCGTCACCGGCCTGCAGGTCCACCACCCGGCGCCGGGCACGGGCCTTGAACTCCTCGTCCGAGTCGAAGAGCGTCCGCGACGCCTTGTACAGCCGGTTCAGCGACGACATGGCCTCCTCACCGGAGACCTCGCCCTCGTGGTCCAGCTCGTGCGGGTGCTCGATCAGGAACTGGATGAGCATGCCGAACTGCGTGCCCCAGTCGCCGATGTGGTGACGGCGCACGACCTTCTCGCCGGAGAACTCCAGGATCCGCACGACCGCATCACCGATCACCGAGTTACGCAGGTGACCGACGTGCATCTCCTTCGCCACGTTCGGCTGGGCGTAGTCGATGACCGTCGTGCCCGGCCGCTCCGCGAGCGGCACGCCCAGCCGGTCGTCGGCCGCACGGGCCGCCAGCGTTTCGGTGATCGCCTTGTCGGCCACGGTGATGTTGAGGAAGCCGGGGCCCGACACCTCGACGTCCTGGATCAGATCGCCGGCCGGCAGCCCCTCGACGACCTTCGCCGCCAGCTCGCGCGGGTTGCCCTTCAGCTTCTTGGCCAGCGCCAGCATGCCGTTGGCCTGGAAATCCGCCCGGTCGCTTCGTCGCAGCAGCGGGTCGGCGGCGCCGGCCTCCGGCAGGGCAGCCGAGAGAGCGTCCGCGATGCGCTGGTGGAGCGTGGAAGCGAGGGAGGGAACCGAAGCCATGAGGTGGTTGCCATTCCGGTAGGCGGCATTTTCGACACCCCGAGTATCCCATGCGCCTATCACGGCCCCCGGGGAATTCCCCCGCCACGGGCAACCCCCGAGCCACCCCTTCCGTCTGGGACAATGGTCATGCCAGGACCGTAAGGAAGGAAGTGCCGTGGCTCAGGCTCAGAGCACCGAGGCCGACTGGGTCTCCCGTTTCGCCGACGAGGTCATCGCCGAAGGGGAGCGCCGCGCCCCGGGCAAACCGATCGTCGTCGCCTCCGGCCTGTCGCCCTCCGGCCCGATCCACCTGGGCAACCTCCGCGAGGTCATGACCCCGCACCTGGTCGCCGACGAGATCCGCCGCCGTGGCCACGAATGCGTCCACGTCCTCTCCTGGGACGACTACGACCGGTACCGCAAGGTCCCGGCCGGCATCGACCCCTCCTGGGCGGAGCACATCGGCAAGCCGCTGACCGCCGTCCCGGCTCCCCCCGGCAGCCCCTACGGCAGCTGGGCCGAGCACTTCAAGGCCGCCATGATCGAGGCCCTGGACGAGCTCGGCATCGAGTACCGCGGCATCAGCCAGACCGAGCAGTACACCGCCGGCGCCTACCGCGAGCAGATCCTGCACGCCATGAAGCACCGCGGTGACATCGACGCCATCCTCGACCAGTACCGCACCAAGCAGAAGCCGGCCAAGAAGCAGCAGCAGAAGCCCCTCGACGAGGCCGAGCTCGAAGCTGCCGAGGGCTCCGGCGCCGCGGCCGAGGACGACGGCAGCGCGGGCGGCGCGGGCTACTTCCCGTACAAGCCCTACTGCACCGTCTGCAACAAGGACCTCACCACGGTCACGGCGTACGACGAGGAGAGCACCGAGCTCACCTACACCTGCGCCTGCGGCCACGGCGAGACCGTCCTCCTCAGCGAGTTCGACCACGGCAAGCTCGTCTGGAAGGTCGACTGGCCCATGCGCTGGGCCTACGAAGGCGTCGTCTTCGAGCCCAGCGGCGTCGACCACTCCTCGCCCGGCTCCTCCTTCCAGGTCGGCGGCCAGATCGTCGGCCCGATCTTCGGCGGCGAGCAGCCCATCGGCCCCATGTACGCCTTCGTCGGCATCAGCGGCATGGCCAAGATGTCCTCCTCCAAGGGCGGCGTCCCCACCCCCGGCGACGCCCTGAAGATCATGGAGGCGCCCCTGCTGCGCTGGCTCTACGCCCGCCGCAGGCCCAACCAGTCCTTCAAGATCGCCTTCGACCAGGAGATCCAGCGTCTCTACGACGAGTGGGACAAGCTGAACGCCAAGGTCGCCGACGGCACCGTCCTGCCCGCCGACGCCGCCGCCCACAGCCGCGCCGTCCGCACCGCCGCCGGTGAACTGCCGACGACCCCGCGCCCGCTGCCGTACCGCACGCTCGCCTCCGTCGTCGACATCACCGCCGGCCACGACGAGCAGACCCTGCGCATCCTCGGCGACCTCGACCCGGCCAACCCGGTCAAGTCCCTCGACGAGACCCGCCCGCGCCTGGACCGCGCCGAGCACTGGATCAACACCCAGGTCCCGGCCGAGTCCCGCACCGTCGTGCGCGCCGAGCCCGACACCGAGCTCCTGTCCTCCCTGGACGAGCAGGGCCGCGAATCCCTGCGCCTCCTCCTGGAGGGCCTGGACGAGCACTGGTCCCTCGACGGCCTCACCACCCTGGTCTACGGCGTCCCCAAGGTCCAGGCCGGCCTCGAGCCCGACGCCAAGCCCACCCCGGAGCTCAAGGTCGCGCAGCGCGAGTTCTTCGCCCTGCTCTACCAGCTGCTGGTCAGCCGCGACACCGGACCGCGCCTGCCCACGCTGCTGCTCGCGGTCGGTGCCGACCGCGTCCGCAAGCTGCTCGGCGCGTAAGCACCCGGCACACGAAAGGGCCGCCGCCCGGTGAAACCCACCGGGCGGCGGCCCTTTTCGTCGTCCGCGCCTTACTTGTTCGCCGCGGCGACCGCGTTCACGGCCTCCTTGGTCGCTTCCTGCGCGCCCTTCTTCATGTCGTCCACGTCCGGCGACTTCGCACCCTCGTAACCAGCCCCGCTGTACTTCACCGTCACCACGACGTTCGCGGTGCGGGCCACCACGGTCTGGTTCTTGAAGTCGTTGTCGTCCTTCTTCGACTCGGTGCTCACCACGCTCGCACTGTCGCCGATCCCCCCGGCCTTCTCCGTCTTCGCGTTCTTCGCGCCGTCAGCCGTCGCCGCCTTCGAGACCTGCTGCTCGGCGAACGCCTCCGCACGCTTCTCGCCCGAACCCAGCGTCGGGTCCGAGGCGAATCGCTTCAGCGACACGGTCAGCGACCGGAACTGCAGATTCTTGACGTCCTCGTCGTTCAGGCCGCTCCAGAAGCAGCTCGCCGAGTCATTGGTGTCGGCGGCGGGCAGGGCCTTGCCCTCCTTCTTGTCCGCCTTCGGCACCAGGTTCTCGACGGTCTTCTCGGTGACCGTCTTGCAGACCTCCGGCAGCTTGGCGTACGTCGCCGCCTTGACCGTGGGCGCGGCGCTGGGCGCCGCCGACTTCGTGGGCTTGGCCGTCTCCTTCTCGGACCCGGAGTCGTCCGAGCAGCCGGTGGCGACGAGCATCACCGGTACTGCGGCGCAGGCGAGGATTCGGGCGAGTCGCGGGGCGGTTCGTCGGTGCATGGGTCCTTCGCTCATTCGGAGTATGTGTCGCGGGGCGTGGCGGCTGTCCCACACACCCGCGCCTTGTCGTGCCTTGGTCAGACATGGGGTCGTGCCTACGGGCACGGTACGCGGCCCGCGCCCGGCCGCGGTCGAAGCGGGCCGTTACTCGCCGGGCTAATTGCCGAAGTGCCCCGCATCGAGCTCACGGGCCAGGCCATGGGCCTTGCCCTGCAGATCCTGGCTGCTGGGCACGTGCTGCTTGTCCGTCGTCCACTGGTCGTACGCGATCGTCACCAGCACGTTCGAGGACCGGAAGACGACCGTGACGTCCCGGTGCACACCCGTGCCCGTCGTCGCCAGCTTGTCGTTCACGAACGCGTCGTCGCCCAGATCGTCCAGCACCCGGGGCGCCAGACGGGGGTCCGAGGACGCGGACGCCGGCGGCGACGACGGGGCCGAGGGCGCCGCCGACTCGTCACCGAGCTGCGGCACCGGACCCTCGGCGCGCGGGCTCGCGCCCGCCCCCGCGCTCGCGCCCGGCGAGGCGGCGGTCGAGGGCTTGGCCGAGGGCTTGGCGGACGACGAGGAGGGCGTGGCGCTCGGGATGTGCGCGGCCGTCGCCTGGCGCTCGTAGAGCTGCTGCGCCCGGGCCTCGTCGCTGACGCCCGGCTGGTAGGAGACGACGCGCTCGAAGTCCACCGACAGGTGCCGGGTGCCGTTGGGCGTCTCCAGCTTCCAGCGGCAGCCGACGCGGCGGTCGGTGTCGTAGGTGATGGCCGCCTGCCCGCGCAGGAGCCGCTTGGCCTCCTCCTCGTCGCCGTCGCCGGCGCCGGGCAGCATGCGGCGCAGGGTGGCGGGGCTGACGTAGCCGCACGGCTCGGGGAGGCTGTGGTACTTGCCGGGCGGCCCCGCGGGGGCCGAGGAGCCGGACTGCCCGGCCTTGGCGTCGATCCCGCCGCCGTCGCCGCTCCCTCCGCCGCACCCGGCGAGGCCCGTCGCGAGCACCGCCGCGGCCAGTGCGGCTGCCGGTGCGTACGCCCTTCGCTGCACTGTCCGTGGCTCCCTTCGCGCGAAAACCTTTTGCGGTCGCCCGGTGGCGACTGGACACAATGTGTACCGCACGCGCTGCCGCGTCTGCCGTCCCGCTGTCGTGGATGAGCTGATAGTTCCGGCTTTTGCGTTATCCATGTTTTTCGGGGGAATGAGGAAGGTATGTCCTACACCGAGGTGCCCGGCGCCCGGGTACCGATCCGTATGTGGGCGGACCCCGCCACGGTCGAGCCCGTAGCGATGCAGCAGCTGCGGAACGTCTCCACGCTGCCGTGGATCCAGGGCCTCGCGGTGATGCCGGACGTCCATTTCGGCAAGGGCGCCACGGTCGGCTCCGTGATCGCCATGCGGGGCGCGGTGTGCCCGGCGGCGGTCGGCGTCGACATCGGCTGCGGCATGTCGGCGGTGAAGACCTCGCTGACGGCCAACGACCTGCCGGGTGATCTGTCGCGGCTGCGGTCGAAGATCGAGGAGGCGATCCCGGTCGGCCGGGGGATGCACGACGTCGCGGTCGATCCGGGGCGGCTGCACGGGCTGCCGACTGCCGGCTGGGACGACTTCTGGGGGCGGTTCGACGGGGTCGCGGATGCGGTCAAGTTCCGTCATGAGCGGGCCATGAAACAAATGGGAACACTTGGATCGGGCAACCACTTTTGGGAACTATGCCTCGATTCGGACAATTCGGTCTGGGTGATGCTGCACTCCGGCTCCCGAAACATCGGCAAGGAGTTGGCCGAGTACCACATCGGCCAGGCCCAGAAACTGCCGCACAACCAGGGGCTGATCGATCGCGACCTTGCGGTCTTCGTCGCGGACACGCCACAGATGGCGGCCTACCGGCACGATCTGTTCTGGGCGCAGGAGTACGCGAAGCACAATCGCGAGATCATGATGGCCCTGTCGCAGGATGTGCTGCGCAGGGAGTTCCGCAAGGCCAAGGTCACCTTTGACCAGGTCATCTCTTGTCACCACAACTATGTGGCAGAGGAGCGGTACGAGGGCATGGATCTTCTCGTCACCCGCAAGGGCGCGATCCGCGCGGGCGGCGGCGAGTACGGCATCATCCCGGGCTCGATGGGCACCGGCTCGTACATCGTGCGCGGGCTGGGCAACGCGGACTCGTTCAACTCCGCCTCGCACGGTGCGGGCCGCCGGATGAGCCGCAACGCTGCCAAGAAGCGCTTCTCCACACAGGATCTGGTGGAGCAGACGCGGGGTGTGGAGTGCCGTAAGGACTCCGGAGTGGTCGACGAGATCCCGGCTGCTTACAAGCCGATCGAGCAGGTCATGGAGCAGCAGCGGGACCTCGTCGAGGTCGTGGCGAAGCTCAAGCAGGTCGTTTGTGTAAAGGGCTGACACGGTCAAGGGGCAGGCGCTGGGCGCCTGCCCCTTGATCCGTTCAGTCGGCCTGGTCTTGTGCTTTCTTGCGCAGGCGCCAGCGCCGGAGATTGCAGGACTGCTCCGATCTGCCCAGCTTCTCAGCGGCTTCTGCGATGGTCGGCGCATCGAGCAGGACGCGGTCTTCCGTCAGCGTCCATCTGCGGGTCGGCCGAGACGCGCCCATGTGCGCCGGGCGGACCCAGGCGCTCACTTCCGCCGCAGCCGAACGCTTGCGCTCCAGAGCCAGGCCCCCTGGGTGGTACAGGTGATCCGCCACTGCCACGCCTGCCTCTCGCATGTACATGATGTTGTACGCACGGTCGCGAGCGTTCCGGCTGGTCAGCTTGTGGATGCCGAGCGTCAGCTTGGTGTAGCGGCACAGGTAGGTGGCGATCGCGGTGCTCGTTGTGGCGAGGCT
Organism: Streptomyces sp. NPDC021096; assembly: GCF_040641275.1. Classification (NCBI taxonomy): domain Bacteria; kingdom Bacillati; phylum Actinomycetota; class Actinomycetes; order Kitasatosporales; family Streptomycetaceae; genus Streptomyces; species Streptomyces sp. NPDC021096. The sequence goes on along the minus strand of NZ_JBFADG010000034.1, from coordinate 31,187 downwards.
GACGAAGGGCAACCCCTGGGCCGTGAAGCCCACGGCGCCGTCCGCGTCGATGACTCCCCGCAGGTAGTCCGATCGGGAGAACGGGACGCGGGGCGGCGTGATGCCGGTGGATTTCTTGCCGTAGGGGAGGCCGAGCTCCACGAGGCGGTTTCTGGCCTCCAGCGAATACACGTTCCAGATTGCGGACCGGTGGCTCTCCGAGAAGTTCGTGGCCCGGGTGCGTTCCGTGATCGTGCTGTTGTAGGGGCACAGTTCCTGAAAGGCGCGCAGGATGTCGATGTCGCGATAGCTGAGCTCGACGCTCAGCCGCCCTCTCTGGCGCGTCCCTGCAGATAAATGCCCATCCGCCTGCAGGAAGCCGAACATGTACGCGTACCGCGGATCTTCGAGGTCCATGAAGGTCATGGCTCGATCGTCAGCCGCCGCAGACGCCCGGTTGTTCTGAACAACCGGGCGTCACTCGAACTCGCGAGCGCGCAACGCGCGTAGGCGCCGCTTCCGGTTGGCGTTACGCGCCCTGCGGGTACCAGCGCAGCTCGACGGTGTTGCCGTCCGGGTCGAGGACGTAGAGCGACTCGGCGGTGCCGCGGGCGCCGAAGCGGGGGCCGGGGCCGTCGACGACGGTGAAGGTGCCGGAGGCGATGACCTCCTGCCAGTCCAGGGGCTCGACGACGAGGCAGATGTGGTCGACGTTGGACTCGCCGCGCTCGCGGGCGAACAGGTCGATGATCGTGCCGGGGGAGACCCGGACCGAGGGGAAGGAGACCTTGCCCGCGCGCCATTCGTCCACGCGGACCGGCTCCAGGCCGAGGGCGTCGGTGTAGAAGGCGAGCGAGCGCTCGATGTCGGAGACGTTGAGGACGAGGTGGTCGAAGTCGATGACGCGCATGGGATCCCCCCTGGTTACGGTCCGCTGGTGGGCGGTTGCAAGGACGAAACTAGCGTTTCTTGATCGTTTGCGCATCGGTCGCCGGTCCTGCGACCGCGGTCCGGGTGGTGGCTCAGCTCTCCCGGTGCACCTTGTAGTTCGAGGCCTGGGCGCGCGGGCGGACGACGAGCAGGTCGATGTTGACGTGCGGGGGGCGGGTGACGGCCCAGGAGATGGTGTCGGCGACGTCGTCGGCGGTCAGGGGCTCGGCGACGCCGTTGTAGACGGCCGCGGCCTTGTCCTTGTCGCCACGGAAGCGGGTGAGGGCGAACTCCTCGGTGCGCACCATGCCGGGGGCGATCTCGACGATGCGTACGGGCTCGCCGCACAGTTCCAGGCGCAGGGTCTCGGCGATGACGTGGGCGCCGTGCTTGGCGGCGACGTAGCCGCCGCCTCCCTCGTAGGTGGCCAGGCCCGCCGTGGAGGACAGGACGATCACGGTGCCCTCGGCGTCGACGAGGCGGGGGAGCAGGGCCTGGGTCATGTGCAGGGTGCCCAGGACGTTGACGTCGTACATGGTGCGCCAGTCGGCGGGGTCGGCGGTGGCGACGGTCTCGGTGCCGATGGCGCCGCCGGCGTTGTTGACCAGGACCTCGACGGGGCCGTGGTCCTCGAGGAAGGCGGCGAAGGCGTCGACGGCGGGGCGGTCGGTGACGTCGAGGACGTAGGGGATGGCCGTGTGGCCCGCGGCCGTCAGCTCTCCGGCCAGGGCGTTGATGCGGTCCTCGCGGCGGGCGGTGAGCACCACGCGGTATCCGGCGGAGGCCAGCCGACGTGCGGTGGCGGCGCCGATGCCGCTGCTCGCGCCGGTGATGACTGCGGTGCGGGTGCTCATGCTGGGCCTCCTGTGGCTGGAGTGGTCTAGCCGCAGCATAGGCCGCGCGCGGCGCCGGGTCAGCGGCTGCGGGGCGCGTACATGATCACCGCTACGCCGGCGAGGCAGATCAGGGCGCCGGCCACGTCGTAGCGGTCCGGGCGGTAGCCGTCGGCGACCATGCCCCAGGCCAGGGAGCCGGCGACGAAGACGCCGCCGTAGGCGGCGAGGATCCGGCCGAAATGGGCGTCCGGCTGGAGGGTGGCGACGAAGCCGTAGGCGCCCAGGGCGAGGATGCCGGCGCCGATCCAGGCCCAGCCCCGATGCTCGCGCACGCCTTGCCAGACGAGCCAGGCGCCGCCGATCTCCAGGAGGGCGGCGAGGAGGAAGAGGGCGGTGGAGCGGGCGATGAGCATGGCCGCAGGCTACGGCCCGGGGCGTTCCGGGGGGATTTCTACGGCCACACGAGGCAGTACGGCTGGTGGCCGGCCTCGTGCAGGCGATGGGAGAAGTCCTGCCATTCGTGCAGCAGCTGGTAGACGGAGAACGCGTCGCTCGGGCCGCCCCGGTCGGGAACCGTGGACCAGATGAAAGCGGCTGCGCCCACCGATTCCTCGCCAATGCCGCGCAGCGGGTCGACCACGGTCATGGGGAGCTTGACGACGGCGTAGTCGGGGTGGAGAACGACCAGCTCGAGAGGGGGAACCTTGTGCAGGGGTATGCCTTCGATGCCGGTGAGGACCATCGCGGCCACCGTCTCCGGTTTGATCTTCGTAAACATGCCGCCCATGCCCAGCTCATCACCGCCGAGCTCTTCGGGGCGCATGGAAATGGGCACGCGGGCGGCGGTGGCGCCATTCGGTGCCCCGAAGTATTTGTAGGTCACCCCCACCCGGCCACTCCTGCTCGCGCTGTATTCCTCGGGTTGTTCCTCGCGCCGGTGTCGTCCCCTGTGGGCCCGCTCGGCGCGCTCGGGCCCCAGGTCATCGGTGCCCTCGCCCAATCCGCCACCGCGATGCATATCTCCACCCGACCGCATTTCTAGGCGGCACAGCCCCCGCCGCGCAACCCGATCATCGTCTCAGAGACCTCCCCCGTGGGCAGCGTGCGAAACGCCCGGCCGCGACTCGCCGGAGGGCTCTGAGACCATGGCTAGCGTGAGCTACCCATATGAAGCCCCAGTCTCGCAGACGCTATTCGACCGCGCGTCGGTCGTGACCCCCGGTGGCGTGAACTCTCCGGTGCGCGCCTTCCGAGCCGTGGGCGGTACGCCCCGGTTCATGGTCTCCGGTTCCGGTCCGTACCTGACCGACGCCGATGGCCGGGAATATGTGGACCTCGTGTGTTCATGGGGGCCGATGATTCTCGGCCATTCCCACCCGGAAGTGATCGCGGCCGTACAGGAAGCCGTCGCGCGCGGCACGTCCTTCGGTACGCCCGGTGAGGGCGAGGTCGCGCTGGCGGAGGAGATCGTCGCGCGGATCGAGCCGGTGGAGCAGGTGCGCCTGGTCTCGTCCGGTACCGAGGCGACGATGTCGGCGATCCGGCTGGCCCGTGGTTTCACCGGCCGCGCCAAGGTGATCAAGTTCGCGGGTTGCTACCACGGCCACGTGGACGCCCTGCTGGCCGCGGCCGGCTCCGGCCTGGCGACGTTCGGCCTTCCCGACACCCCCGGGGTCACGGGCGCCCAGGCCGGGGACACGATCGTCCTGCCGTACAACGACCTGGAGGCCGTGCACGCCGCCTTCCACGCCCACCCGGGTGAGATCGCGTGTGTGATCACGGAGGCGTCGCCGGGCAACATGGGCGTGGTGCCGCCGCTGCCGGGCTTCAACGCGGGGCTCAAGGCGGCCTGTGCGCAGAACGGCGCGCTGTTCATCTCCGACGAGGTGATGACGGGCTTCCGTACGAGCAAGGCCGGCTGGTACGGCGTCGACGGCGTGAAGCCGGACCTGATGACCTTCGGCAAGGTCATGGGCGGCGGCTTCCCGGCGGCGGCGTTCGGCGGCCGCGCCGATGTGATGGCGCACCTGGCCCCGGCGGGCCCGGTCTACCAGGCGGGCACGCTCTCGGGTAACCCGGTCGCCACGGCGGCGGGCCTGGCGCAGCTGCGGCTGCTGGACGACGCGGCGTACGAGAAGGTGGACGCGGTCGCGGCGGAGATCGGCTCCCTGGTGACCGAGGCGCTGGCCAAGGAGGGCGTGGCGCACCGGCTGCAGACGGCGAGCAACATGTTCTCGGTGTTCTTCACCGAGGCGCAGGTGACGGACTACGACAGGGCCAAGGCGCAGGAGTCGTTCCGCTTCAACGCCTTCTTCCACTCGATGCTGGCGCAGGGCGTGTACCTGCCGCCGTCGGCGTTCGAGTCGTGGTTCGTCTCGACGGCGCATGACGCGGCGGCGATCGAGCGGGTCGCGGCGGCGCTGCCGGCCGCGGCGCGGGCGGCGGCCGCGGCGACGGAGGAGGGGACCAAGTGAGCGCGGAGAAGAAGCAGGACGACATCACGGTCGTCCATCTGATGCGCCACGGCGAGGTGCACAACCCGGATGGCGTCCTGTACGGGCGCCGGTCGGGCTATCACCTGTCGGACCTGGGCCGGCGGATGGCGGACCGGGTGGCGGAGCATCTGGCGGAGCGGGACGTGACGCATGTCGTGGCCTCGCCGCTGGAGCGGGCGCAGGAGACGGCCACGCCGATCGCGAAGTCGCACGGGCTGGACCTGGCGACGGACGAGCGGCTGATCGAGGCGGCGAACGTCTTCGAGGGCAAGACCTTCGGGGTCGGTGACGGTGCGCTGCGCAAGCCGGCCAACTGGAAGCACCTGACGAATCCGTTCCGCCCCTCCTGGGGTGAGCCGTACGTCGAGCAGGTGGTGCGGATGATGGGTGCGCTGGACGCGGCGAAGGACGCGGCGCGCGGTCATGAGGCCGTGCTGGTGAGCCATCAGCTGCCGATCTGGATCGTGCGCAGCTTCGTGGAGAAGCGGCGGCTGTGGCACGACCCGCGCAAGCGGCAGTGCACGCTGGCGAGCCTGACGACGTTCACCTACCGGGGGGACAGGATCGTTTCGGTGGGTTACAGCGAGCCCGCGCGGGATCTGGTGCCGGCTCATCTGCTGGCGGGCGCGAAGCCGGTGAAGGGCGGCGCCAAGGCGTTCGGCGCCTAGGGGGTCGTACGCCCGCGCGAGCGAGCCGCGGGGTCGCAACCGAAAGTGTCGTGAAGGCACTGAAAAGAGCGCAACCGTCGTAGTTCGACGCGCCCTCGTACCTAATGTCCATTTATATGGACGGCATATGGTACGGGGGCGCATCGATACGGACGGAGCCGACATGCGCGACAGTCGTGACATCACCCGAAGGGGCCTGCTCGGAATGGGGGTGGGGGTGGCGGCCGCGCTGGGCGGAGCCGTCGGGTGCTCCTCGGCCACCGCGGGGCCGGAGCGGGGCGGCGATCCGGGCGCGAAGGCCAACGCCCCCGTCAAGCCCCGGCTGATCGGTGACGGATCGACGGCCGACTACGGGCACCAGCCCAACCAGCCTCCGAAGCCGGTACCGCTGGAGATGGGCGAGAAGCCCCCGCAGTTCGTGATCTTCTCCTGGGACGGGGCGGGCGAGGTCGGCAACGGCCTCTTCCCCCGTTTCCGCAAGCTCGCCCGGGACCACGGCGCCCGGATGACGTTCTTCCTGTCCGGGATCTACCTCGTGCCCGAGTCGAAGAAGCGGCTCTACGATCCGCCGAACAATCCCGTCGGCGCCTCCGACATCGGCTACCTCACGGACGCCCACATCAAGGAGACGCTGCGCAATATGCGGGCGGCCTGGCTGGAGGGCCACGAGGTCGGCACGCACTTCAACGGGCACTTCTGCCAGGGGAGCGGCTCGGTCGCGCACTGGACGCAGCAGGACTGGGAATCGGAGATCGAGCAGGCGGTCTCGTTCGTCACCCGCTGGCGCACCCACACCGGATTCACCGATCTGGACCCGCTGCCCTTCGACTACCGCAAGGAACTCGTCGGCGGCCGCACCCCCTGTCTGCTCAACCAGGACAATCTGCTGCCGGTCGCCGCGAAACTCGGCTGGCGGTACGACGCGAGTTCCGCCGGCGGGCTGCAGGTGTGGCCGAAGAAGAAACACGGGGTGTGGGATCTGCCGCTGCAGCAGATGCCCTTCCCGGGTCACTCGTTCGAGGTCCTTTCCATGGACTACAACATCCTCGCCAATCAGTCGAAGAACACCACCCGCGGCCCCTCCTACAACTACTCGGCGTGGCGTCGGCAGGCCACCGAGTCGTACATCGCCGGCTTCGACCGCGCCTATGAGACGAACAGGGCGCCGTTCTTCGTGGGCAACCACTTCGAGGAATGGAACGGGGGGATCTATATGGACGCCGTCGAGGAGGCGCTGAAATACATGGGCGACGACAAGCGCAAGGACGTGCGCCTGGTGTCGTTCCGGCAGTTCGTCGACTGGCTGGACGTGCAGTCCCCGGATGTCCTCGCGCAGCTGCGCGGTCTCGACGTGGGCGAGAAGTGGCAGCAGAAGGCGGGATCGAAAACGCCGCCGAAAGCACCGCCCCGGCCCGCGAAGCCCGCCCGGCAGACCGAGGACGACAGCGAGGGGGGTGAAGAAGATCCCTAAACTGCGCATGCGAAACTTTTCACATGAGTGCCTGCCGCGCCCTTCGACGCCCCCATTCCCGCCGTCGTACCACCGTGCTGGCCGCCGGAGCCGCCCTCGCGGCACTGACGCTGACCGCGTGCGGTTCCGGTAACACCTCCGGCGGAGGCGGCCAGACCGGCTTCGTCCAGGGCGCGGGCGGCGTCGACGTGGTCAAGGACAAGGGCGGCCGCAAGAGCGCCCCGGACCTCTCCGGCAAGACGCTCGACGGCAAGGACCTCGACGTCGCCGAGGCCCACAAGGGCAAGATCGTCGTCCTTAACGTCTGGGGCTCGTGGTGCGCGCCCTGCCGGGCCGAGGCCAAGAACCTCGTCGCCGTGGCGAACGCCTACAAGGACAAGGGCGTGGAGTTCGTCGGCCTCAACACCCGCGACCCCGACCCCGCCCCGGCCCTGGCCTTCGAGAAGGAGTTCAAGGTTCCCTACCCGAGCCTGTACGACTCCTCCGGCAAGCTCCTGCTGCGCTTCCCCAAGGGCAGCCTGAACCCGCAGGCGATCCCCTCGACCGTCTTCATCGACCGGGACGGGAAGATCGCCGCCCGGGCGATCAAGCCGCTGGGCGAGGACGAGCTGCGCGAGGCCCTCGACCCGCTGGTCGCGGAGAAGTGAATCCCGTGATCCCCGCGGCCGACCTCACGCACGCGACCGCGGCCACCACGCTGGCCGCCGCGGGCGACATGAACCAGACGGTCCTGACCGGCGCACTGCTGCTGGCCCTGCCGGTGGCGGTGCTCGGCGGCCTCGTCTCCTTCTTCTCGCCGTGCGTGCTGCCGCTCGTACCCGGCTACCTCTCCTACGTCACGGGCGTCAGCGGCGCGGACCTGGCCGAGGCCCGGCGGGGCCGGATGCTCGCCGGGGCCTCGCTGTTCGTGCTGGGCTTCTCGGCCGTCTTCGTCTCCACCGGCGCACTGTTCGGCTACTTCGGCACGACGCTGCAGAACTACAAAGAAACGATCAACCTCGTCTTCGGGGTGCTGACGATCGTGCTCGGCCTGGGCTTCATGGGCGCCTTCAACCTCTTCGGCCAGCGCGAGTTCCGCTTCCACACCCGGCCCGCGATGGGCCTGGCCGGAGCACCCCTGCTCGGGGTGCTCTTCGGTCTGGGCTGGACCCCGTGCATCGGGCCGACGCTGGCGGCCGTGCAGTCGCTGGCGCTCAACCAGGCCAGCGCCGGCCGTGGCGCGCTGCTCACCGTCGCCTACTGCGCGGGCCTGGGCCTGCCCTTCGTCCTCGCCGCGCTCGCCTTCCGGCGCGCGCTCGGCGCCTTCGGCTGGGTCAAGAAGCACTACGCGTGGGTCATGCGCGTCGGCGGCGGCATGCTCGTCGTGGTCGGCCTGCTCCTGGTCACAGGAATGTGGGACAGCATGGTCCAGGACCTTCAGACGTGGTCGTCGCGATACACCCCCGGGATCTGATCAATGGCCAATACGAACGACTCCACCGATACCGCCGTGATGGACGAAGCGGCGGGATCGGCCCTGTCCACGGCCCCCGCCCAGGGCGACGACGGCCGGGCCGTGCCCGGCTCCTTCGGCGGTGTGCGCAAGCCCGGCGCCCTCGGGGCGCTGGCCTGGACGGCCCGTGAGATCACCGGCTGGGTGCGCTGGACCTGGCGCCAGCTGACCTCGATGCGGGTCGCGCTGATCCTGCTGTTCCTGCTCTCCCTCGCCACGGTCCCCGGCTCCCTCGTGCCGCAGACCTCGGTCGACCCGCTCAAGGCCGACACCTGGAAGAGCCAGCACGAGACGCTCGCGCCGATCTACGAGAAGCTCGGCCTCTTCCACGTCTACAGCTCGGTGTGGTTCTCCGCGATCTACATCCTGCTGTTCGTCTCCCTCATCGGCTGCATCATCCCGCGCACCTGGCAGTTCGTCGGCCAGCTGCGCGGCCGCCCGCCGGGCGCCCCCCGCCTGCTGACCCGGATGCCCGCGCACGCCACCTGGCACACGGACGCCGAGCCGGAGCGGGTGCTGGACGCCGCGGAGAAGCTGCTGAAGGGCAGGCGCTTCCGCACCGAGCGGGCCGGGGACGCGATCGGCTCCGAGAAGGGCTACCTCCGCGAGGCCGGCAACCTCCTCTTCCACGTCTCCCTGATCGTCATGCTGGTGGCGTTCGCCTCCGGGCAGCTGTGGAAGTCCGAGGGCGGCAAGCTGGTCGTCGAGGGGGAGAGCTTCGCGAACACGCTCACCCAGTACGACGACTTCAAGGCCGGCTCCCTCTTCAGCGCCGACGACCTCGACGCCTTCCGCTTCACCCTCGACAGCTTCTCCGGGACGTACGAGCGCACCGGGCCCGAGCGGGGCACCCCGCGCGACTACGCCGCCCACATCACGTACTGGGACGGCGCGGACGGCACGCCCCGCAAGGCCACCGTCAAGGTGAACGAGCCGCTGGAGACGGCCGGCTCGAAGGTCTACCTCATCGGCCACGGCTACGCCCCGATCGTCACCGTCCGCGACGGCAAGGGCAACATCGCCTTCAAGGGCCCGATCCCCTCGCTGCCACTGGACAACAACGTCACCGAGACCAGCGTGCTCAAGGTGCCGGACTACCGCGACAAGGACGGCAAGGAAGGCGACCTCGGCTTCCAGGGCAACTTCGTGCCGACCTTGGACCTGAAGTCGGGCACCATGCTGTCCCGCTTCCCCGCCCTGGACAATCCGGCGCTGGTGCTGACCGCCTACCGCGGCAGCCTCGGCCTGGACTCGGGCATGCCGCAGAGCATCTACCAGCTCAACACGTCCAAGATGACGCAGTTCAAGGACGACAAGGGCCAGAAGTTCGCCAAGCTCCTCACGGTCGGCCAGACCATGACGCTGCCGGACGGCGCGGGCGAGCTGAAGTTCGAGGGCATCAAGCAGTGGGCGACCTTCCAGGTCTCCCAGAAGCCCGGCAACGAGCTGGCGCTCGCCGGCGCCGTCGGCGCGCTGGTCGGCCTGGCCGGCTCGCTGTTCATCCAGCGCCGCCGGGTCTGGGTGCGCGCCGTGGCGGACGGCCAGGGGCGTACGGTCGTGGAGCTGGCCGGCCTCGGCCGCAGCGAGTCCGCCCGGCTGCCCGAGGAGCTCGCCTCCCTCGCCGTGGCCCTGCAGCCCGACGCCCCGCCCGTCGCCGCACCCGCGGCGGAGACCGACTCCGAAGCCCCAGCCGAACCGTCCGAAGGAGCGCGCGCGTGATCCTCGCCGCCGCAGCCAACGAGAACCTGGCCCATGTCAGCAATGTGCTGATCTATTCGGCCATGGCTGTCTATACCCTCGCCTTCCTCGCGCACATCGCCGAGTGGGTCTTCGGCAGCCGTAGCACTGTCGGCCGTACGGCGGCCGCGCTCACCGCCGAGGCCCCCGCCGTGACCGTCACGGTCAAGGGTGCCGAGAAGGCCGCGCAGGGCGGCGGCACCGCCGTCCTGGACCGCCCGAAGGTGGTCACGCGCTCCGCCCCCGGCAGCCGCGACGTCCCCGACGGCCCCGGCGCCGCCGGCACCAGCGAGAAGGGCGACCTGTACGGCCGCATCGCCGTCTCGCTGACGGTCCTGGCCTTCGCCCTCCACGCAGGCGGCGTCCTCACCCGCGCGCTGTCCGTGGAGCGGGCGCCGTGGGGCAACATGTACGAGTTCTCCACGACCTTCGGCATGACCGCCGTCGCCGTCTACCTGGGCCTGCTCGCCGCCAAGAAGAACGTCCGCTGGCTGGGCCTGCCGCTGGTCACCTCGATCCTGCTCGACCTGGGCCTGGCCGTCTCGGTGCTCTACACCGACAGCGACCAGCTGGTGCCGGCCCTGCACTCCTACTGGCTGTGGATCCACGTCTCCTGCGCCATCATCTCGGGCGCGGCGCTGTGGGTGGGCGCGTGCTCGAGCCTGTTCTACCTCTTCCGCGACGGCTACGAGGCCCGGCTGGCGGAGGGCCGCGACAGCGGCGGCGCCTGGAGCAACGTCATGTCCCGGCTGCCCGCGGCGGCCACGCTGGACAAGTTCGCCTACCGCATCAACGCGACCGTCTTCCCGCTGTGGACGTTCACGATCATCGCGGGCGCGATCTGGGCCGAGGCCGCCTGGGGCCGCTACTGGGGCTGGGACCCCAAGGAGGTCTGGTCCTTCATCACCTGGGTCGCCTACGCCTGCTACCTCCACGCCCGCGCCACGGCCGGCTGGAAGGGCCGCAAGGCCGCCTACCTGGCCCTGCTGGCCTTCGCCTGCTACCTGTTCAACTACTACGGCGTGAACATCCTGCTGAGCGGCAAGCACTCCTACGCGGGGGTGTGAGCCCACCAGGACCCGCGGCCCACGGCCCGCGTCCCGTCGCCTCCGGCGCGCGGGACGCGGGCCGGCGTGCTAGACGTGGAGTCATGGAGATCCCCTCCCCCTACGGCGCGTCCGAGAGCAAGGGCGACACCCACACCCTGCGGTACGAGCTGTCGATCCCGTACCCCGTCGACGAGGTGTGGGCCGCCGTGGCCACGCCCGAGGGCCTGCCGGCGTGGCTGGCCGTCGCCGATCCCTTCGAGCAGCGCGAGGGCGGGGCGATCACGCTGCGGTGGCAGAACACCGACGCCCAGGGGCACGCCACGGTCGCGCCCGGACAGGTGACCGCGTGGGATCCGCCGCGGCTGGCGGAGTACACCGTCGACATCCACGGGCGCGTCCGCTTCGAGCTGGAGGCTGGGCCGCTGGGCGTCGGCGGGACGCTGCTGCACTTCACCAACGAGATGGCCGGTCCCGAGGACGTACGCCTGGACTGCCTGGCGGGCTGGCACCACCACTTCGAGTACCTGCTGCAGGCCCTCGCCGGGAATCCGGCCGACTGGTCGCGGTGGACGATGGACCGCTGGCGCGAACTGCGGGAGCGGTACGAGCGAGGGGACCTCCGCTAGCCCTTCGGGCCGTCGGCGCCCGGGTCCTTCTCGTCGTCCTTCTTCAGCGACCGCAGGAACTCGGGGTTGTCGTCGGGCGCCACCCAGCGCTGCCGTCCGCCCGGGCGCCGGGCCGCGGCGCGCGGCCGGCCCGCCACCAGCCAGGCCACCGGGCCCACCAGCACCTCGCCGAACAGCAGGATGATGAACACCCATGCCAGCTTCGGCAGGCCCCGCACCTCGTTCTCCGGCGTGTTGAGGCAGTCGATGAAGGCGTAGATCCACAATGCCAGGATCAGCAGGAACGGCAGATACCTGAGCATGGTGGCGGCCCCCGGAGTGCGGTGCTACGGGCCGCTCGGCGGCCCCCGTGACGTGTCCAGGGTAGTGCGTGCTCGATACTGGAACGCATGGCTTACGACGATCTTCGCTCGTTCCTCCGGTCGCTGGAGCGCGATGGCGATCTCAAGCGCATCAAGGCGGAAGTCGACCCATACCTGGAAATCGGGGAGATCGTCGACAGAGTGAACAAGGCGGGCGGGCCCGCGCTGCTCTTCGAGAACGTCAAGGGCGCGGCGATGCCGCTCGCCATGAACGTCTTCGGCACCGACCGCCGCCTGCTCAAGGCGCTCGGCCTGAAGTCCTACGAGGACATCAGCGAGAAGATCGGCGGGCTGCTCAAGCCCGAGCTGCCGCAGGGCTTCATCGGCATGCGCGAGGCCTTCGGCAAGCTGGGCGCGATGGCCCACGTGCCGCCGAAGAAGGTCAAGGACGCGCCCGTCCAGGAAGTCGTGCTCACCGGCGACGACGTCGACCTCGAGCAGCTTCCGGCGCTGTTCACCTGGCCCGAGGACGGCGGCTCCTTCTTCAACCTCGGTCTCACCCACACCAAGCACCCCGAGACCGGCGTCCGCAACCTCGGCCTCTACCGCCTGCAGCGCCACGACAAGCGCACCATCGGCATGCACTGGCAGATCCACAAGGACAGCCGCAACCACTACCAGGTGGCCGCCAAGCGTGGCGAGAAGCTGCCGGTCGCCATCGCCTTCGGCTGCCCGCCCGCGGTCACGTACGCCTCCACCGCGCCGCTGCCCGGCGACATCGACGAGTACCTCTTCGCCGGCTTCATCCAGGGCAAGCGCATCGAGATGGTCGACTGCAAGACCGTGCCGCTGCAGGTCCCGGCCAACGCCGAGGTCGTCATCGAGGGCTGGCTCGAGCCCGGCGAGATGCTGCCCGAGGGGCCCTTCGGCGACCACACCGGCTTCTACACGCCGCAGGAGCCGTTCCCCGCGCTGACGATCGACTGCGTGACGATGCGGCGGCGCCCGCTGCTCCAGTCGATCGTCGTGGGCCGGCCGCCGACGGAGGACGGGCCGCTGGGCCGCGCCACCGAGCGCTTCTTCCTGCCGCTGCTGAAGGTGATCGTCCCCGACATCGTGGACTACCACCTGCCGGAGTCCGGCGGCTTCCACAACTGCGCGATCGTCTCGATCGACAAGAAGTACCCCAAGCACGCGCAGAAGGTCATGCACGCCGTCTGGGGCGCGCACATGATGTCGCTGACCAAGCTGATCATCGTGGTCGACTCCGACTGCGACGTCCACGACCTGCACGAGGTGTCCTGGCGGGCCCTGGGCAACACCGACTACGCGCGCGACCTCACCGTCGTCGAGGGCCCGGTCGACCACCTCGACCACGCCTCGTACCAGCAGTTCTGGGGCGGCAAGGCGGGCATCGACGCGACCGCGAAGTGGCCCGAGGAGGGCTACACGCGCGACGGGGGCTGGCCGCAGATGGTCGAGTCGGATCCGGAAGTCGCCGATCGGGTGACGAAGCGGTGGAAGGAGTACGGGCTGTGAGTGTCCGTGGCATGGTGTTCGTGGGTAGCGCGGGGGCAGCGTCTGCTCCCCACGCATGTGGGGATGAACCGGAGTACGGGCTGTGAGCGCCTCTGCCGCCGCGATGCCGCAGCCGGGGCGGACCCGGTCGTTCCTGCGCATGGTGCTCATCGAGCACTCCGTCTTCGCGCTGCCCTTCGCCTACATCGCCGCGCTCACCGCCATGTTCCAGCTGGACCGGAACATCCACTGGGTCAGGCTGCTGCTCGTCACCGTCGCCATGGTGGGCCTGCGGACGTTCGCGATGGCCTGCAACCGCATCATCGACCGCGAGATCGACGCCCGGAACCCGCGCACGGCCGGCCGTGAGCTGGTGACGGGCGCGGTGTCGGTGCGCTCGGCGTGGACCGGGGCGGGGGTGGCCGTGGTGTTCTTCCTCGGGGCCGCCGCGCTGCTGAACCCCCTGTGCCTGGCGCTCGCCCCCATCGCCGTCGTCCCGATGGTCGTCTACCCCTACGGCAAGCGGTTCACGAACTTCCCGCACGCGATCCTGGGCCTGGCCCAGGCCATGGGCCCGGTCGGCGCATGGCTGGCGATCACGGGGGAGTGGTCCTGGGACGCAGTGATCCTGGGGCTGGCGGTCGGCGTGTGGATCGGCGGCTTCGACCTGATCTTCGCCTGCCAGGACGTGGCGGCGGACCGTGCCCATGGGGTGAAGTCCACCCCGGCCCGCTTCGGCATCGCGGCGGCGCTGTACGGCGCGCGCGGCTGCCACGTCGTCACGACGGGGCTGCTGGTCTGGTACGCGCTGGCCACCGACGCCGGGGTGTTCTTCTGGGGCGGCCTGGTGGTGGTCGCGGCGGCGTTCCTGTACGAGCACTCGATCGTCAAGCCGGGTGACCTCTCGCGGCTGAACCGGGCGTTCTTCTCGGTCAACGGCTTCATCGGCATCGCGCTGTTCGTGTGCGCGCTGCTCGATCTGCTGGTCCGCGGTCTGACGGTCTGACGGGCCGTCCGCCGTAGGTACGCCGAAGGGCGGCCACCCCGGGAGGGGGGGCCGCCCTTCGGCGTACGGGGGTGTGCTCAGATGCCCTTGAACGGGTCGTCCGTGGACGCGGAGTCGTCCTTGAACGGGTCGGCGCTCTTGAACGGGCCGTCGGCGCCGGCACCGCCGGCCCGGCCGCCGCCCATGGCGAACATGGCCGCGCCCATCAGGTCCTGCGGCTTGAGCTCCTGCGCGCCGGAGGGAACCTTGAGGTTGTCGCCGCCGCCCTTCTTGAAGCCGATGCTGACGGGCAGCGGGCCCTTGGGCCCGTCCTTGTCCTTGCCGTCGTCGAACTGCGCGATGTCGAAGGTCATCCCGGCGAGCATGCCGTCCTTGATGGCCAGGTCGACGGTGACGTCCTTGTCCGGGGCCTTGTCGAGGTCGCGGGTGAGCTTGTCGAGCTTGCCGGCCTTGTCGCCGAGCTTGTCCTTCAGCGGCTTGAGGCCCTCGGCGAAGTCCTTGGCGATCTTCTTCGCGGGGAGGGTGGCCGTGACGTGGTCGGCGCCGTCCTTCTTGCCGGCGTCCTTGACCTGGGCGTTGTCGGTCAGCGCGCGCTGCAGGACCTCGAAGGCCTTCTTCTGCGTCTCCGGGTCCGGCGCGGGGCTCTTGCCGGAGCCGCTCTTGTCCATGGACTTGGCGAACTCTTCGAAGGACTTGGGATCGATGCTGATCCAGTCGCCCTTGAGCGCGTTCTTGACGCTCGCCAGGGACGGGGGGAGCTCGTCGGCCTGCTTGAGCAGCTTCTCCATGGCCTGCGGGCCGCGGGACTTGCCCTTGTCCTTGCCGTGCTTCTCGGCGAAGCCGGCGACCGCCTTGAGGTCGAGGCGTATGTAGCTCTTGCCGTCGACCTGGCGGGCCTCGAACACCGGCTTGGTGTCCTTGCGGGCCAGCCGGACGTCGTAGGTGAACGCCTTGTCGTCGGCCTTGGCGTCCTTGAGCGGCTTGTCGGCGCCGAACGCGTAGGTCAGCCGCATGGCGGCGAGCATGTCCGCGTCCTGGCGGGTGAAGTCGTCCGCGTCCTTCATCGCCGCGAAGATCTTCTCGGCTCCGCCGTCGAAGCCTATCTCCGTGGTGAGCGACTTCTGCTCGCCGAGCTTGTCGAACGCCTGCTTGACCTTGGCGGCCGTGCTGAGCTTGTTGCTCGGGTCGCAGGCGGTGGAACCCGCGGCGACGAGCGCCACGACACCGGCGGCGGCAAGAGCTTTTCGGGTGGTGTGGATGATGCGCTCCCCGTTTGACGGTCCTTGACAAAAGATCACTTAAGTGCAAGTCGATCGATCATGTCAAAGGGCTTTCGCGACATCTTGACGACGAATGCCTGCGGATAGGCTCGGGGCGTGGAGCCGTATGAAGACAGAGCCTCCCGCCGACCCTGGGTGGTCGGCGTCTCCGGTGCGTCCGGGACGCCGTACGCCGCCGCCGTGGTGCGCGGACTGCTGGCAGCCGGTGAGGCGGTGGACCTCGTGGTCAGCCGGGCCGCGCGGCTGACGCTGCTGGACGAGACCGGGATCCGCTTCCGGGACGCGCACTGGCAGGAGGACCTGCGGGCCTGGCTGGCGCTGGGGGCGGACGGCAAGCCGCACTTCGACCCCGACGTCTCGGGCGTGCGGTACTGGCCGGCGGGCGATCTGGCGGCGGGTCCGTCGTCGGGCTCGTACCCCGTGCGGGGGATGCTCATCGTGCCGGCGAGCACGGCGAGCGTGGCCGGAGTGGCCCTCGGCCTGTCGAAGGATCTGCTGCAGCGGGTGGCGAGCGTGACGCTCAAGGAGCGTCGGCCGTTGATCGTCGCGGTGCGGGAGACGCCGCTCAGCGGATCGACGCTCAAGCAGCTCGTGGCGCTCGACGAAGCGGGAGCCGTGGTGCTGCCCGCCTCGCCGGCGTTCTACGCGGGGGCGACGCACATCCAGGATCTGGTGGACTTCGTCGCCGGGCGGGTGCTGGACGCGGCAGGAGTGCCGCACCGGCTGTACCGCCGTTGGGAAGGAGAGCTCGGTGGAGCGAGTGCGAGCGGGGCTCGCGATGCGACCTAGCGCTTCTTCGCGCGCGGCAGGCGGAGCTTCGCCAGGGCGGCGCGCGGGTCGGGGGACTGGTGGGCACGCGAGCGGTTGGCCAGGTCCTGCAGCTCGCGCATACGGGCGTAGGCCATCTCGATCGAGTACACGGGTGCTTCACTCCTGAGGATCGAAGGATCGTCGTTGATTCGCTGATCTGGTGAAAGATTTGCGGGGTTCGAGACCCCGTATGCCTTAGATTCTACACGTAAACCGGCGAGTTCGCTGATTATTGAAAGGTGCCAGGCAATGGACGCGGTGGACAGGCAGCTCATCCAGGCCCTGCGGGAGAACGGCCGGGCCTCGTACGCGGAGCTGGGCAGGCTCGTCGGCCTGTCCGGGCCGAGCGTCACGGACCGGATCAACCGCCTGGAAGCGGCGGGCGTCATCACCGGTTACCGGGCGACCGTCAACTCCGCGTCGCTCGGCCTCGGGGTCACGGCCCTGATCGGCATCCAGCTCTCGGACGCCGCCGACCACGAGGACGTGGCACGCCGGCTGCGCGACCTCGAGGAGATCGAGGACTGCTGGTTCATCGCCGGCGACGACTCGTACATGCTCAAGGTCCGCGTGGGCGACGTCGACGGGCTGGAGCGCACCATCCGCCGTCTGTCCGGCACCAAGGGCGTCAGCCGCACCCGCACCACGATCGTGCTCTCCACCAAGTGGGAGAACCGGGTGGGCGAGCTGCCCGAGGACGCGTAAAAGCGGGGGAGTACGCTCGAAGCGGTCATCTGGAGTATCAGGAGAGGCGGGCGCACCCATGGACGCTGGGCTCAAGCGCGAGCTGGAGGAGAAGGTCTTCGCCGGGGAGCGGCTCACCCGCGAGGACGGTATCGCGCTCTACGAGTCCGACGACCTGGCCTGGCTGGGCGGACTGGCGCACCACGTGCGGACGCGGAAGAACGGCGACGTCGTCCACTTCAACGTCAACCGCCACCTGAACATGACCAACGTGTGCACGGCGTCGTGCGCGTACTGCTCGTTCCAGCGCAAGCCGGGCGAGAAGGACGCGTACACGATGCGCATCGAGGAGGCCGTCCGCCTGGCCAAGGCGATGGAGAACGAGAACCTCACCGAGCTGCACATCGTCAACGGCCTCCACCCCACCCTGCCCTGGCGCTACTACCCGCGGTCGCTGAAGGCGCTCAAGGAGGCGCTGCCGAACGTCTCCCTGAAGGCCTTCACCGCCACCGAGATCCAGCACTTCGAGAAGATCTCCGGCCTGCCGGCCGACGAGATCCTCGACGAGCTGATCGACGCGGGTCTGGAGTCGCTGACCGGCGGCGGCGCGGAGATCTTCGACTGGGAGGTCCGCCAGCACATCGTCGACCACGACACCCACTGGGAGGACTGGTCGCGCATCCACCGCCTGGCGCACTCCAAGGGCCTCAAGGGCCCGTGCACGATGCTCTACGGGCACATCGAGGAGCCGCGGCACCGCGTGGACCACGTGCTGCGCCTGCGGGAGCTGCAGGACGAGACCGGCGGCTTCCACGTCTTCATCCCGCTGCGCTACCAGCACGACTTCGTGGACATGAAGGACGGCAAGGTCCGCAACCGCCTCCAGGCCCGGACCAGCATGGCCACCGGGGCCGAGGCGCTGAAGACCTTCGCCGTCTCGCGGCTGCTGTTCGACAACGTGCCGCACGTGAAGGTGTTCTGGGTCATGCACGGCGTCCAGACCGCCCAGCTCGCCCTGCAGCACGGCGCGGACGACATGGACGGCTCGGTCGTCGAGTACAAGATCACGCACGACGCCGACAACTACGGCACGCCGAACAAGCTGACCCGCGACGACCTGCTGGACCTCATCCGCGAGGCGGGCTTCCGGCCGGTCGAGCGCAACACGCGCTACGAGATCATCCGCGAGTACCCGGGCCCGGACGCCTCGCTGCGGGAGTCGCCGCAGCCGATGCGCCTCTGAGATCCACTTCGGGTCGTGCTGTACTGAACAGACCCCCTCTGGTCGCCGTTGAGAAGAAGGTCCCGTCCGTGAGTAGCCAGAAGTACGCCTCGCTCCGCTACACCGCTTCGCGTGTCGGACTGCTCATCGCCTGCTTCGCCTTCGTATGGGTGCTCTGCTACGCGCGGATCATCCCGCTCGGCGTGGGCAGCTCGAACCTCGTGTGGATGGTGCTGCTCGCGCTCATCCTCTCCGCGCCGCTCAGCTGGGTCCTGCTGCGCAAGCAGCGCGACGCCATGTCCGAGCAGATCGTGGAGCGCGTGGACCGGGCGAAGGCGCGGATCAACGCGAACGCCGGCCAGGAGGACGGGGTGTAAATCACCCCAATCACGAGCAAGCCGTGTAAGTCTCCTCACACGCCCCCTCATACTCCCCCGACGCCCTGGCGTGGAACACCTGTTCCGCGTCAGGGCGTCGGCGCGTTTCCGGGCTCGTGCGCCTCAAAGATTTCCTTTGAGTGCCCCAAAGCATCGGTGTTACCGTGTTCGGCATGTCGACGCCCCCGTCCAACCCGGCGTCCGCTCAGCGCGGGCGCATATCGCGCATCCTCAATGTCCCCTTCTGGGCCCAGATCCTGCTCGGCCTCGTGCTGGGCGCCCTGCTGGGCTGGGCCGCCAAGAGCGGTGACATCGGCTGGCTGCAGACCACCCTCGACAAGATCGGTGGCATCTTCGTCCAGCTGCTGATGGTCGTGGTCGCCCCCCTGGTCTTCTTCGCCATCCTGGTCTCGATCACCAACCTGCGGAACGTCTCCAACGCCGCCCGGCTGGCCACCCGGACCCTGCTCTGGTTCATGATCACGTCGCTGATCGCGGTCGTCATCGGCCTCGCCATCGGCCTGCTCACCGACCCGGGCTCCGGCACCGGCCTCACCGCCGCCGACGGCGCCGAGCCCAAGAAGCACGGCTCCTGGCTGGACTTCCTCACCGGAATCGTCCCCACCGACGTCATCACGCCGTTCACCGAACTGAACGTGCTGCAGATCGTCTTCATGGCCGCCGTCGCCGGCATCGCCGTCCTCCAGGTCGGCGAGAAGGCCCAGCCGCTGCTCGCCTTCAGCGAGTCCGTGCTGGAGCTGCTGCAGAAGGTCCTGTGGTGGGTCATCCGGCTCGCCCCGCTGGGCAGCCTCGGCCTGGTCGGCAAGGCCATCTACACCTACGGCTGGGGCCTGATCAGCAAGTACGCGACGTTCACGGCCGACATCTACGTGGGCTGCGCCATCGTGCTGTTCGGTGTCTACCCGCTGCTGCTGGCCACGGTCGCCAAGGTCAACCCGCTGCGCTTCTTCAAGGGCGCCTGGCCCGCCATCCAGCTGGCCTTCGTCTCCCGCTCCTCCGTGGGCACGATGCCGCTGACGCAGAAGGTCACCGAGCGGCTCGGCGTGCCGAAGGAGTACGCCTCCTTCGCGGTGCCGTTCGGCTCGACGACGAAGATGGACGGCTGCGCCTCGATCTACCCGGCCATCGCCGCGATCTTCGTGGCCCAGGTCTTCGACGTGCCGCTGGAGATCAAGGACTACGTCCTGATCGCCTTCGTCTCGGTCATCGGCTCGGCGGCCACCGCCGGCCTGACCGGCGCGACCGTGATGCTGACCCTGACGCTGTCGACGCTGGGCCTGCCGATGGCGGGCGTGGGCCTGCTGCTGGCCATCGACCCGATCGTCGACATGATGCGCACGGCGACCAACGTGGCCGGCCAGTCGGTCGTTCCGATCCTCGTCGCCGCCCGGGAGGACATCCTCGACCGGGAGGCCTACGAGAGCGCGGACGGCTCGCACCTGGAGGCGCAGCCGCAGCCCGCCGCCGCGTGACGGCTTGATCGGTACCCTTGACGTCCCTCCTCCCCGTGATGTTACCTGCCGGTAATGTGACGGGGGGGAGGGATTTTTGTCGTGAATGTCGTAGATGACGCACAGGTGATACCAACCATGGGGACCGCGCCGGAGCCGAAGGGGAAGCGGAGGGGCGGCAGCGGCAAGATCAGGCGCATGCCGCGGGAGGTGCGCGAGCGGCAGATGCTCGACGCCGCCGTGGAGGTCTTCGCCCGGCGCGGCTACAGCGCGGCGTCCATGGACGAGATCGCGGAGCTTGCCGGGGCGTCGAAGCCGCTGGTCTACCTCTATCTGAACTCCAAGGAAGACCTCTTCAGCGCCTGCATCCGGCGCGAGGCCGAGGCGCTGATGGCGGCGCTCGAGGTCGCGAGCGAGCCGGACGCCCCCGCGGACGCCCGGCTGTGGAACGGGCTGCGCGCCTTCTTCGCGCACACCGCCGAGCACCCCTCGGGCTGGGCCGTGCTCAGCTGCCAGGCCCGTACGCACGGGGAGCCGTTCGCGGTCGTGGTCGCGGAGCTGCGGCAGGAGATCATCCGTCTCGTCACCGGGCTGATCGCGGCCACCGCCGCCGCGGCCGGCCGCACCGACCCGCCGGCCGGGCACGAGGCCTCCGGCCTGGCACACGCGCTCGTGGGCGCCGCCGAGTCGCTCGCCTGCTGGGCCAACGCCCGCGGGGACGCCGTCTCCTCGGCCCAGGAGACGGCGGCGACGCTGATGAACATCGCCTGGACGGGGCTGGAGAACCTCATGAACGGGCACCGCTGGGCACCCGACGCCCGTTCATGACCCCTGGCCGTGCGGCGGGCGACGGGGGCGCCGGTGCCGTCGGGAGCCGGCGGCACCGGAGGGGCCGTGAACGGCGGAGGCGCTCTGGCCGGAGGGGGCCCGGAGGCGTACCTTTACGGCCATAGTTTTACCGCCGAGTAGGTTACTTATCGGTCTCTTGTGGGTCTGGAACAGGAGCCGCACCGTGTCCGTACCGCGCAGCGAAGCCCTCTCCCTCCTCGTCCCGCCCCGCACGACGGCCGTCGCCGGCGTCGTGCGCGAGGCGTCCGTGCCCCCGCTGGCACCGCCCGTCCACGACGGCTCGCTCGGCGACCTGCCGTTCGACAACGCCGCCGTCGCCCCCGCCGACACCGTCCTCAGCCGCAAGCAGCCCGACGGCCTCTGGCGCGACGTCACCGCCGCCCGCTTCGCCGCCGAGGTGCTGGCCGTCGCCAAGGGCCTGATCGCCCACGGCCTGGGCCCCGGCGACCGGCTCGCCCTCATGGCCCGCACCCGCTACGAATGGACGCTGCTGGACTTCGCGGCCTGGGCGGCCGGCCTGGTCACCGTCCCCGTCTACCCCACCTCCGCCGCCCCCCAGGTCCGCTGGATCCTCGAGGACTCCCGGGCGGCCGCCTGCGTCGTCGAGACCGCCGGGCAGATGAAGCTGGTCGGCGCCGAGCGCGCGGCGTTACCCGGCCTCGCCCACGTCTGGCAGATCGACGCCGGGGCGGTCGCCCTGCTCGTCGCCGCCGGACGGGACCTGCCGGACGAGGCGGTCGCGCAGCGCCGCGCCGCCCGCGCCCCCGACGACATCGCCACCCTCATCTACACCTCCGGCACCACCGGCCGCCCCAAGGGCTGCGTCCTCACCCACGCCAACTTCTTCGCCGAAGTCGACAACGCGACCGAACTGCTGCACCCCGTCTTCCACGCCGTCAGCAGGGAACCCGCCGCCACGCTCCTGTTCCTGCCGCTCTCGCACGTCTTCGGCCGCATGGTCGCCGTCGGCTGCCTGCGGGCGCGCGTACGGCTCGGGCACGCGCCGTCCCTGCGGGCCGACGAACTCCGCGCGGACCTCGCCGGATTCCGGCCCACGTTCCTGCTCGCCATCCCCTACGTCCTGGAGCGGATCCACAACACCGCCCGGGCCACCGCCGAACAGCTCGGCCGCGCCCCCGCCTTCGACCGCGCCGCCGACGTCGCCCGCCGCTACGCCGAGGCGAACGCGGCCCGCGCGCACGGCGCCGGCCGCGGCCCCGGCCCCCGCCTGCGCGCCGCCCACGCTCTGTACGACGCGCTCGTCTACCGCCGCATCCGCGCCGCCCTCGGCGGCCGGGTCCGCTACGTCATCAGCGGCGGCTCCCCGCTCGGCAGACGGCTCACCACCTTCTACACCGGCGCCGGCGTCGAGGTCTTCGAGGGCTACGGCCTGACCGAGACCACCGCCGCCAGCACTCTCACCCCGCCGCTGCGCCCCCGGCCCGGCACGGTCGGCTGGCCGCTGCCCGGCAGCGCGGTGCGCATCGCCGCGGACGGCGAGGTGCTGCTGCGCGGCGGCCACGTCTTCGCCGGCTACTGGGACGCTGGCCGGCAGGAGGCGGAGTTCCCCGCGGACGGTGGAGGTGCGCCGGGGGAGTGGTTCGCCACCGGCGACCTGGGCACCCTCGACGAGGACGGCTACCTCACCATCACCGGCCGCAAGAAGGAGCTGATCGTCACCTCCGGCGGCAAGAACGTCGCCCCGGCCCCGCTGGAGGACCGGCTGCGCGCCCACCCCCTCGTCGCCCAGTGCGCGGTCATCGGCGACAACCGCCCGTACCTGACCGCCCTGATCACCCTGGACCCCGACGGGCTCGGGCACTGGCAGGGGATGCACGGCCTGGACGACGTGCCCGTCCAGGAGCTCGTCGGCGACAAGGCGCTGCTGGCCTGTGTGCAGGAGGCGGTGGACGACGCCAACAGGACCGTGTCCCGGGCGGAGTCGATCCGCCGGTTCGCGGTGCTGGCGGTGGAGTTCACGGAGGAGAGCGGGCATCTGACGCCGTCGATGAAGCTCAAGCGGGCCGCCGTCGAGCGGGACTTCGCGGCCGAGATCGACGAGCTGTACCGGGCGTAGGGGCGGGCCCCGGGACGCTCCCGGGACCCGCCTCCGGCACGGCGGAACCTAGCAGTTGCCGCCCGTCGCCCTGCCCGCGAAGCGGTCCGCGAGCCAGTTCGCGGCCGGCACCGACTCGCTGATCACGCCCAGGACGTGCTCCCCCAGCGGCAGCGACTTCCACTGCACCGTGGCCCCCGCGGCGCACCAGTCCGCACGCAGCTGCTTGCCGACCGCGTAGGGGATCAGCTCGTCGATGACCCCGTGGTAGAGGTACACGGGGCGGTCCGGGGCGTGCGAGCCCAGGCGCGAGGAGCGCAGCACGCGCTGCCAGTCGCTCTCGTACAGCGGGTTCTTGACCGTCACGTCCTCGATGCGCTTGAAGAGCCCCGCGACGGTGTCGACGACCACGCAGTGCTTCTTGAGGAAGTCGACGTACGAGCGGCCCCTGGCGTTGAGGTAGCCGTCGAGTTTCAGTTCGGGATAGGCCGCGTCCTGGCCGGTGGCGGCCATGAGGACCAGGCCCGCCCCGATGCCGCCGTTGTTGTAGTCGGCGGTCTTCAGCAGGTCGGCGGGCACGCCGCCGGTGGCCGTGCCGCGCAGGTCCAGTTCGGGGGCGTACGAGTCGTGGAGCTCGGCGGCCCAGCTGCTCGCCTGGCCGCCCTGGGAGTAGCCCATGATGCCGACCGGGGACTTCTTCCCCAGCCCGGCCTGGGGCAGCCGCTGGGCGGCGCGGGCGGCGTCGAGGACGGCGTGCCCCTCGGCGCGGCCGACGGCGTAGGTGTGGTCGCCCGGGGTGCCCAGGCCCTCGTAGTCGGTGACCGCCACGGCCCAGCCGCGCGCGGTCAGCAGCTGGATGAGGTTGGCCTCCATGGTGGTGCCGCGCGGGAAGCCGGCGGAGGGGGCGCAGTGGTCGGCGAGGCCGACGGTGCCGACGGCGTAGGTGACCAGGGGGCGCGGGCCCGTCCGGCCGTCCTGGGGAACGATCACCGTGCCCGAGACGACGTTCGGGGCGCCCTTGGCGGTGGTGGAGCGGTAGGTGATGTGCCAGGCCTTGGTGTGGGTGGGCTGGCCCGGCAGGGGGTGGAAGGAGGTGGGGGCTGAGCTGACGATGTCGCCGGGTGCCCCGGCCGGCCCGTCGGCGGCGGCGGTCCCGCCCGCCAGGCCGAAGGAGACGGCCAGTGCGGCGACGGCGGCGAGGGCTCTGGTGCGCAGGTGCATGCGGCTCTCCCAGCTGTTCCGGATGAAGCAGATGGAGGTGAAGCACTGGGGCCGACCGTAGTGACCCGCCGGTAAGGGGGCGTTGGCCGGGACGCTCAGCTTTCCTGACCGGGAGCGTCGCCGCCACGGGGCCCCGCTCCGCCGGGCAGGGCCCGCACGCCGGCGAGCCGGTACGCCCCCGGCGTGGTGCCCGTCCAGCGGCGGAACGCCCGGTGGAAGGCGGTGTCCTCGGAGAACCCCAGCCGGGCCGCCAGCTGGGCGATCGGCTCCCGCCCCTCCGCGAGCCCCGTGATCGCCACCTCGCGCCGCACCTGGTCCTTGAGCCGCCGGTAGGACGTCCCCTCCTCCTGCAGCCGCCGCCGCAGCGTCGCCGGGCTCACCGCCAGCCGCGCCGCCAGCTGCGCCACCTCCGGCAGCCGCGCCGGCCGGCCCTCGCCCAGCGCCCGCAGGAACGCCCGCCGCACCTGCTCGGCCACCGTCGTGCCGTACTCGTGCCGGCTCAGCAGCTCCGCCGGGGCCCGCCGCAGCAGCTCCCGCAGAGCGTCCTCGTCCCGCACCACGGGCGCCGCCAGCCAGCGCGCGTCGAACCCGGCGGCCGCCATGGGGGCGGGCCCCGCCCCGAACCGCACGGGGCAGCCGAACATCAGCCCGTACTCGGCGGCGTAGGGCGGCGCGGGGTAGGCGAAGCCGGCCCAGCGCAGCGGGATGCGGCGGCCGATCAACCAGCTCGCCAGCCGGTGCCAGATGAGCATCATGCACTCGGCGAGGAAACGTCCCTCCGCATGACCGCGCAGGTCGTTGCGGACCGCGAACACCGCCTCGCCGCCCCGGCGTTCGAGTACGAGGTCCGGGCCGTCGGGGAAGAGGCCGTAGAAGCGCACCGCCCGCTCGAGCACCGCGCCCAGGTCACGGCAGCCCACGCAGGCGTAGCACATCATCGCGAACGTCCCCGGCCTGCTGGGCGACGGGCTCAGCCCCATGAACTCGTCCCCCGTCGCCCGGTGCAGCTCCCGCACCAGACGGGCGAACTGCTCGGGCGTCACCTTCGCCCGGTCGTCGCCGAGCAGCAGCGGAGGGATGCCCGCCCGCTGCAGCAGCGGCACGGTGTCGATGCCGAGCCGGCGCGCGCCACCGAGCGCGGCCCGTACGTAGTGCACGGTGATCGTCCGCCTGCCCATGTCCTGCACGGTAACTCCCGTTGAGCGTCCAGGTCAGTGGGGCTGACGATTCCGGTCATCCCCGCGGGACGGGTGGGCTTCATAGCGTCGGCGGTGTACGTCATCGGTTCGTCCGTGCACCGACCAGGGAGGCGTCGTGCGGCAGCAGGAACGGCAACGACCGGACACACTGGCGCAGTTCGTCGAATGGACGGCCGACCGGTACGGGGACCTGCCCGCGCTGCGCCACCGCCCACGGGCCGGCGGGAGCCCCGGGGAGGGCTGGACGGAGACCGGCTACGACCGGCTGCGCGAGATCGTACGGACCGTCGGGCGCGGCCTGATCACCCTCGGGGTGCGCCCCGACGACCGGGTGGCGATCCTGTCGGAGACCCGGCCGGAGTGGACCCACGCCCACTTCGCGGTGCTGGCCGCCGGGGCGGTCGTGGTGCCGGTCTACCCGACGGCCGGCGAGGGCGAACTGGCCTGGGTGCTGGGCGACTCGGGGGCCTCGGTCGTCATCTGCGAGAACGCCGCCCAGGCGGCGCGCGTGGAGCAGGTGCGGGAGAAGCTGCCGGAGCTGCGGCACGTGGTGCTCGTCGACGGGGACGGCTCCACCGCCCCGGTGCTGGGGCGGCTGCCGGCGCTGGCGTCGCCGGAGGAGTTCCTGGCGCGCGGCGCGGCCCGCAGGGCCGAGGACCTGTGCACGATCATCTACACCTCCGGCACCACGGGCCTGCCCAAGGGCTGCCGGCTCACGCACGGCAACATGGTCGCCAACCAGGACGCCACCGCCCACCTCTCCGAGGGCGGCCCGGGCGACACCACCTACCTCTACCTCCCGCTCGCCCACGTCCTCGGCCAGCTCATCGAGCTGACCTCGCTGCGCCGCGGCGGCGCGCTGTGCTACTTCGGGGGCCGGGTCGAGAACGTCGTCGCCGAGCTGGCCGAGGTCAGGCCCACGCACCTGCCGTCCGTGCCACGGCTGTTCGAGAAGGTGCACGCGAGCGTCGTCTCCCTCGCCGAGTCCCGGGGCCCGGACGGCCCCGGCCGGCTGGCGGCGGCCGTACGGACCGGGCTGGCGGCGGCCGGGGCGCGCGAACGGGGCGAGGAGCTCACCGGGGAGCTGCGCACGGCGTGGGAGGCGGCGGAGGAGAGCGTGTTCGCGCCGGTCCGGGCGGTCTTCGGCGGCCGGCTGCGCTGGGCCCTGACCGGGGCCGCGCCCATCGCGCCGCAGACCCTGGACTTCCTGCGCGCCTGCGGCATCGCCGTCTACGAGGGGTACGGCATGACCGAGACCTCGGGCGCGCTCTCCCTCAACCGGCGGGGCGCGGTGCGCCCCGGAACGGTCGGGCAGGCGGTGGCGGGGTACGAGGTGCGGATAGCGGGGGACGGCGAGGTCCTGGTCCGGGGCCCCGGCGTCTTCGCCGGCTACCACGGCAACCCGGCCGCCAGCGCGGAGGCGGTGGACGCCGACGGCTGGCTGCGCACCGGGGACATCGGCACGCTGGACGCGGACGGCTACCTCTCCATCACCGGCCGCAAGAAGGACCTGATCATCACCTCGAGCGGCAAGAACCTCACGCCCTCGCTGGTGGAGTTCGCGCTGCAGCAGTCCCGCTGGATATCCCGCGCCGTCATGGTCGGCGACCGTCGCCCGTACCCGGTGGCGCTGCTGACCCTGGACGGGGAGGAGGTCGCCGCCTGGGCCGCCCGGGAGGGCGTGGACCTCGGGGACGCCCCGGCCGCCCGGCACCCGGCCGTGCGCGCGCTCTGCCAGGAGGCGGTGGACGCGGCCAACGAGCAGGTCTCCCGGCCCTCGCGGATCCGTGCGTTCACGGTCCTGGACGAGGACTTCAGCGTCGCGAGCGGGGCGCTGACACCCACCCTCAAAGTCCGGCGCGCGGCGATCTGTGATCGCTTTGCGGCGGAAATCGACGCGCTCTACGAACGGGAGCGGTAAATGGTGCCAGTGTGAAAGAAGTGACCTCAGTGAATGAGGTTAAGAATCGGGGTCCCGGGCACGGGAATGGCCGGGGAAAGGCAGGAGCCCTGCCTTCCGCCGAAGCGGGAGGCAGGGCACCTTGGGTACAGCACGTCGACCGCGATCGGTCGAGCCGTCGTACCGGAAGGATCCGAGGATCAGACCGGGGTGACGTTCTCCGCCTGCGGACCCTTCGGGCCCTGCGTGACGTCGAAGTTGACCTGCTGGTTCTCCTCGAGGGAGCGGAAGCCAGAGGCGTTGATCGCGGAGTAGTGAACGAAGACGTCGGGGCCCCCGCCGTCCTGGGCGATGAAGCCAAAGCCCTTTTCAGCGTTGAACCACTTCACGGTTCCGGTAGCCATAAAGCCCTCCTTGGGCCCAAAGGGTTGCCCTGCTCCAGAACCTGCGAGAAGTCTGAAAACTACAAAAGCCTGCGGGTCACATGCTCCGCAGGCTCTGTACTGCAAGGGAAACCAAACTGCAACTTGCGGCGAGCCTAGCACGCGATGTTCTCGTGCGGAAGGAGTCAAAGATCACGCCGAAGACGGGTTTTCCGACCCTTCGCACGGGAAAAGATCGCTGGTCGGGCACCCGTCGAGCGGACCCCCGGCCCGGCGGCCCGCACAGCCCGGGGCTAGCCTCCGGATGTGGACAATTCAGCCTCAGACGCAGCGACCGCCGTCGACGTGCCGCAGCCGCTCCGTGCCCGCCCGCGCGTCGGCCACATCCAGTTCCTCAACTGCCTGCCCCTCTACTGGGGCCTGGCCCGGACCGGCACGCTGCTCGATCTGGATCTGACCAAGGACACCCCCGAGAAGCTCAGCGAGCGGCTCGTACGGGGTGAGCTCGACATCGCCCCGGTGACCCTGGTGGAGTTCCTGAAGAACGCCGACGAGCTCGTCGCGCTGCCGGACATCGCCGTGGGCTGCGACGGGCCCGTCATGTCGTGCGTGATCGTCTCGCAGCTGCCGCTGGAGAAGCTGGACGGTGCCAAGGTCGCCCTCGGCTCCACCTCGCGCACCTCCGTGCGGCTGGCGCAGCTCCTGCTCGCCGAGCGCTACGGCGTCGAGCCCGACTACTACAGCTGCCCGCCGGACCTCGGCGCGATGATGCAGGAGGCGGACGCCGCCGTCCTCATCGGGGACGCCGCCCTGCGGGCCTCCCTGCACGACGCGCCCCGGCTGGGCCTGGAGGTCCACGACCTCGGGCAGATGTGGAAGGACTGGACGGGGCTGCCGTTCGTCTTCGCCGTGTGGGCCGCCCGCCGCGACTACCTGGCCCGTGAGCCGCGCATCGTCGCCGAGGTGCACGAGGCGTTCCTGGCCTCCCGCGACCTGTCCCTGCAGGAGGTCGACAAGGTCGCCGAGCAGGCCGCGCGCTGGGAGTCGTTCGACGCGGAGCTGCTGGAGCGCTACTTCACCACGCTGGACTTCCGCTTCGGCCCCGACCAGCTGGCCGGGGTGGCGGAGTTCGCCCGCCGCACCGGTCCGACGACCGGCTTCCCCGCCGACGTGCGGGTGGAACTGCTGAAGCCCTGACCCCCGGGGAGGGATCAGGGCTTCGGCTGCGCGAGTGCGGCGCCGGGCTCCCGTGGAACCACCGGGGCCCGGCCGCGCGGGTCAGGAGGAGGGCGTGGGGCCTTCCATGTGCTGACTGATGTACTGGATCAGGCCTTCGCCCATGTTCGGCACGTAGGTCTTGGCGTTGTGCTTGCCGCCGGGTATCTCCCGCAGCATCGTGTGCACGGGGCCCTTGCCGTACTGTGCCTGGAACTTCTTGACCTGGCTCATCACGATGGGCGGCTCCGCCGTGCCCACCTGGAAGGCGACGTAGACGTCCGGGCCCTTGGTGTCGATCAGCCGCTTGGCCAGGACCTCGGGGTTGTTCTCCGCCATCTCCTTCTCGTGGCCCTTCCACAGCGGGGAGTCGGGCACGATGTCGGGACCGGAGGCGATGACGGCCTTGAACTTGTCCGGGTGCTTCAGCACGGCCTTGAAGCCCGCGAAGCCACCGGAGGAGGAGCCCATGAACGCCCAGCCGTCACGCGACTTCAGGGTGCGGAAGTTCTGCTTCACCAGTTCCGGCACGTCCTCCGTCAGCCAGGTGCCCATCTTGGCCTGGCCGGGGATGTCACTGCCGTCGTAGTAGTGCTTGTCGTCCGGGTTCAGCACCGGCATCGCCAGGATGAAGGGCAGGCTCTTGCCCTCCTGGGACCACTTGCTGATGCTCTGCTGGAGGCCGAGGTCGGTGCCCATCCAGTAGTTGTTCGGGTAGCCGGGGCCACCGGGCAGCGCGATCATGACCGGGAAGCCGCTCTTGGCGTACTTCGGGTCCTTGTACTGCTTGGGCGCCCAGACCCAGACCTTGCCCTTGAAGCCGGACTTCGGGCCGTCGAGGGTGACGACGCCGATCTCCGTGCCGTCACCGAGGGTGTTGGCGTTCTTGAACTGGGCGGCCGGCCCCGTCGGCATCAGCGTCTTGGAGTCGGAGGACTTCTCACCCGAGGCCCCGCCCGCCTGGCCGGCGTTCTTGTCCTGGCCGAAGCTGACCGGGTCGCCCTTCTTGGAGAAGGGACCGAACTCGAGGTACTTCATGACGCCGCCGGCGATCAGACCGAGGACGGCTATGGAAGCCACCACGATCATCCACTTCTTGGCGCGCGAAGCACGCTGGCGGCCCTGGGACTGGTACGAGCCGTTGGGCGGGTAGTCGCCGTAGTCCCCGTGGCCCCCCTGGTCGCCGTAGCCGCCACCCTGGTGGGGCTGCCGGTATCCGTTGGGGGGCGGCGGGTAGCCGCCCGGCTGCTGGTATCCCCCGTTGGGCTGGTAGCCCCCGTTGGGTGAGTGCGTCATCGCGTCGCTCCGGATGATGCTGCTGCCCCGAAGGACATGACGGTTTGTTCCGTCCTAGGGGATGGGCAAATCAGGGGTCGGGGTTCCTGGGACGATCCGTGAATTGAGTCATAGGCTCGAATTCGGGGGCGAAGGGCCCCTTCCAGGGGGAGGCGAAGGGCCCTATGCAGTCGTTGTCGGTGGAAGATCCGCAGGTCATAGGCGCATATCGGCTGCTGGGCCGATTGGGCGCGGGCGGCATGGGCCGGGTGTACCTCGGGCGCAGCGCGGGCGGGCGCACGGTCGCCGTCAAGGTGGTCCATCCCCATTTCGCCCTCGATGAGCAGTTCCGTGCGCGCTTCCGCAGGGAGGTCGAGTCCGCCCGGCGGGTGGGCGGGGCCTGGACGGCGCCCGTGCTGGACGCCGATCCGGAGGCCGCGGTGCCGTGGGTGGCGACGGGCTATGTGGCCGGGCCCTCGCTCACCCAGGCCGTCGCCGAGGTGGGCCCGCTGCCGCGGCGGACGGTACGGGCGCTGGGCGCGGGCCTGGCGGAGGCGCTGGCGGCGGTGCACGGACTGGGGCTGGTGCACCGCGACGTCAAGCCGTCGAACGTCCTGCTGGCCCTCGACGGCCCCCGCCTCATCGACTTCGGCATCGCCCGGGCCGTCGAGGGCACGGCCTCCCTGACCTCCACCGGCGTCTCGATCGGCTCCCCGGGCTACATGGCCCCCGAGCAGATCCTGGGCCGGCCGGTCACCGGGGCGGCGGACGTCTTCTCCCTGGGCGCGGTCCTGGCGTACGCGGCCACGGGCGAGCCGCCCTTCCCCGGCGACAGCTCGGCCGCGCTGCTCTACAAGGTCGTGCACGAGGACCCGGTGCTGGGCCCGGCCCTCACGGGCCCCCTGCGCGAGCTGGTGACGTCCTGCCTGGCCAAGGCCCCGGAGGCGAGACCGGCCCCGGCGGAGCTGGCCCACCGCCTCGCCGCCCCGGACGGCGCGAGCGCACTGCTGGGCCCGGGCTGGCTCCCGGCCCCGCTCGTGGAGCGGGTGAGCCGCCAGGCGGTGGAACTACTGGACCTGGAAGCCGCCCCGGACCCCGGTCCTCAATCGCCGGACGGGCTGCAAAGGCAGCCCGT
>NZ_JBFADG010000033.1:0-58864 GCF_040641275.1 Streptomyces sp. NPDC021096 | reverse complement strand
GCAGAGGAACCTCGCCAGGGCCCGACACCTACCCCCGGGCCCCTCAGCCTGTTACGCGACCGTCCCACCCGCGTTGCGGATCACCTTCTGGAGCATCCAGCCCGTCCGGCGATTGAGGACACGCCGGAGCGCCCCACAGACCCGGCGCGGTGAAACCGTTTCGCAGGCAGGGCGGCCGGAGCCATAGGATTGGGGCGAAAGCCGTCCACCCACTACACCCACCCTTGAGGATCGCTGCATGCCTGGCATCACGCGCGAGGAGGTCGCCCACCTCGCCCGGCTGGCGCGTCTGGAGCTGAAGGACGAAGAGCTCGACCACTTCGCCGGACAGCTGGACGACATCATTGGCGCGGTCGCCCGCGTCTCCGAGGTCGCCGACCAAGACGTACCGCCGACCTCCCACCCGCTGCCCCTGACCAATGTCATGCGGCCGGACGAGGTCCGTCCGTCGCTGACCCCCGAGCAGGCGCTCTCCGGCGCCCCAGCCCAGGAGCAGCAGCGTTTCAAGGTGCCGCAGATCCTGGGGGAGGACTGACCCGCAATGACGGACATCATCAAGCTGACGGCCGCCGAGATCGCGGGGAAGATCGCCTCCGGCGAGCTCACCGCCGTCCAGGTCACCGAGGCCCATCTGGCCCGGATCGAGGCCATCGACGAGAAGGTCCACGCCTTCCTGCACGTCGACCGTGAGGGCGCGCTGGCCCAGGCCCGCGCCGTGGACGCCAAGCGGGAGCGCGGCGAGAAGCTCGGCCCGCTGGCCGGCGTCCCGCTCGCGCTGAAGGACATCTTCACCACCGAGGGCGTCCCCACCACCGTCGGCTCCAAGATCCTCGAAGGCTGGATCCCGCCGTACGACGCGACGCTCACCAAGCGTCTGAAGGACGCGGACGTCGTCATCCTCGGCAAGACCAACATGGACGAGTTCGCCATGGGGTCCTCCACCGAGAACAGCGCCTACGGCCCCACCGGCAACCCCTGGGACCTCACCAAGATCCCCGGTGGCTCCGGCGGCGGCTCCTCCGCCGCCCTGGCCGCGTACGAGGCCCCCCTGGCGATCGGCACGGACACCGGCGGTTCCATCCGCCAGCCCGCCGCCGTCACCGGCACCGTCGGCGTCAAGCCCACCTACGGCGCGGTCTCCCGCTACGGCATGGTGGCCTTCTCCTCCTCCCTCGACCAGGGCGGCCCCTGCGCCCGTACGGTCCTGGACGCGGCCCTGCTGCACGAGGTCATCGCCGGCCACGACCCGCTCGACTCGACCTCCATCGACGCCCCGGTCCCGCCGGTCGTCGAGGCGGCCCGCAACGGCTCGGTCGCCGGCATGCGCGTCGGTGTCGTCAAGCAGTTCCGCGGCGAGGGCTACCAGGCCGGTGTGCTCCAGCGCTTCGACGAGTCCGTCGAGCTCCTCAAGGAGCTGGGCGCGCAGATCGTCGAGCTGGACTGCCCCTCCTTCGACCTGGCGCTGGCCGCGTACTACCTGATCGCGCCGTCCGAGTGCTCCTCGAACCTGGCCCGCTTCGACGCCATGCGCTACGGCCTGCGGGTCGGCGACGACGGCACGAAGTCGGCCGAGGAGGTCACCGCGCTCACCCGTGAGGCCGGCTTCGGCCCCGAGGTCAAGCGCCGCGTCATGCTCGGCACGTACGCGCTCAGCTCCGGCTACTACGACGCGTACTACGGCTCCGCGCAGAAGGTCCGCACGCTCATCACGCGCGACTTCGAGGCGGCCTTCGAGCAGGTCGACGTGATCGTCTCGCCGACCACGCCGACCACCGCCTTCGCGATCGGCGAGCGCGCCGACGACCCGATGGCGATGTACCTCGCGGACCTGTGCACGATCCCGACCAACCTGGCGGGCAACGCGGCCATGTCGCTGCCGTGCGGCCTCGCGCCTGAGGACGGGCTCCCCGTCGGTCTGCAGATCATCGCTCCCGCCATGAAGGACGACCGGCTCTACAAGGTCGGTGCCGCGGTCGAGGCCGCGTTCACCGAGCGCTGGGGCCACCCGATTCTCGAGGAGGCACCGTCGCTGTGACCGACAAGAAGAGCGCGCTGACCAAGGCCAAGGGCTTCAAGAAGTCCAAGGCCGGCACGTACCTGTCCATCGGCACCACGCTGTTCGGCGCGGTGAGCGTCATCAAGCAGGCGAAGAAGGCCCGCGGCGAGCAGGACACCCTCCAGCTCGTCGACGCGGTCGTCTCCGCCGCCGCCATCGCCACCGGCGTCGCCCTGCTCGTCCGTGAGCTGCGCCGCATGAACAGCGACGACGTCCTCGCGGGCTGAGCCGGGACTGAGAGGTTAGTTTTCCGTGACCGTCACTGAACTGGTGTCGTACGAGGAGGCGCTTGCCACCTACGAGCCCGTCATGGGCCTCGAGGTGCACGTCGAGCTCGGCACCAAGACGAAGATGTTCTGTGGGTGCTCCACCGAGCTGGGCGCCGAGCCCAACTCGCAGACCTGCCCCACCTGCCTCGGCATGCCCGGCTCCCTGCCGGTCGTCAACGCCACGGCCGTCGAGTCGGCCGTGAAGATCGGTCTCGCGCTGCACTGCGAGATCGCCGAATGGTGCCGCTTCGCCCGGAAGAATTACTTCTATCCGGACATGCCGAAGAACTTCCAGACCTCCCAGTACGACGAGCCGATCGCCTTCAACGGCTACCTGGACGTCCAGCTGGAGGACGGCGAGATCTTCCGCGTGGAGATCGAGCGCGCGCACATGGAGGAGGACACCGGCAAGTCGACCCACGTCGGCGGTGCCACCGGCCGTATCCACGGCGCGTCCCACTCCCTGCTCGACTACAACCGGGCCGGCATCCCGCTCATCGAGATCGTCACCAAGCCGATCACCGGTGCGGGCGAGCGCGCCCCGGAGGTCGCCAAGGCGTACGTCGCCGAGCTGCGTGAGCTCATCAAGGCGCTCGGCGTCTCCGAGGCCCGCATGGAGATGGGCCAGATGCGCTGCGACGTCAACCTGTCGCTGATGCCGAAGGGCGCCGAGAAGTTCGGCACCCGCAGCGAGACGAAGAACGTCAACTCGCTGCGCTCGGTCGAGCGCGCCGCGCGCTTCGAGATCCAGCGGCACGCCGCGGTGCTGGGCGCCGGCGGCACGATCGTGCAGGAGACCCGGCACTTCCACGAGGAGGACGGCTCCACGACGTCGGGCCGCATCAAGGAAGAGGCCGAGGACTACCGCTACTTCCCCGAGCCGGACCTGGTGCCGGTGGCCCCCTCGCGCGAGTGGGTCGAGGAGCTGCGGGGCACCCTGCCCGAGCTGCCGCGCGTGCGCCGCAACCGGCTCCGCGAGGAGTGGGGCGTCTCGGAGCACGACATGCAGTCGATCCTCAACGCGGGCGCCGTCGACCTGATCGCCGCCACGATCGAGGCGGGCGCCGACGCCGCGTCCGCCCGCAAGTGGTGGATGGGCGAGGTGTCCCGCCGGGCCAACGAGGCCGGCGTCGACCTCGCCTCGATGGAGATCACCCCCGAGCAGGTCGCCCGGGTGTGCGCGCTGGTCGCCGAGGGCTCCCTCAACGACAAGCTGGCCCGCCAGGTCATCGAGGGCGTGCTCGCGGGCGAGGGCGCCCCGGACGAGGTCGTCGAGAAGCGCGGCCTGAAGGTCGTCTCCGACGAGGGCGCGCTGGGCACGGCCGTGGACGAGGCCATCGCGGCCAACGCGGGCATCGCCGACAAGATCCGCTCCGGCAAGGTCGCGGCGGCGGGTGCGCTCGTCGGCGCGGTCATGAAGGCCACCCGGGGCCAGGCGGACGCCGCGCGCGTCCGTGAGCTGATCCTGGAGAAGCTGGGCGTCGAGGGCTAGCCCCTCCGTCGTCAACGCGAGACCGATGGCCGTCCCTCCTCGGAGGGGCGGCCATCGGTCTGTGGCCGGACGGGCGGTACGGCTGGAATCAGCCTCTATGGCCCGTGGTTGGCCTGAATCAATCCATACGCCCCCCACGGGCCGAAACGGTCCGGCATGATCGCGGCAGCGGGCCGGTCCGTGCCCGCATTTCGGATTTCTGGGGGTAGGGAACATGCGACGGTTCAGGACAGGACTGGCGGCGCTCGTGCTGGCGGGCGCCGGGCTCGCGGCCACGCTGCCGGCGGGGACGGCCGTGGCGGCGGGGGTGCCGACGGCGGCAGCGGCGGCCTGCGCGGCCGACTGGGGGAGTCAGCCCAAGGTCAGCACCGACACCGACTACAAGCCGCTGCGGGACATCAGGACCGGCCGGCACGAGTGCTACGACCGCATGGTCTTCGACATCCTCGGCCCGGACGCCAAGGGCCCCATCGGCTACCGCGTGGGCTACGTCGACCAGATGCACCAGGACGGCTCGGGCGATGTGATCCCGGTGAGCGGCGGCGCCATCCTCGAGGTGCGGGTGGCCGCGCCCAGCTACGACCCGGCCACCGGTGCCCCGGTCTACGACGGCAAGGCCAGGCAGCCGCTGCCGGGCGTGAACCTCACCGGCTACCGGACCTTCCAGGACGCCCGCTTCGGCGGCAGCTTCGAGGGCGACACCCAGGTCGGCCTGGGCGTACGGGCCCGGCTGCCGTTCCGGGTGTTCCAGGAGGGCAACCGCATCGTGGTGGACGTGGCCCACGCCTGGCGCGGCTTCCGCTGAGCACCGTGACGGGCGGTCGGGAATCCGCTACGGAGTGACATAAAGCCGGGCGGACAGTGGTATAACCCACAAAAGAGACAAAGGATCTTTCCCTACTGCCACAGTGGTCAGGCAGAGGGCCTGTAGAGGCCTTCTGCCCAGTGCTCACCCACGCTCAGCGGTCGGAACCACGGGTCACGCCCCGGCGAGAACGACGCGATACCCGGGAAGCAGGTTATGACCTCACTTGCCCGGTGGTGCCTGCGCCGCCGCTTCGCCGTCGTCATCCTGTGGCTGGCCGTTCTCGCCGGTACGACTCTCGCGGCGACCCTGGCCGGGTCCGCGTACTCCAACGACTACCGCGTGCCCGGCACCGAGTCCTCCCGCGCCACCGCCATGATGGACAAGGCCTTCCCCGGCCGGGGCGGCGACGACACGATCGTCTGGCACACCGACCGGGGCACCGTGCGCGCCGCCGACGTCGAACGGCGCATGACCGCCACGCTGCACGAGATCGCCGCCCTGCCCGGAGTGGCCTCGGTGGACAGCCCGTACGGCGACGCCGGCAGCGCGCGGATCAGCCCCGACCGGCACACCGCGTACGCAGCCCTCACCTTCGACGACGCCACCGGCGACCCCGATCCCGCGCAGGTGAAGAAGGTCGTCGAGACCGCACGCAAGGCGGCGACCGGAAACCTCCAGGTCGCGCTCGGCGGCACCGGCATCGCCTCCGCCGAGGGCTCGGGCGGGCACCTCAGCGAGATCATCGGCATCGTGGTGGCCGCGGTGGTCCTGCTGATCGTCTTCGGTTCGCCGGCGGCGAGCGCGCTGCCCATCGCCACGGCCGTCGTGGGCGTGGGCACCGCCTCCATGGTCACCGCCCTGCTCGGCCATGTGATGAAGGTGGCCGACTTCGCCCCCATGCTGGGCACTCTGATCGGCCTCGGGGTGGGCATCGACTACGCGCTGTTCATCGTCACCCGGCACCGGCGCGGCCTCAAGCAGGGACTGCCGGTCCACCTCGCCGCCGAACGGGCCGTCGCCACGACCGGCCGGGCCGTCGTCTTCGCCGGCGGAACGGTGTGCGTGGCGCTGCTCGGCATGCTGATCCTGCGGCTGAGCTTCCTCAACGGCGTGGCCATCGCGGCCTCGCTCACCGTCGTGCTGACCGTGGCCGCCTCCGTCACGCTCCTGCCCGCCCTCCTCGGCGTCATCGGCGAGCGCGCCCTCAGCCGCAAGGAGCGCCGCCGGCTGGCCGAGAACGGCCCGCGGCCCGATGTGCCCACCGGGCTGGCCGCCCGCTGGTCGGCGTTCGTCGAGCGCCACCCCAAGCTGCTGGGCGCGCTGGCCGCGGCCGTGATGCTGGTCCTGGCCCTGCCGACGCTCTCGCTGCACCTGGGCACCTCCGACCAGGGCAACCAGCCGGAGACCCGCACCACCCGCCAGGCCTACGACATGCTCGCCGCGGGCTTCGGCCCCGGCGTCAACGGCCCCCTCACGCTCGTGGCACCGCTGGACAGCGCGGCCCACAGCCTCGCCTTCAACAAGCTCCCCGACACCCTCCGCCACACCCCGGGCGTCGCCTCCGTGAGCCCCTCCGCGCTGAACGGCAGCGGCGACACCGGCGTCATCACCGTCGTCCCCACCACCTCCCCGCAGTCCCGCGACACCAGCGACCTCGTCGACCGGCTGCGCACGACCGTCCTGCCCAAGGCCACCGGCACCACCGGCCTGGAGGTCCGCGTCGGCGGACTGACGGCGAGCTACGACGACTTCGCCGGCGTGATACTGGGCAAGCTCCCGGTGTTCGTCGGCACGGTGGTGGGCCTGGGCTGTCTGCTGCTGCTCCTGGCCTTCCGCAGCATCGGCATACCGCTGAAGGCCGCCGCGATGAACATCGCCGCCGTGGCCTCCTCCTTCGGCCTCATCGTGGCGATCTTCCAGTGGGGCTGGGGCAGCGGCCTGCTCGGCCTGGGCGGGGCGGGGCCCATCGAGCCCTTCCTGCCCGTCGTCATGGTCTCCGTGCTCTTCGGCCTGTCGATGGACTACCAGGTCTTCCTGGTCAGCCGCATGTACGAGGAGTGGCTGGCCACGCGCGACAACACCCGTGCCGTCCGCGTCGGCCTCGCCGAGACCAGCCGCGTGATCAACTCTGCGGCGGTCATCATGATCTCGGTCTTCCTGGCCTTCGTGCTCAGCGGCGACCGGGTGATCGCGATGTTCGGCATCGGACTGGCCTCGGCCGTGGCCCTGGACGCCTTCGTCCTGCGGACGCTGCTGGTCCCGGCCCTGATGCACATGCTGGGCGGTGCGAACTGGTGGCTGCCCGGCTGGCTGGAGCGCCTCCTGCCGCGCATCAGCATCGAGCCGCCGGAGGAGCCGGCGCACCCGCTGCCCCCGGTCACCGTGGCGCAGCAGGGAGACCGTACGGACGAGCCGGCCGGGGCCGTGCCGCTGCGCGGGTGAGCCGGCCGGACCGGCGGGCGCTCAGCTGCGCCGGGGCCGGATCACCACGCATCCGGAGTCGAGGTCGATGGGTCCCTTGCCCGGGTCGTCGTCCCCGACGTCGTCGCGGCTCAGCTCGAGGCGGTTGAGCTCTTCCTCGGTGTGCTTCCGGCCCGGTGCGAACACTTCCTCGAACACATTGAACATGGCACCTTCCGTTCTGTCAGGTCACCTTGAGCCGCAGCAGCCGATCGTCGTCCGGGGCCGGGGTGCCCCGGCCGTCGGTGTTGCTCGTCGTCAGCCACAGGCCACCGTCCCCCGTGGGAACAACTGTCCGCAATCGCCCGAAGTTCCCGCGCAGGAAGGCCCGGGGAGCCGCCTCCACCGCCGCCTCGCGCAGCGGGATCCGCCACAGCCGTTCGCCGCGCAGGGCCGCCAGCCACAGGGCGCCGTCCGCGTAGGCCAGGCCGCTCGGCGAGGCGTCGGCCGTCCGCCACTGCCACACCGGGTCCCTGAACCCGGCCCGGCCCGCCTTGCCCTCGGCCTCCGGCCAGCCGTAGTTGCCGCCCGGCTCCACCAGATTGAGCTCGTCCCAGGTGTTCTGGCCGAACTCCGAGGCCCACAGCCGCTTGTCCGCGTCCCACGCCAGGCCCTGCACATTGCGGTGCCCGTAGCTGTAGACGACCGAGGCCGCGTCCGGATTGCCGGGCGCCGGGCGGCCCTCGGGGGTCATGCGCAGGATCTTGCCGCCCAGCGAGGACCTGTTCTGGGCGAGCTCGCGCCGGCCGCCCTCGCCCGTACCGGCGTAGAGCATCCCGTCCGGGCCGAAGGCGAGGCGGCCGCCGTTGTGGACGGTGCCCTTGGGGATGCCGGGCAGGATCGTTTCGGGCGCGCCCAGCCGCTGCCCCTCGGGGCGTCTGTCGTCGACCGCCATGCGCACCACGCGGTTGTCCGAGCCGGTGGTCAGATAGGCGTACAGCGCCGGGTCGGTGGCGTAGCCGGGCGGCACGGCGAGGCCCAGCAGCCCGCCCTCGCCCGCCGCGGCCACGCCCGGCACCGTGCCCAGCGGGCTCTGCCGGCCGTCCGTCGCGGAGACGCGGACGACCTTGCCCGTGTCGCGCGAGCCCACCAGCAGGTCGCCGCCCGGCAGCACGGCCACGCCCCACGGCGACGCGAGCTTGTCCGTGACCGTGCCGGCCACCTCGGCCGAGCCCTCGGCGGGTCCGTCCGGGGACGTCGGCCCGGCCGTGGCGGACCGCGTCGGCGCGCCGCCGGAGGTCGAGCCGCCGGAACAGCCCGTGGCCATCAGCAGCGCGGAAACGGCCAGCGTGGCCGGAGCGGTCAGGCGTCGCACGGCGGAGCTCTCCTCTCGTGGGAGCGGACCCCTCCTTGATACACCCCGTCAGTCCCAGGACCCCATCGCACGGGGCAGCGCCGCGATCTCGGCGAAGTCCTCACCCGTCAGCCGCAGTCCGGCTGCGGCGGCGTTCTGCACCGCCCACCGCGCCTTCTTCGTCCCCGGCACCGGCACCACGTGCCGCCCCTGCGCCAGCACCCACGCCAGCGCGACCTGCGCGGCGGTGGCGTCGTGGCGCCGCGCGACGCGCCGCAGACCGGCGACTATCGGCTGGTTGGCGGCCATCATCTCCGCCGTGAAGCGCGGGTGCCGGGCCCTGACGTCCTCCGGCTCGAAGCCCTGGCCCGGGGTGAGGGTGCCACTGAGGAAACCATTCCCCAGGGGCATCGCCGCCAGCAGCCCCACCCCCCGCGAGGCGCACCACGGCACCAGCCGCTCCAGCGCCTCCCGCGACCACACCGACAGCTCCGCCTGCACACAGCTCACCGGGAAGACCTGCTGCACCCGCTCCAGCTGCCGGATCGTCGCGTCGTACATCCCCGCACCCGCCCCGGCCGGCGCGCCGTATCTGCGCCGGGCCCGCGCGCCGATCGCGCACCAGCCCAGCGCCCTGACCTTCCCCGCGGAGACCAGCTCCGCCATCGCCCCCCACGTCTCCTCGACCGGCACCTCCGGGTCCGGGCGGTGCAACTGGTAGAGGTCGATGACATCGGTCTGCAGCCGCCGCAGCGAGGCGTCGCACGCCCGCTTCACATAGCCCGGGCGCCCGTTGGCGACCACGTGCTGCTCGCCCACCAGCAGCCCGCACTTGGTCGATATGAACGCCTCCGAGCGCCGCTCCCGCAACACCCGCCCCACCAGCAACTCATTGGTGAACGGCCCGTACATGTCGGCGGTGTCCAGCAGGCTGGCGCCGGCGTCGAGGGCCGCGTGGACCGTGCGCAGCGCGCCCTCGCCGCTCTGCTGGGAGGCCGTGTACGCCCAGTGCATCGGCATGCACCCGAGGCCGATCGCACCCACTTCGAGCGCCGTAGCACCGATTGTCCTGCGCTCCACCGGCCGTACCCCTCCCGTTCCTCGCCCCCAAAGTAACCTCTGCCTCCGAAGCCACTTCGCATAGCCTCCAGACATGAGCGCAGATCACAGCGGTTCCCGCAGGCCACTCGTCTGGCTGCCGATCCGTCCCGAGGAGATCGACGGCCTCCCCGAAGACCTGGAGTACGCCTACTGGAACGGCGGCCCCGACTACCCCACGGATCCCGCGCGCTGCGCCTTCTACGTCGTTCCCTACATGAAGGGCGCCGCGGTGGAGACGCGTCCGCTGTCGCAGATGACGGGCGTTCGGGTGGTGCAGACCCTCACCGCGGGGGTCGAGAACCAGCTGCCGCACCTGGACCGGCTGCCGTCGGGCGCGCGGCTGTGCAACGCCCGCGGGCTGCACGACGCGAGCACGGCC
Source organism: Streptomyces sp. NPDC021096 (assembly GCF_040641275.1). Taxonomy (NCBI): domain Bacteria; kingdom Bacillati; phylum Actinomycetota; class Actinomycetes; order Kitasatosporales; family Streptomycetaceae; genus Streptomyces; species Streptomyces sp. NPDC021096. The sequence continues at coordinate 49,005 of NZ_JBFADG010000033.1, read as the reverse complement.
GAGCTGGCCCTGACCCTCGTCCTCGCCTCCCTGCGCGACGTCCCCGGCTTCGTAAGGGCGCAGGACGCGGGGGAGTGGCGGCCGGAGTTCCGCCCGGCGCTCGCCGACAAGTCGGTGCTCATCGTCGGCTACGGCTCGATCGGTTCCGCCGTCGAGGACCGGCTCGCGCCCTTTGAGTGCGCGCGGGTCGTGCGCGTCGCGCGCTCCGAGCGCACAGCAGCACGCGGCCGGGTCCACGCGGTCGCCGCCCTGCCGGAGTTGCTGCCCGACGCCGATGTGGTGATCCTCGTGACGCCGCTCACCGACGAGACCCGCGGCCTCGTGGACGCCGGCTTCCTCGCCCGGATGAAGGACGGCGCGCTCCTGGTGAACGTCGCCCGGGGAGCCGTCGTCGACACCGCGGCGCTCCTGGCCGAGCTCGGGAGCGGCCGGCTGCGCGCGGCACTGGACGTGACCGACCCCGAACCGCTGCCCGCCGGTCACCCGCTGTGGACGGCCCCCGGCGTCCTCATCACCCCTCACGTGGGCGGTCCCTCGTCGGCATTTCTGCCCCGCGCCAAGGCCCTCCTGCGCGATCAACTGGCCAGATTCGCACTGGACGAGCCTCTGCGGAATGTCGTAGCCGCCGCCGTCTGATACCACGTAGAGGCACCATTTGGCTGCGCTCCGTATCCGTAATCCGGTAGCTAGTTACGCTATGTATATGAGCTATGTCCCTGAGTGACGAGTCTGGTGTATCGTCCCGACGGGGGCTGCTCCGCGCACCGTACGGGCGCAGCGAGGTACCGGAACTCGAGGGGGGCGACGGGCGATGCACGGCCAATGGACGATCTACCCGACGCGGCTCAAGCACCGAATGCGACCACGCCGCGTGGCGACCCCGCCCCGGTGGCTCCCACGGTCCGGCGCGCTCGGGACGGCGGCGCGGTGAGCGCCCCAGGAGCGGCCCTGACCCGCCGGACCGCACCCGCCGGCGGCCCGGGCGTGTTCCCGCAGCTCTTCCTCGCCGTCGTCTGCGGCGGCTACGCCACCGGCGCCGTCTTCGGCTGGGGATCGGCCGAGCTGGCCGCCACCATGGGCGACTTCGGCCTCAGCGGAGCCGCCGGCCTCGCCGCCACCTCCTGCTTCTGGTACGGGCGCACGCGCAGTACCCGCTTCCGGCCCGCCTGGCTGCTGTTCGCCGCCTCCTCCGCGATGGCCGGCTTCGGCAACTTCGTCTGGGGCTGGTACGAGGTCGTCCTGGGCCGGCACGTGCCGAGCCCCTCCCCGGCGGACTTCTGCTTCCTGCTCTTCGCGCCGCCCGCCATCATCGGCCTGCTGGTGCTCGCCCGCCGCCCGGTCACCCGGGCCGGCTGGGTCTGCCTGGCGCTGGACTCCTGGCTGATCGGCGGCTCGCTGCTGACGCTCTCCTGGAGCCTGGCCCTCGCCCACACCGCGCACTTCGCGGGCGAGACCGTGGCCCACGCCGCGCTCTCCCTCGCCTACCCGCTGCTGGACATCGTCCTGGTGTCCATGGTGCTGGCGCTGCACTTCAAGCGCTCCTCCGCCAACCGCTCCGCCATCAACACCGCCATCGCGGCCCTGGCCCTGACCGTCCTGTGCGACGCGCTGTTCACCTCGCCGCTGCTGCAGGCCAATTACCGCTCCGGGCAGATCCTCGACGCCGGCTGGTTCGCCGGCTACATGCTGATGGCGTACGCCCCCTGGGTGGCCCGCGAGGAGGGGGAGGAGGCCGTCGGCAAGCGCGGTCCCGCGCTCCCCTCCACCCGGCCCATCGCCGGCTCCCTCGCCGCCCTGACGCCGTACCTGGCCGCCGCCGTCTGCACCCTGGGCATCCTGTACAACGTCCTGGACGGCCACCACGTCGACCGGGTCGTGCTGTTCACGGGCTGTACGGTCGTCCTGGCGCTGGTCGTGCGCCAGGGCATCATGCTGCTGGACAACATCTCCCTCACCCAGGAGCTGGCCCAGAAGGAGAACCACTTCCGCTCCCTGGTGCAGGGCTCCAGCGACGTCATCATGATCGCCGCGCCCACCGGCATACTGCGCTACGTCAGCCCCGCCGCCGCCGGGGTCTACGGCCGCGACGCCGAGGAGCTCGTCGGCTCCGAACTGGCCACGCTCATCCACCCCGAGGACCTGGGCCGGGTCGTCCACGAGGTGCGCCGCTTCCTCGCCGCGCCGCCCGCCGAGGAGCCCACCACCCGCATCGAGTGCCGCTTCCGCTCCGGCAGCGGCGACTGGCTCAACGTCGAGTCCACCGTCAACCGCCACCACGGCGGGCTGATCTTCAACAGCCGCGACGTCACCGAACGGGTGCGGCTGCAGGCCCAGTTGCAGCACACCGCCGAGCACGACCCGCTCACCGACCTGCCCAACCGCGCCCTGTTCACCCGGCGCGTCCAGCAGGCGCTCGCCGGCCGCAGAGTGACCGACGCCGGCACCGCCGTGCTCTTCATCGACCTCGACGGCTTCAAGGCCGTCAACGACACCGTCGGTCACCAGGCCGGCGACGAACTGCTGGTCCAGGCCGCCCGCCGGCTCCAGGACTCGGTGCGCGCCGGGGACTCCACCGCCCGCTTCGGCGGCGACGAGTTCGCCGCGCTCATCATCGGCGACGGCACCCGCGACGCCGCCGCCCGCGAGTACCGCATCCTGGAGATCGCCGACCGGCTCCGGCTCACCCTCTCCCAGCCCTACCTGGTCGAGGGCGGCACCGAGGTCCGCGTCGCCGCCAGCATCGGCGTCGCCTTCGCGGAGCCCGACATCACCCCCGGCACCCTCATGCGCAACGCCGACCTGGCGATGTACCGCGCGAAGCAGGCCGGCAAGGGCCGCGTCGAGCTGTACGCCCCGCAGATGCAGGCCGACGTCGTGCGCCGCACCGAGCTCGCCAGCCGGCTGCGCACCGCCCTGCACGACGGCGAGTTCGCCCTGCTGCACCAGCCCGTCGTCGAGCTGGCCACCGGCCGCATCACCGCGGTGTGCGCCCAGGCCCGCTGGCGCTCCGCCCAGGGCATCCTCTTCACCCCCGACGAATTCCTGCGGGTGGCCGAGCTGGACCGCGGCGACGAGAGCGCCCGCACCGCCGAGCTGGGCCGCTGGACCCTGGAGAAGGCCGTCGAGCAGGCCGACGCGCGCCGCCGCGCCGGCCACACCGCGCCCGTGTACGTACGACTGTCCGCCGCCCGGCTGCTGGACAAGTCGCTGCCGCCCAAGAACATCGAGGCGATCGTCCTGCGCCACGGCCTGCCCGCCGGCTCCCTCGTCCTGGAGCTGTCCGGCAGCGACCCGCGCGTGCCGCTGGACGAGCTGGAGCGCCGGCTGGTGTCGCTGCGCCGCTTCGGGGTGCGCATCGCGCTCGACGGCTTCGGCAGCGGCTACGCCGCCGTGAGCGCCCTGCGGCGGCTGCCCATCGACGTGCTCAAGCTGGACCGGGGCCTGGTCGACGGGGTGGCCGAGTCCGCCCGGCTGCACAAGATCACCGCGGGGCTGCTGCGGATCGCCGGCGACCTCGGCATGCAGTCCGTCGCCGACGGCGTGGACGAGCCCGAGCAGGCCCGCGCCCTGCTGGCCATGGGCTGCACCCACGGCCAGGGCGTGGCCTTCGCCGGCGCCCTCGACGAGCACCGGCTGCGGCACGCCCTCGATGGCCCGCCGTACACCCTCCCGAGTGAACCTCCGGAGGCCGGGAACGAGGTGCTCGTCGGGGGTGCGCTGCCCGTGCGCTCGGGGGTCGTGGGCGGCGCGGGAGCCCTGGCCCATGCTCCATTGCGCTCAAATAATGAGACGCCCGTCCCACCCACTTGACACTTCAGGTGCCACAGAGGGAGGGTCGTTTCCATGCGCACCCGAATTCTCGTACTTGGAAAGCGCGTCGGCTGAAGCAGGCCACTGAAGATCCTGCTGACCATACCGACGCGCTCCCCTCGCTTGCCTCACGGCACGAGGGGTTTTTTGTTGCACCGACACCCGTCGAAGTCGCACTGACACCCATCGAAACCGTCGAATCCGAAGCCTTCGAGAAGAGAATGTCGATGACAGAGCAGGCCACCGGGGCCCATCATCATCCGCAGCCGCGGGCCCGTACCGGCGGGGCGCAGCAGCCCGCCATCGTCGAGCACCTCACCGGTGCGCAGTCCCTCATCCGCTCGCTGGAAGAGGTGGGGGCCGACATCGTCTTCGGCATTCCCGGCGGCGCGATCCTGCCCGCGTACGACCCGATGATGGACTCCTCGAAGGTCCGCCACGTCCTCGTCCGCCACGAGCAGGGCGCCGGCCACGCGGCCACCGGCTACGCCCAGGCCACCGGCAAGGTCGGCGTCTGCATGGCCACCTCCGGCCCGGGCGCCACCAACCTGGTCACGCCCATCGCCGACGCGCACATGGACTCCGTCCCGCTGGTGGCCATCACCGGCCAGGTCTCGTCGAAGTCGATCGGTACGGACGCCTTCCAGGAGGCGGACATCTGCGGCATCACCATGCCGATCACCAAGCACAACTGGCTGGTCACCGACCCCGCGCTGATCCCGCGCACCATCGCCGAGGCCTTCCACGTCGCCTCCACCGGACGCCCCGGCCCGGTGCTGGTCGACATCGCCAAGGACGCCCTGCAGGCGCGCACCACCTTCGTGTGGCCGCCCCAGACCGACCTGCCCGGCTACCGCCCCGTCACCAAGCCGCACGCCAAGCAGATCCGCGAGGCCGCCAAGCTGATCGCCCAGGCCGAACGCCCGGTGCTCTACGTCGGCGGCGGCGTGCTGAAGGCCAGGGCCACCGCCGAGCTCAAGGTCTTCGCCGAGCTGACCGGCGCCCCCGTCACCACCACCCTGATGGCCCTGGGCGCCTTCCCCGACAGCCACCCCCAGCACCTGGGCATGCCCGGCATGCACGGCTCGGTCGCCGCGGTCACCGCGCTGCAGAAGGCCGACCTGATCGTCGCCCTCGGCGCCCGCTTCGACGACCGCGTCACCGGCAAGCTCGACTCCTTCGCCCCGTACGCGAAGATCGTCCACGCGGACATCGACCCGGCCGAGATCGGCAAGAACCGCACCGCCGACGTGCCGATCGTCGGCGACGCCCGGGAGGTCCTCGCCGACCTGATCGTCGCGGTCCAGCACGAGCAGGCCGAGGGCCACGTCGGCGACTACGGCGACTGGTGGACGGACCTGAACCGCTGGCGCGAGACCTACCCCCTGGGCTACGACCAGCCCGAGGACGGCAGCCTCTCCCCGCAGCAGGTCATCCAGCGCATCGGGCAGCTCGCCCCGCAGGACACCATCTACACCGCGGGTGTGGGCCAGCACCAGATGTGGGCCGCGCACTTCATCGACTACGAGCAGCCGCGGACCTGGCTCAACTCCGGCGGCGCCGGGACGATGGGCTACGCCGTGCCCGCCGCGATGGGCGCCAAGGCCGGCATGCCGGACCGTACGGTCTGGGCCGTCGACGGCGACGGCTGCTTCCAGATGACCAATCAGGAACTGGTCACCTGCGCGCTGAACGACATCCCCGTCAAGGTCGCCATCATCAACAACGGCGCGCTGGGGATGGTCCGCCAGTGGCAGACCCTCTTCTACAACCAGCGCTACTCCAACACCGTGCTCCACGCCGGTCCCGCCGTCTCCAACGGCGGCACCGCCACCGGCCCCGGCACCGAGCCCTGCGCCGGCACCCGCGTCCCGGACTTCGTCAAACTCGCCGAGGCCATGGGCTGCGTGGGGCTGCGGTGCGAGGACCCGGCGGAGCTGGACTCGGTCATCGAGCAGGCCAACGCCATCAACGACCGTCCCGTCGTGGTGGACTTCATCGTCCACCAGGACGCCATGGTCTGGCCGATGGTCGCCGCCGGCACCTCCAACGACGAGATCCTCGCGGCCCGCGGCGTGCGCCCGGACTTCGACGGCATCGACGACGACTGACCGGCAGCGACGACCGAGAGAGAGTCCCCAGACCCATGACCAAGCACACCCTCTCCGTCCTGGTGGAGAACACCCCCGGCATCCTCGCCCGCGTCGCCGCGCTGTTCTCCCGCCGCGGCTTCAACATCGACTCCCTGGCCGTCGGGGTGACCGAGCACCCCGACATCTCCCGCATCACGATCGTCGTCAACGTCGAGTCGCTGCCGCTGGAACAGGTCACCAAACAGCTCAACAAGCTCGTCAACGTGCTGAAGATCGTCGAGCTCGAGGACAGCGCCGCCATCCAGCGGGAGCTGGTCCTGGTGAAGGTCCGCGCCGACAACGAGACCCGCTCCCAGATCGTCGAGATCGTCCAGCTCTTCCGCGCCAAGACCGTCGACGTCTCCCCGGAGGCCGTCACCATCGAGGCCACCGGCGGCAGCGACAAGCTCGGCGCCATGCTCAAGATGCTGGAACCGTTCGGCATCAAGGAGCTGGTCCAGTCCGGGACGATCGCCATAGGGCGCGGCGCGCGGTCCATCACGGACCGCAGCCTGCGCGCCCTGGACCGCTCGGCCTGAGCCGGCCGTCTCGCACAGCAGTACCCGAAAACCTTTCCGCACCCGCCCGTCATACGGTGGGACGTACCACCGGACACACCGGAAACCAAGGAGAAAAACCCAGTGGCTGCCGAGCTCTTCTACGACAACGACGCCGATCTCTCCATCATCCAGGGCCGCAAGGTCGCGGTCCTCGGCTACGGCAGCCAGGGCCACGCCCACGCGCTGTCCCTGCGCGACTCGGGCGTCGACGTCCGCGTGGGCCTCCACGAGGGTTCGAAGTCCAAGGTGAAGGCCGAGGAGCAGGGCCTGCGCGTCGTCACCCCGGCCGAGGCGGCCGCCGAGGCCGACGTCATCATGATCCTCGTGCCGGACCCGATCCAGGCGAAGGTCTACGAGGAGTCCGTCAAGGACAACCTCAAGGACGGCGACGCCCTCTTCTTCGGCCACGGCTTCAACATCCGCTTCGGCTTCATCAAGCCCCCGGCCGGCGTCGACGTCTGCATGGTCGCCCCCAAGGGCCCCGGCCACCTGGTGCGCCGCCAGTACGAGGAGGGGCGCGGCGTGCCCTGCATCGCCGCCGTCGAGCAGGACGCCTCCGGCAACGCCTTCGCGCTGGCGCTCTCCTACGCCAAGGCCATCGGCGGCACCCGCGCCGGCGTCATCAAGACGACCTTCACCGAGGAGACCGAGACCGACCTGTTCGGTGAGCAGGCCGTGCTGTGCGGCGGTGCCTCCGCGCTGGTGAAGGCCGGCTTCGAGACGCTGGTCGAGGCGGGCTACCAGCCGGAGATCGCCTACTTCGAGTGCCTGCACGAGCTCAAGCTCATCGTCGACCTGATGTACGAGGGCGGCCTGGAGAAGATGCGCTGGTCGGTCTCCGAGACCGCCGAGTGGGGCGACTACGTCACCGGCCCGCGGATCGTCAACGACCAGACCAAGGCCGAGATGAAGAAGGTCCTGGGCGAGATCCAGGACGGCACCTTCGCCAACAACTGGATGAAGGAGTACCAGGCCGGTCTGCCGAAGTACAACGAGTACAAGAAGGCGGACGAGGACCACCTCCTGGAGACCACGGGCAAGAAGCTGCGCAAGCTGATGAGCTGGGTCGACGACAAGGAGTGAGCCGCGTTTCCCGGGCGCCGGGCGGGCACGCCGTGCCCGCCCGGCGCCCGGGGCCGGTCCACCGTGCGCGATGTTCTGCTCGGCGCCACTCCTCCGACGGGTGACGTTTCCATATCGGCGCAGGCCCGGGCCTCTTCCCCCGATACACTGCGGAGCACAAACGCGTCAGGCTCACAGCGTCGTGCGTCTTCCACGCGGCTGCCCCCTTCACCGCCTTCGGCCGTCGGGACGGCCGTCCGCGAAGGACTAGTGAGGACTGAGACCACGTGAGCCCTGCTTCGTCTCGTAAACCCGTCGTACTCATCGCCGAAGAGCTCTCGCCCGCCACGGTCGAGGCACTGGGTCCGGACTTCGAGATCCGGCACTGCAACGGCGCGGACCGTGCCGAGCTGCTGCCCGCCGTCGCCGACGTCGACGCGATCCTCGTGCGCTCCGCCACCAGGATCGACGCCGAGGCGGTCGCCGCCGCGAAGAAGCTGCGGGTCGTCGCCCGCGCCGGGGTCGGCCTGGACAACGTCGACGTCTCCGCCGCCACGAAGGCCGGCGTGATGGTCGTCAACGCCCCGACGTCCAACATCGTCACCGCCGCCGAGCTGGCGTGCGGCCTCCTCATCGCCACCGCCCGCAACATCCCGCAGGCCAACTCCGCGCTGAAGAACGGCGAGTGGAAGCGGTCGAAGTACACCGGCGTCGAGCTCTCCGAGAAGGTCCTCGGCGTCGTCGGGCTCGGCCGCATCGGCGTCCTCGTCGCCCAGCGGATGTCCGCGTTCGGCATGAAGGTCGTCGCCTACGACCCGTACGTACAGCCCGCGCGGGCCGCCCAGATGGGCGTGAAGCTGCTGTCCCTGGACGAGCTGCTGGAGATCGCGGACTTCATCACCGTCCACCTGCCGAAGACCCCCGAGACGCTCGGGCTCATCGGCGACGACGCGCTGCACAAGGTCAAGCCGTCGGTCCGCCTCGTCAACGCCGCGCGCGGCGGGATCGTCGACGAGGCGGCCCTGGCCACCGCGCTGAAGGAGGGCCGGGTCGCCGCCGCGGGCCTGGACGTCTACGCCTCCGAGCCGTGCACCGACTCCCCGCTGTTCGAGTTCGACAACGTGGTCGCCACCCCGCACCTGGGCGCCTCCACGGGCGAGGCCCAGGAGAAGGCGGGCATCGCGGTCGCCAAGTCCGTGCGGCTGGCGCTCGCCGGCGAGCTGGTGCCGGACGCGGTCAACGTCCAGGGCGGCGTCATCGCCGAGGACGTCAAGCCGGGGCTGCCGCTCGCCGAGAAGCTCGGCCGGATCTTCACCGCGCTCGCGGGCGAGGTCGCGGTGCGCCTGGACGTCGAGGTCTACGGCGAGATCACCCAGCACGACGTGAAGGTGCTCGAACTGTCCGCGCTCAAGGGCGTGTTCGAGGACGTCGTCGACGAGACGGTCTCCTACGTCAACGCCCCGCTGTTCGCGCAGGAGCGCGGCGTCGAGGTGCGGCTGACCACGGGCTCCGAGTCGCCGGACCACCGCAACGTGGTGACCGTGCGCGGCACTCTCTCCGGCGGCGACGAGGTGTCCATCTCGGGCACGCTGGCCGGCCCGAAGAACCTGCAGAAGATCGTCGCGGTGGGCGAGCACGACGTGGACCTGGCGATGGCCGACCACATGGCGTTCCTGCGGTACGAGGACCGGCCGGGCGTGGTCGGCACGGTGGGCCGCATCCTCGGCGAGGCGGGCATCAACATCGCCGGCATGCAGGTGTCGCGGGCGACGGAGGGCGGCGAGGCGCTGGTCGCGCTGACGGTCGACGAGTCGATTCCGGCACCGGTGCTCGCGGAGATCGCCGGGGAGATCGGCGCGGCGTCGGCCCGCGCGGTGAACCTCACGGACTGACGGACGCGCAACGCACCCGGGCCCGGCCGTCCCCTCACGGGGGGCGGCCGGGCCCGTCGCGTTGCGTGGCACGCGCGTGCGCTCAGCGGCTCGGGGCGTCGGCGTACTCGTTGCGGGCGGCGGCGTCGGCCGGGGCCGCCCCGGCCTCGCCGGGGGCGGTGTTCCGCAGGAAGGTCGCGGCGGCGAGTCCCGCGAGGGCCAGGAGGACGGCCCCGCCGAGGGAGGCGACGGTCATGCCGTGCGTGAAGGCCTCACGGGCCGCGCCGAGCACCGATTCGCCCGTGCTGCGCGGCAGTCGGGCCGCTGTCCCGACCGCACCGCCGAGCGTCTCGCGGACCGCGCCCAGCGCGTCGTGCGGCAGGCCCGCCGGCAGCGAGCCGTCCAGGTCGTGGCGGTAGACGGCCGTGCCGACGCAGCCGAAGACCGCCATGCCCAGGGCGTTGCCGAACTCCTGCCCCGTCTCCAGCAGCGAGGCGGCCGTCCCCGCCTTCTCGTCCGGGGCCGTGGTCAGCGCCATGTCCGAGGCGGGCGCCATGACGGTGACGATGCCGACGGCGATGAGGGCGGCGCCGGTCAGGGCCGTGGCCAGTGAGGCGGTGTCCGCCAGGGCCAGCACGCCGTAGCCGAGGGCGCCGACGAGGAAGCCGGCGGCGATGACGTGGGCCCGGTGCGCCTTCTGGGCCGCCGTCGTCGCGACCGGGGCCACCGCGGCCACCGCCAGCGAGGGGACCAGGCCCCACAGGGCGGCCTCCAGCGGGCTCTTGCCGAGCACGCTCTGCAGGTACTGCGTGGTGAAGTAGGCGGAACCCATCATGCCGATCGAGGCGAGGGTGTTGAGGGCGATGCCGGCGCCGAAGGCGCGGTGCCGGAACAGCTCACGGCTGATCATCGCGTCGCGGCGGGTGCGCTGACGGCGGACGAAGACATGGCCGACGGCCAGGCCCGCGGCGACGCACGCGGCCATCGGCAGGCTGAACCCGTCGGCCGCGATCTCCTTCAGCCCGTAGATCACGGGCAGCACCGCGCCCATCGACAGCGGCACGCTCACCAGGTCGAACGCGCCGGGCTCCGGGTCCTTGTGCTCGGGCACGAGGACGGGCACGAGCACCAGCAGCAGCGCCATCGCGGGCACGTTGATCAGGAAGACCGAGCCCCACCAGAAGTGCTCCAGCAGCACGCCGCCCACCACGGAGCCCAGCGCGATGCCGCCCGCCATGGCCCCCGACCAGATGCCGACCGCCTTGCTGCGCTCCTTCTCGTCGCGGAACAGGCTGCGCACCAGGGCCATCGTCGACGGCATCAAGGTGGCGCCGCCGATGCCCAGCACCGCGCGGGCCGCGATGAGCGTCTCGGCGTTCTGCGCGTAGGCGGCCGCCACGGACGCCGCGCCGAAGGCCGCGGCCCCGAACAGCAGCAGCTTGCGGCGGCCTATCCGGTCGCCGAGCGAGCCCATCGTGATCAGCAGTCCGGCGAGCGCGAAGGCGTAGACGTCGAAGATCCACAGCTGCTGGGTGCCGGTGACGGCGAGCTCCTCGCTGATGACCGGGACCGCGTAGAAGAGGACGGAGACGTCCATGGAGACCAGAAGGAGGGGCAGCAGGAGGACGACGAAGGCCGTCCACTCCTTGCGTCCGGCGAGAGGTGCGCTGGAGTTCGTCATGCCGAGGAATATACGGGCGTCTTAAACGCTTGTCTAGAACGCTTGTATAAGACGTGCGTCTGGAACGGGTGTATGGGGCCGCGTTAGGCTGCCCGGCATGGGACATCGCGAAGATCTGCTCGACGGCGCCAAGCGCTGCCTGCTCGACAAGGGGTGGGTGCGCACGACCGCGCGCGACATCGTGGCCGCCTCCGGTGCCAACCTCGCCTCGATCGGCTACCACTACGGCTCGAAGGACGCCCTGATGATGGAGGCGTTCCTCAAGCTGACCGAGGACTGGGGCGAGGGGATGACCCGGGCCCTGGCCGACGTCGCCGAGTCCGGAGCCTCCCGCGAGGAGCACCTCGCGGCCGTCATCGACGGCGTCATCGCGAGCTTCGAGGGGGACCGCCGGTTCTGGGCCGCCCAGCTGGAGGTGATCGGGCAGCTGGGCAACCACCCCGAACTCAGGGAGCGGTTCGCCTCGATGCTGCCCCAGGGGAGGGAGGGGCTGGTCGCCGTCTTCGAGGGCGTGGACGACACCGAGGTCCCGGACGAGGCGGCGCGCACCGCCGGCTATGTGTACTACTCCCTGTTCACCGGGCTGTGGGTGCAGTGGCTCATCGATCCGCAGGGAACGCCCACGGGCCGGGACGTCGTCGAGGGGATGCGCCGGGCGGTGGACGGAACCGTTCTGGGGGCGCCACCGAAATAGCGTTGCGCGACGGCGGTCTGACGGGGCGTACTGGACGTAACCGGGATGTATCCGCTGTACTGGTTGCCCGAGGACACCAGTACTTATGTCTGGGAGGTTTCTCATGACAGGGACCGGCACCCACTCCACCGCGCCGTCGGCGCCCGCCTTCCCCCAGGACCGCAGCTGTCCGTACCACCCGCCCGCCGGCTATCCCGAGCTCGCGGCGCGCGGGCCGGTGGGCCGCATGACCCTCTTCGACGGCCGCGAGGTGTGGGCCGTGACCGGACACGCCGAGGCCCGCGCCCTGCTGGCCGACCCACGGCTCTCCTCCGACCGGAAGAATCCTTCCTTCCCCGTGATCGTGCCGCGCGCGGCGGACCAGGCCAGGGTCGCCATCCCGCTCCTGGGCTTCGACGACCCCGAACACGCCCGCCAGCGCCGCATGCTGATCCCGAGCTTCAGCCTCAAGCGCGTCGCCGCCATGCGCCCGCACGTGCAGGAGATCGTGGACGGCCGCATCGACGCCATGCTCGCGGGCGGCGACCGGGCCGAACTCGTCTCCGCCTTCGCCCTGCCCGTCCCGTCGATGGTCATCTGCCATCTCCTCGGCGTCCCCTACGCCGACCACGACTTCTTCGAGGCCCGCTCCCGCGCGCTGCTCGCCTCGCCCACCGCCGCGGAGTCCGGGGCCGCGCGCGAGGAGCTGCGCGCGTACCTCCACCGCCTCGTCGACGCCAAACAGGACCCGGCCGCCACCCCCGGCGACGGCCTCCTCGACGCGTTCATCGCCGAACGGCTCGCCGCGGGCCGGCTCGACCGCGACGAACTCGTCCTGATGGCCCTGATACTGCTGGTCGCCGGCCACGAGACCACCGCGAACATGATCGCCCTCGGCACGTACACCCTCCTCGAACACCCCGAACAGCTGGCCGCGTTGCGCGCCGATCCCACGCTGATGCCCGGTGCCGTCGAGGAGCTGCTGCGCTATCTGTCCATCGCCGACGGCATGGTCCGCGTCGCCACCGAGGACATCGAGCTCGCCGGCCACACCATCCGCGCGGGCGACGGCGTCCTGCTGCCCACCTCCGTCATCAACCGCGACGCCACCACCTACGAACGCCCCGACGCCCTCGACGTCCAGCGCTCCGCCCGGCACCACGTCGCCTTCGGCTACGGCGTCCACCAGTGCCTCGGCCAGAACCTGGCCCGCGCGGAGATGGAGATCGCCCTCACCACCCTCTTCGCCCGTATCCCCACCCTGCGCCTCGCCGTTGCTCCTGACGAGGTGCCCATCAAGCCCGGCGACACCCTGCAGGGCCTCTACGCACTGCCGGTCACCTGGTGACCGGGGAAACGGAGTACCGCATGCGCGTCAGTATCGACTCCGACCTCTGCATCGGCTCGGGCATGTGCGCCCTGACCGCGCCGGGAGTCTTCGACCAGGACGACGACGGCTTCGGCACCGTGCGGCCCGGCCGCGAGGACGGCGCCGGCGACCCGCTCGTCAAGGAGGCGGCCCGCGGCTGTCCGGTCCGGGCCGTCACCGTCGAGGAGTAGGGCTACGGCTGCCGCAGCCGGGCCGCCTTGAGCGTCATGTGCAGCAGCAGACGGTCCTCGCCGTCGTCCAGATCGAGGCCCGTGAGCTGCTCCACGCGGCCCAGGCGGTAGTAGAGGGTCTGCCGGTGGATGCCGAGGGCCGCCGCCGCGCGTCCCGCCTGGCCCGCGCAGTCGAGATAGACCTCGGCCGTGCGGGCCAGCTCGGTGTGGGCCGCAGCCAGCAGCGGCAGCACCGCCGGGTCCGCCGTGCGCTCCGTCGACAGCCCGGTCAGCACCCGGTACGGGCCGATCCCCGCCCACTCGGCCACCGGCCCCAGCCTGCGCTCCGCCCCCGCGGCCCGGGCCGCCGCCAGGGCCTCCGCCCAGGCGTCCGGCAGCTCCGCCAGCCCCTTGCGGGGCGTGCCGATGCCGGCCGCGGCCAGGGCCGGCGCGACCTCCGGCCGACCCGCCCGCGGCGAGCGCAGCAGCCGGTCGGCCGCCGCCATGGCCGGGGCGGGGGAGGAGACCGCGCGCAGCCGGATCAGGGCGGCCAGCGCCGCCGAGCCGTCCGGCAGCGCCGCCGGCACCGCGCACATCGCGGCCACCCCCGACTGGGTGGCCAGCGACGGGCCCCCGGCGTCCGGGCCCGGCTGGTCCGCGTCGCCGTCCTCGCCCGCCGCTCGCCACGGCGCGACCGCGACCAGCGCCAGCGGGCCGTCCGCCGCCGTGCCCAGGGCCTCGCGCAGCGCGCCGCGCGCCACCTCGCGGCCGGCCGGGCGGGCGGTCAGCAGCTCCCGCAGCAGCTCGCCCAGCTCGGCACCGGCCCGGGCCTCGGCCGCCAGCAGCGCCCCGATCCGGGCGGCGCTCTCCATCGCCTGCGCCAGCCGCGGGTCAGCGAAGGGCATGCTCAGGTCCAGCCCCGCCAGATGACCGTCGTCCAGCAGCCAGACGTAGCCGTGCACCACCCCGCGGTAGCGCACCGGCAGACAGATCCGGCCCCTGAACACCCCGGCCGCCGGGTCCGGCGGGATCCGCAGCGGCGCCTGGGCCCCCGCGATGCCGAACGCCTCGAACCACGCCCGCACCGCCGCCGTCGAGCGCCGCTGCAGGATCGAGCGGGTTCGCACCGGGTCCATCATCAGGTCGAGGTCCTCGTCGCCCTCGTGGGCGCCGAACGCGATGAGGACGAAGTCCCGGTCCTCCAGCGTCGCGGGAGCGCCGAGCGCCGCCGAGATCTCGTCCACGAGCTGCTGATACTCGCCACGCATGCGCGCCGTGCTCCCTTCTGTCGCCGTCGGCCCTCATTGTCATACATCTGTCTGAGATGCCGACCACGAATGCGTGACAGCTGTCGATGGTCGCGCGGTGGCGCGAACCCTACCTTTCACGTTGAGTTACTTATGCCGTCTCCCCAGGTGGGAGCGGCCGTCACCGTGGAGGTGCCCGTGCTGGGTCCCGTGATTCTCGCCGCGTCGCGCAGCGACAAAATGCGCCGCTTCGTGTCGGCCGCACCGGGCACCAAGCAGGTCGTCGACCGCTTCATCGCCGGTGAGACGGTCGACCAGGTCATTCCGATCGTGGAGGACTCGGCCGCCAAGGGCCTCGAGGTCACCCTGGACGTCGTGGGCGAGGACATCACCACGGTCGAGCAGTCCTACGCCGCCCGCGACGCCTACCTCGAGCTCATCGGGCGCCTGAAGGAGCTGGGCCTGGGCGAGCGGGCCGAGATGTCGGTCAAGCTCTCCATGTTCGGCCAGGCCCTGGAGAACGGCCACGAGCTGGCGCTCGCCAACGTCCGTCCCGTCGTCGAGGCCGCCGCCGCCATCGGCACCACGGTCACCCTGGACGCCGAGGACCACACCACCCTCGACTCGATGTTCGCCATCCACGAGGAGCTGCGGAAGGACTTCCCGCAGACCGGCTGCGTCATCCAGGCGTACCTCTTCCGCACCGAGGACGACGCCCGCCGCCTCGCCGCCGCCGGCAGCCGGGTGCGTATCGTGAAGGGTGCGTACAAGGAGCCGGCCTCCGTCGCGTACCAGGACAAGGCCGAGATCGACAAGGCGTTCGTCCGCATCGTCAAGATCCTCATGGGTGGCCTGGGCTACCCGATGATCGGATCGCACGACCCGCGCCTGATCGCCATCACCCAGGAGCTGGCCCGGCAGGCAGGGCGCAAACTGGACGAGTACGAGTTCCAGATGCTCTACGGCATCCGCAGCGACGAGCACGTCCGCCTGGCGGCCGACGGCCACCGGATGCGCGTCTACACGGCGTACGGAACCGACTGGTACGGCTACTTCATGCGCCGCCTCGCCGAGAAGCCGGCGAACCTGCTGTTCTTCGCCCGCTCCATCCTCACCAAGGGCTGAGCCCCCAGACCCCCGTCAAAAGCCCCGAAGGAGACACGGAACCTCATGGACGCCGTAACCCAGGTCCCCGCCCCGGTCAACGAGCCGGTGCACAGCTACGCCCCCGGCTCCGCCGAGCGTGCCCGCCTCGAGGCCAAGCTCAAGGAGCTGGCGGCCAACCCGATCGACCTGCCGATGACGATCAACGGCGAGAAGCGGATGGGCGGCGGCGAGCCGTTCAAGGTCGTCCAGCCGCACAACCACGCCGCCGTCCTCGGCACCTTCCACCACGCCACGGAGCAGGACGCGCAGGACGCGATCGACGCCGCGCTGGCCGCCGCCCCGGCGTGGCGCGCGATGTCCTTCGACGACCGCGCCGCGATCATCCTGCGCGCCGCCGAGCTGCTGTCCGGCCCCTGGCGCGAGACGCTGGCCGCCTCCACCATGCTGGGCCAGTCCAAGACCGCCCAGCAGGCCGAGATCGACACGCCCTGCGAGCTCGTCGACTTCTGGCGCTTCAACGTGCACTTCGCGCGCCAGATCCTCGCCGAGCAGCCGGTCGCCAACTCCGCCGGCGTGTGGAACCGCACCGACCACCGCCCGCTCGAGGGCTTCGTCTACGCGATCACGCCGTTCAACTTCACCGCCATCGCCGGCAACCTGCCGACCGCCCCGGCCCTCATGGGCAACGTGGTCGTCTGGAAGCCGTCCCCCACGCAGACCCACTCCGCCGTGCTGCTCATGCAGCTCCTGGAGGAGGCCGGCCTGCCCAAGGGCGTCATCAACCTGGTGACCGGCGACGGCATCGCCGTCTCCGAGGTGGCGCTGAACCACCCGGAGCTCGCGGGCATCCACTTCACCGGCTCGACCAAGACCTTCCAGTACCTGTGGAAGACGGTCGGCAACAACATCGAGAAGTACAAGTCCTACCCGCGCCTGGTCGGCGAGACCGGCGGCAAGGACTTCGTCGTCGCCCACCCCAGCGCCGACCGCGCCATCCTGAAGACCGCGCTGACCCGTGGTTCCTTCGAGTTCCAGGGCCAGAAGTGCTCGGCCTCCTCCCGCGCCTACGTCCCCCGCTCCATCTGGGAGGACGGCTTCAAGGAGGAGTTCGCGGCCGAGGTCGACGGCATCACCATGGGTGACGTCAGCGACCTGTCGAACTTCATCGGCGCCGTCATCGACGACCGCTCGTTCGCCAAGAACAAGGCGGCCATCGACCGCGCCAAGTCCGACCCGACCTGCACGATCGTCGCGGGCGGCAGCTACGACGACTCGGTCGGCTACTTCGTCCGCCCGACCGTCATCGAGTGCACGGACCCGGAGAACGAGGTCTTCACGACCGAGTACTTCGGCCCGATCCTGGCCGTCCACGTCTACGAGGACGCCGACTTCGACGCGATGCTGGCCCAGATGGAGTCCGTCTCGGCGTACGCGCTGACCGGCTCGGTCATCGGCCAGGACCGCTACGCCGTCGCCGACGCGATGGAGAAGCTGCGCTTCGCCGCGGGCAACTTCTACATCAACGACAAGTCGACCGGTGCCGTCGTGGGCCAGCAGCCCTTCGGTGGCGGCCGCGCCTCGGGTACGAACGACAAGGCCGGCGCCGCGTCGAACCTGACGCGCTGGACCTCGGCCCGCTCCATCAAGGAGACCCTGGTCCCGCCGACCGAGTACGGCTACCCGCACATGGGCTGACCCGCCCCGTGTTGAACCCCGCCCCCGCCCGGCTCCCCAGCCGGGCGGGGGCGGTGTGCGTGGTGGGGCGTCACAGGGCCACCGCCATCGTGAGCAGCAGGGTCAGCAGCAGGGAGCCCATGCGGTCGAGGAGGCCGCCGAGGAGCGGCAGCCGGGCGCCCGCGTCCTCGACGCCCGCCCCGCGCGTGACCGCGGAGCCGAGCAGACCGCCCAGCGCCACCCCGCACAGCACCACGACCCACATCCCCTCCGTGAACGCGCCGGCCGCGCCCAAAGCCGCCGCCACGGCCGTGCCGGCGCCGATGACGCCGCCCCAGGTCCTGGCGGGGGAGTGGGCCGCGAGCGGACGGGCCAGGGTGCCGCCCAGACGGGACAGCAGCAGGCCGCCGCACCGGCCACCGAGCTCACCGAAGGCCACGGCCACCCCGACGGCCACCGCGGTGCCCTGCAGCATCACCAGGCCCGTCAGCGCCACCGGGATCCACAGCATCGCGAAGACGGCGCGTGCCGCCCGCTCGCCGCTGCGGGCCCGGTCGCCGGAGAAGAGCGCCGGCGCCACCGCGGCCAGGAAGAGGAGGCCGAACAGCGGCAGGCCGAAGGCGCGCGGCCCCGCCCAGGCCACGGCCGGGAGCACCACGGCCGCGGCGGCCAGCGCCGTGTGCTCGCCCCTCCCCAGGCCGGTCGTCCGGGCGTATGCGCCCACCGCCACGAGGCCCAGGGCCACGGCCAGCAGCGCCGCGCCCAGCGGGCCCAGGCTCAGCGCCCCCAGGAAGAGGGCCGCGGCCGGCAGGCAGGCGAGCCAGCGGCGGCGCAGTGCGCGGCGCGTCCGTACGCGCGCGGGCAGCACCGCGACGGCCACGCCGCCCACGGCGAGGGCGCCCGCGACCACGGGGACGACCCTGGGCAGGACGGTGAGGGTGCCGAGCAGGCTCATCGCGCCTCACCCGGCTCCCGGCGGAGCCGTCCCGGGCGCGGAGGTCGGAGTGTGTACAGGCCGTTCATGGGCGCCACTCTCGCCCACGCGTCCCGGGGCCGATCAACGAGGGGTGCTCCCGGGCGTCACCCGTCCGCACGGCCCGGCCGGACGGCCCGGACGGGGAGCCGTCTCAGATAGTAGGAAGTCCGAGTAATCATGCAGACAGCGCGGCCGGGCTGTCCTAGCGTGGTAACAGCCGAACCTTCCGCTCCATCGAGCGACGGCGGTCGTGGCCCGGTGCGCCGGCGCAGGTGATCCCTGCCGCACCCAGACCCCCGCCCCTTCTCCGGCTTCCCATCCGACCTTCTCGGGGCTCGGCAGGACTCAGCAAGAGGAGACGTGACCCATGGCCGAAACCGCCGTTCGCAGGACCCGCCGCACCGCCCGTACCTCCGACAGCGCCCAGCGCCAGGCCGACCGGGCCAACGCCGCCGCCGCGCTCCAGCGCGCGCTCGACCGCCGTGACAACGGCGGCGTCACCGGCCACTGACCCGCCGGGGGCCGGTGACGCCCGCGGCCCTACGACCCGGTGGAGCGCACCACCTCGAAGTGGTCGATCCGCGCCCCGGTCTCCGCCAGGGCCGTCACCCTCAGCCGGGGGCGGCGGCCCGGCTCGACCTCGACCGCCAGGAAGGAGTGGCCGGTGTAGCGCACCCGCGACCACTCCACGGTCTCCGGGCTCTTGGCCCGGCCCTTGCGCCAGTGGTAGCTGGTGACGCTGTCGAGGTCCTTCACCTGGCCCTCGTAGCTGTCCGTCACCCCGAAGTCGTACAGCGCCTTCCCGGCGCCCCCGGCGGTGACGTACACGATGCCGTCCCGCACGGAGTCGACGCTGCCGCCGATGGGCACCGTGCGGTTCACCCGCCGGCCCCTGATCGCGTCGGTGCGCTCGTAGACGTGGTTGTGGCCGTTGATGACGAGGTCCACCCGGTGTTTTTCGAACAGCGGTACCCACGCGTCGCGCACCCCGCCGTCCGAGGCGTGCGCGCGCGTGGTGGAGAACGCGCAGTGGTGGAAGAAGACCACGACGAAGTCGGTGCCCGGCCGCTCGCGCAGCTCCCGCAGCCGCCGGTCGAGCCAGGAGGTCTGGCGGCCGGCGCTGTAGCCGGTGTTCGCGGTGATCTCGTACGAGACGTCGTTCGCGTCCAGCGCGACGACGCCCACGTTGCCGTAGGCGAAGGAGTAGACCCCCGGTGCCCGTCTGGGGTCGAAGCCGTTGTCCGGCAGCGTCCAGCGGGCGCTCTGGCCGCCGTAGCCGTTGGGGGAGTACCAGGCCTCCATGTCGTGGTTGCCGGTGGTCACCATCCACGGCACCCGGGCCGCCACCGTCTCGGTCTGGGCGAGGAACTGGTCCCACACCCGTGCGTCGTAGACGTCCGCCGGCTTGCCGGCTCCGCTGTCGTCGGCGTAGCAGAGGTCGCCCGCGTGGAGGTGGAAGGCGGGATTCTGACCCAGGATCAACTGGTCGTTGGCGAGGGCGTGGTAGCCGACGCCCTGGTCGCCGAAGGCCGTGAAGACGAACGGCTCCGCGTGCACGGGCGCCGTCGAGAACGCCCCCACGGTGGCGAAGCGGCGGGGATCGGCGGGGTCGAAGCCGTCGTGGCCGACCCCGTAGAAGTAGGTCTGCCCGGGGACGAGGTTGTCCAGGGCCGCGTGCAGGTAGAACTGCTCGACCGCCGGGAGCTTCTTGGTCAGGGCCGGGGTGTGCAGTGCGCGCACCTCGGCCGGGACGAGCTCGCTCAGCTCCCACGGCTTCAGGCCCACCCGCACGTACGGGTGCCGGACCGCGAACGGCACCTGCCAGGAGATCCGCATCTGTGTGCGCGGGTCGGCCCCGAACGCCAGGTGCCGCCCGAACGGCGCGACGAGCGAGCCGTCGACCTTCGCCGTGGCGGGCGCGGTGAGCAGGGTGGGGGACCGCTGCCCGGCGTCGGCGGGGCGGGGCAGGCCGGTGCCCGCGACGGCTCCGGCCGTCAGCGCGCCCGCCCGCAGCAGGCCGCGCCGGGTGAACTTTCCGCGCAAGTACTCGTGCTGCTCCGGCATCGTCATCCGGCTCGCGAGACGGCCGGGGATGCCTACCCGTGGGGTGTCCATGCCGGGAAGGTGCCAGGGGGCGGCGGCCCGGACACGTACTTCCGGTGAATGTGGCCTGTCCGGCTGGCATTGTGTCCATATCGTGGACGTCGCGTGTCATACAGCGGGACGGAAGAGTACGGTCCCGGTATGTCTCGCAGCATTCGCCTCGCAGTGATCCCCGGTGACGGAATCGGCCCCGAAGTCGTGGCCCAGGGCCTCAAGGTCCTCACGGCCGTGCTCCCTTCGGACGTCAAGCTCGAGACCCGGGAGTACGACCTCGGTGCCCGACGCTGGCACGCCACCGGCGAAACCCTGCCGGACGCCGAGCTCGCCTCCCTGGCGCAGCACGACGCGATCCTGCTCGGTGCCGTCGGCGACCCCTCCGTGCCCTCCGGCGTGCTGGAGCGGGGCCTGCTGCTGAAGCTGCGCTTCGCCTTCGACCACTACGTCAACCTGCGCCCGTCGAAGCTGTTCCCCTCCGCCACCAGCCCGCTGGCCGGCCGCCCCGACATCGACTTCGTCGTCGTCCGCGAGGGCACCGAGGGCCCCTACGTCGGCAACGGCGGCTCGATGCGCACCGGCACCCCGGCCGAGGTCGCCACCGAGGTCAGCGTCAACACCGCCTACGGCGTGGAGCGCGTGGTCCGCGACGCCTACGAGCGCGCCCAGGCCCGCCCCCGCCGGAAGCTGACCCTGGTCCACAAGAACAACGTCCTCGTCCACGCCGGCCACCTGTGGAAGAACATCTTCGACCGCGTGGGCCAGGAGTACCCCGAGGTCACCACCGACTATCTGCACGTCGACGCCGCGACGATCTTCTTCGTCACCGACCCCGGCCGCTTCGACGTGATCGTCACCGACAACCTCTTCGGCGACATCCTCACCGACCTCGCCGCCGCCGTCACCGGAGGCATCGGCCTCGCCGCGTCCGGCAACATCAACCCCGGCCGCGCCTTCCCCTCGATGTTCGAGCCGGTGCACGGCTCCGCGCCCGACATCGCGGGCACCGGCAAGGCCGACCCCACGGCCACGGTCCTGTCCGTCGCGCTCCTGCTGCGCCACCTCGGCTACGAGGCGGAGGCGGCCCGGGTGGAGAGCGCCGTCGCCGAGGACATGGCCGCGCGCGGCGACACGGTCCGCACCACGGGCCAGGTCGGCGACGCCCTGGTGGCTTCCGTAGCCCCCTGACATCGGCCGCTGTGCTACCGCGCGGTCGGATGTCACCATCGATTCCCGGCCGCGCACACGTTTTCCGTCGGGGCCCCCACGAGCGATAATCGAACGTGGGGCCGCGATATGAGGCGAAGCTCGGACGTCCCGATCCCCTCGGGACGGATGTGAGCGCGGTCCGCCACACACCAAGGTGAAGGACACGCATTCATGACGACGCCCACGATCGAGCTCAAGCCCTCCTCGCACCCGCTGTCCGCCGCGGAGCGCGAGCAGATCCTCGCCAACCCCGGCTTCGGCCGCCACTTCACCGACCACATGGTGACGATCAAGTGGACCGAGGGCCGCGGCTGGCACGACGGCGAGCTCGTTCCGTACGCGCCGCTGTCGATCGACCCGGCGAACATGACCCTCCACTACGCCCAGGAGATCTTCGAGGGGCTCAAGGCCTACCGCCGCCCCGACGGCTCCGTCGCCACCTTCCGGCCCGACGCCAACGCCCGGCGCTTCCAGGCGTCGGCCCGCCGGCTGGCCATGCCGGAGCTGCCGGTCGAGCTGTTCATCGAGGCCTGTGACGTGCTGGTCCGCCAGGACCAGGCGTGGGTGCCCCCGCACGGCGGCGAGGAGTCGCTCTACCTGCGTCCGTTCATGATCGCGACCGAGGTCGGGCTGGGCGTGCGGCCCGCCAACGAGTACCTCTTCATCGTGATCGCCTCCCCGGCGGGCGCGTACTTCCCCGGCGGCGTCAAGCCCGTCTCCGTCTGGCTCTCCGAGAACTACGTCCGCGCCGTCCCCGGCGGCATGGGCTTCGCCAAGACCGGCGGCAACTACGCGGCCTCGCTGCTCGCCCAGGCCGAGGCGGCCGAGAAGGGCTGCGACCAGGTGGTCTGGCTGGATGCGCTGGAGCACAAGTGGGTCGAGGAAATGGGCGGGATGAACCTGTACTTCGTGTACGGGGACAAGATCGTCACCCCCGAGCTGACCGGCTCGCTGCTGGCCGGCGTCACCCGTGACTCGCTGCTGAAGGTCGCCGGGGACCTCGGGCTGACGGCCGAGGAGGGCCGCGTCTCCACCGAGCAGTGGCAGCGCGACACCGAGAACGGCACGCTCACCGAGGTCTTCGCCTGCGGCACCGCGGCCGTGATCACCCCGGTCGGCCATGTGAAGTGCCAGAGCGGCGAGTGGACCCACTCCGACGGCCGGCCCGGCGAGGTCACCATGAAGCTCCGCAAGGCGCTGCTGGAGATCCAGACCGGTGCGGCCGAGGACACCCACGGCTGGATGCACCCCCTGGGCTGAGAGCCGCGACCACAACGCACGCAAGTACGCATGATCGTTGCCGGCCGGACCCTTGTCCGAACCCGGGCTGTTCCGTCACCGTGATCGCTCATGGGACAGCACTGGAAGAAGATCTGGGTCGGCTCGGCCGGCAACATGGTCGAGTGGTTCGACTGGTTCGTCTACGCGAGCTTCGCCACCTATTTCGCGGGCTCCTTCTTCCCCGAGGGCAACGACACCGCGAAGCTCATGAACACCGCCGGCATCTTCGCGGTCGGCTTCTTCATGCGGCCGGTCGGCGGCTGGCTGCTGGGCCGGGTCGGTGACCGCAAGGGCCGCAAGGCGGCGCTCACGCTGACGGTCACGCTGATGTCGGCGTCCGCGGTGCTGATCGCCGTCGCCCCCACCTACGCGGTCGCCGGCTACGGCGGCGTCGCCGTCCTGCTCGTCGCCCGCCTGCTGCAGGGCCTGTCGGTCGGCGGCGAGTACGCGGCCAGCGCGACCTACCTCACCGAGGCCTCGGCACCGGGCCGGCGCGGCTTCGCCTCCAGCTTCCAGTACGTGTCGATGACCGCGGGCCAGATCCTGGGCCTGGGCATCCAGATCATCCTCCAGCGCACGCTCACCAGCGACGAACTGCACAGCTGGGGCTGGCGCATCCCCTTCATCGTGGGCGCCCTCGGCGCAGCCGTCATCTTCTACCTGCGGCGCAACATGCTGGAGACGGAGGCGTACGAGGAGAGCGACGCCGACGCCTCGGAGCGCGGGACGATCAGGGCCCTGATGCGGCACAAGCGCGAGGCGTTCCTGGTGATCGCGCTGACCATGGGCGGGACCGTCGCCTACTACACGTACACCACCTACCTGACGAAGTACCTCTCCAACAGCGCGGGCCTGCCCAAGCAGACGGCGACGCTCGTCAGCTTCTGCGCGCTGATCGTCTTCGCCTGCCTGCAGCCGCTGGCCGGCGCGCTCTCGGACCGGATAGGCCGCCGCCCGCTGCTGATCACCTTCGCGGTGGGCTCCACCTTCCTCACCGTGCCGATCATGACGATGCTGCGCAGCGCGGGGTCGTTCTGGCCGGCGCTGGGCCTGTCGCTGCTGGCGCTGGTGGTGGTCACCGGCTACACCTCGATCAACGCGTGCGTGAAGGCCGAGCTGTTCCCCACGGGCATCCGGTCGCTGGGAGTGGCCCTGCCGTACGCGATCGCCAACGCCCTCTTCGGCGGAACGGCGGAGTACGTGGCCCTGTGGTTCAAGAAGGGCGGCATCGAGTCGGGCTTCTACTGGTACGTGGCCGGCTGCGCGGCCGTGTCGCTGGTCGTCTACCTCACGATGCGCGAGACGCGCGACATCGACCTCAAGCGGATCGGCGGCGCCACCGAGGGCACCCCCGAGGCGGACAAAGTGCCCGCATCCTGAGACACGGGCGCAGCACGGACCGGACGTGTGCCAACATGCCCGCATGCTCCCGTTCGCCACGATTATCGGCAACAGGCGCGCCGGTCCGCAGTGACCGCCTCGTACCACCCGTACGACGCGGACACCGTCGTCCCAGACCCGCGCGCAGACCTCTCGCACCCGCGAGAGGTTTTTGCGTTTTCCGGCCCACCACGCCGAAGACGCAGGGCGAGGGATCATTAAGGGGGACGGTGGAACCGGTCAATCCGGCAGACCGACATCCTCACAGGAGTCAGAGCAGCAATGACGGACGCAACCGACGGCCCCGACGGCGGCCTCGACGACAGTTTCCATGTCTTCGACACCACGCTGCGCGACGGCGCCCAGCGCGAGGGCATCAGCCTCACCGTCGCGGACAAACTGACCATCGCCCGGCACCTGGACGACTTCGGCGTGGGCTTCATCGAGGGCGGCTGGCCCGGCGCCAACCCCCGCGACACCGAGTTCTTCCAGCGCGCCCGCGAGGAGATCGACTTCCGGCACGCCCGGCTCGTCGCGTTCGGCGCCACCCGCAAGGCCGGCGTCCGCGCCGAGGACGACCCCCAGGTCGCCGCGCTGCTCGACTCCCGGGCCCCGGTCGTCACCCTCGTGGCCAAGTCCCACGACCGCCACGTCGAGCTCGCCCTGCGCACCACGCTGGACGAGAACCTCGCCATGATCCGCGACACCGTCGCCCACCTGCGCTCCCACGGCCGACGCGTCTTCGTCGACTGCGAGCACTTCTTCGACGGCTACCGCGCCAACCCCGGCTACGCCACCCAGGTCGTGCGCACCGCCCACGAAGCCGGCGCCGACGTCGTCGTCCTGTGCGACACCAACGGCGGCATGCTCCCCGCCCAGGTCGAGGCCGTCGTGCGGACCGTGCTCGCCGACACCGGCGCCCGCCTGGGCATCCACGCCCAGGACGACACCGGGTGCGCCGTCGCCAACACGCTCGCCGCTGTGGACGGGGGCGCCACGCACGTGCAGTGCACCGCCAACGGCTACGGCGAGCGCGTGGGCAACTCCAACCTCTTCCCGGTCGTGGCCGCCCTGGAGATCAAGTACGACCGCCGGGTGCTGCCGCCCGGCAAGCTGGCGGAGATGACCCGCATCTCGCACGCCATCGCCGAGGTCGTCAACCTCACCCCCGCCACCCACCAGCCCTACGTCGGCGTCTCCGCCTTCGCCCACAAGGCCGGGCTGCACGCCTCCGCGATCAAGGTCGACCCGGATCTCTACCAGCACATCGACCCGGAGCGGGTCGGCAACACCATGCGGATGCTCGTCTCCGACATGGCCGGCCGCGCCTCCGTCGAGCTCAAGGGCAAGGAGCTGGGCATCGACCTCGGCGGCGACCGCGAGCTGATCGGCCGCGTCGTCGAGCGGGTCAAGGAGCGCGAGCTGGCGGGCTATACGTACGAGGCCGCCGACGCCTCCTTCGAGCTGCTGCTGCGCGCGGAGGTCGAGGGGCGGGCCCGGCGCTACTACCGCATCGAGTCCTGGCGGGCGATCGTCGAGGACCGCCCCGACGGCATCCACGCCAACGAGGCGACCGTGAAGCTGTGGGCCAAGGGCGAGCGCATCGTCTCCACCGCCGAGGGCAACGGCCCGGTCAACGCCCTCGACCGCGCCCTGCGCGAAGCGCTGGAGCGCATCTATCCGCAGCTGGCCTCGCTGAAGCTGACGGACTACAAGGTCCGCATCCTGGAGGGCAGCCTGGGCACCGGCTCCATCACCCGCGTGCTGGTCTCCACCAGCGACGAGCACGGTGAGTGGTCCACCGTCGGCGTCGCGGAGAACGTCATCGCCGCGTCCTGGCAGGCGCTGGACGACGCCTACGCCTACGGGCTGCGCCGCGCGGGCGTCGAGCCGCAGGAGTGAGTCACAGGCCCTGAGCCGTGCACCCGGCGCCGAGCAGGTCGTAGGCCCGCCCGGCGTCGGCGTGGGCCGCGCGCAGGACGTCGTCGGTGATGCGGCCGGCCGCCAGGCGCCGCCAGTTCTCGTAGGCCAGGACGTGGTGGACGGCGATGATCTGCGCCGCCGCCAGCCGCGCCGTCACCTCGTCCGCCCCGCCCGTCTCCGACAGGGCCGCGGCCAGGGCCCGTTCGTCCTCGTCGGCGTAGCGGACCAGCCGGGACTGCAGGCTCGGCGTGGAGTAGAGCATGTCCCGGAAGGCCAGCACGGCCGGGACGTCGCACAGGCCCGTGATCGGGTCGCGGGCGTCGAGCCGGGCGTGGAAGTGCGCGCGCAGGGCGGCCAGCGGCGACTGCCCGGGCGCCCGGCCGCGGACGACGCGTGCCGCCTCCCCCTGGTGGTCGGCGATCCGGTGGAGGGCCAGGTCCTCCTTGGCGGGGAAGTAGCGGAACAGCGTCGGCTTGGACACCTCGGCCGCCGCCGCCACCTCCGCGACCGACACCTGGTCGAAGCCGCGCTCCAGGAAGAGCGCGATGGCGGCGTCGGACAGCGCCTGGCGGGTGCGCTGCTTCTTGCGCTCGCGCAGCCCGGTGGTCTCCGTCTCCTCGTTCACGCCCCCACCCTACCAGGAATATCTTTACCCAGCCTCTTTCGTTACTCGGTTGCATTTTTCTCCCGGCCGGTCTTTCATGGCTGCACCGACCGACGGAGGAAGACGCATGACCACCACCGCTGTCCTGATCGTGGGCGCCGGCCCGACCGGGCTCACCCTCGCCTGCTCGCTCGCCCGCGCCGGCGTACCCGTACGGATCATCGACAAGTCCCCGCGGTTCCACCGCGAGTCGCGCGGCAAGGGCCTCAACCAGCGCAGCCGCGAGCTCTTCGAGGACCTCGGAGTGGGGGAGGCGGCCACGGCCTCGGGCATCGAGCACATCACCCTGCGCAAGTACCGCGACGGCGTCGCCATCGCCAACGACGTCACCTTCGGCGACCGCGTCCCCACCCCCGACGCCCCGTACGCGAGCGGCCTGATCATCCCGCAGTGGCGCACCGAGGAGATCCTGCGCGAGAAGCTCGCCACGTACGGGGTCGAGGTCGAACTCGCCAGTGAGCTGGCCGGGTTCGACCAGGACGAGGACGGGGTGACCGCCACCCTCAGCGACGGCCGGCGCATCCGGGCCGCCTACCTCGCCGGCTGCGACGGCGGCCGCAGCCCCGTGCGCAAGGCGCTCGGCGTCGGCTTCGACGGCCAGACCGAGGCCGAGGAGTGCATGGTCATCGGCGACGTGCGCGCCGACGGCCTCGACCCCGCCTACTGGCACCAGTGGTTCGACGAGGACGGCGGGATCATGCTCTGCCCGTTCCGCGACAGCGACCACTGGCAGCTCCAGGCGGCACCCGAGCGGGACGCTCACGGGCGCAACCTGCCCCCGTCGCTCGAGTCCTTCCAGCGGATGTTCGACCGGCACGCCCGCCTGGCCGGGGTGAAGCTGACCGACCCCACCTGGTTCTCCACCTTCCGCGTCAACGTCCGCATGGCCGACCGGTTCCGGGTGGGGCGAGTCTTCCTCGCCGGGGACGCGGCGCACGTGCACTCCATCGCCGGCGGACTCGGCATGAACACCGGCATCCAGGACGCCTTCAACCTGGGCTGGAAGCTGGCCTTCGTCCTGCGCGGCCAGGCGGACCCGGGCCTGCTGGACACCTACGAGAACGAACGGCAGCCCGTCGCCGCCTGGACGCTGAACCTCACCGACGAGCGGATGCGGGCGGTCCGCGAAGGCGTACGCGCGCCGGGCGTCGGCACGGAGGCGGTCCTCACCGACGACGTCACCACGCTCGGCGTCGGCTACCCCTGGAGCAGCCTGGCCTGGGGCGGCCCCAAGGCGGGCCACCGCGCCCCCGACGCCCCCTGCCGCAACGCCACCACCGGCCAGCCCACCCGCCTCTTCGAGCTCTTCGCCGGGCCGCACTTCACCCTCCTGGGCCTCGGCGCCGGCAGCGCGGCCGCCCTGGCGGAGGCCGAGGCGGCGTGCGGCGACCGGGTCCGGACGTTCCACGTCGCGGACGACGAGGGGCACGTGGGCCGGGCGTACGGGGTGGAGGGGGACGGTCTGGTGCTGGTGCGGCCCGACAATTACGTCGCGCTGAGCGCGGGCGCCGACGGGGCGGCCGAGGTCGTCGCCCATCTCGAGCGTCTCGGTAGCTGAGCAGCGGATCTTGCCCCTGCCCCGCCCTTTCACCGTTTCTTGTCCTCAATCGCCGGACGGGCTGAATTTTCCGCCGGCCCGGGCGGAAATCAAGCCCGTCCGGCGATTGAGGACCGGGGTCCGGGGCGGAGCCCCGGTTTCGGGAAGGGGCGGGGTGGGGGAGAACACCGCCGTGGCCGCCAACTGGACCCGCCGCACCTTCCTCACCGCCGCCGGCTCCATAGGAGCCCTCGGCCTCGCCACCCCCGCCGCCGCGGACGACTTCACCGCCTTACGAAGACGCTGGCGCACCCTCACCCTCGGCACCGGCTTCGACCCCACCGCCGACCCCTACGCCACCGCCCTGCGCCGCACCGGCGACCTCGCCCGCGCCCACCGCGCGAGCATGCGCCCCGCCCCGGACTCGCTCTGGCCCGACGCGCCCTTCGACCCGCCCGCCGGCATCACCCAGAGCTACGCCCGGCTGCACACCATGGCCCAGGCCCACGCCCAGCCCGGCACCGGCCTCACCGGCGACACCGCCCTCGCGGCCGACGTCCTCGCCGGGCTCGACCACCTCCACGAGCGCGTCTACCACCCCGGCACCACCCGCTACGGCAACTGGTGGGAGTGGCAGATCGGCAGCCCCCGGCTGCTCCTGGACACCCTCGCCCTCCTCCACGACGAGGCGGGCGAGGCCCGGCGCGGCCGCTGCCTCGCCGCCGTCGACCACTTCGTCCCCGACTCCCTGCTCGGCGACTACACCGGCACCAGCACCGGCGCCAACCGCGTCGACCTGTGCCGCGTCGTCGCCCTGCGCGGCGTCCTCGGCGCCGCCCCCGCGAAGATCGCCCTGGCCCGCGACGCCCTCTCGCCGGTCTTCCCCTACGTCACCCGCGGCGACGGCCTCCACGCCGACGGCTCCTTCCTCCAGCACACCTCGGTCGCCTACTCCGGGACGTACGGCTACGTCCTCCTCGACGGCCTAGGGCGGCTCTTCGCACTGCTGCGCGGATCGCCCTGGGAGATCACCGACCCGGCCCGGCAGATCATCCACGACAGCGTCGAACGGGCGTACGCACCACTGATCCACAACGGCCTGGTGATGGACAGCGTCTCGGGCCGCGCCATCAGCCGGGGCCTGCAGAGCGCCGACCCCCGCGCGCTGCTCCAGAGCGACCACCAGCGCGGACACGCCCTCATCGCCGCCATCGCCCTGCTCGCCGAGGGCGCGAGCCCGGCGGAACGGGACCGCTGGCACCGGATGATCAAGGGCTGGATCGCCCGGGACACCACCCTCCCGCTGCGCACCGACCCCCGCTTCCCGGTCGCCGACCTCGCCCGGCTCGCCGCCGTCGACGAGCGCCCCCTGCCCCCCGCGCCCGAACCCGTCGGCCACCGGCTCTTCGCCGCCATGGACCGGGCCGTCCACCGGCGCCCCGGCTGGGCCGCGAACATCGCCATGGCCTCCGACCGCATCACCCACTACGAGAACGGCAACGGCGAGAACCCGCGCGGCTGGCACACCGGCGCGGGAATGGTCCTGTGGTGGGGCACCAAGGAAGGCGGCGGCCAGTACACGGACTCCTTCTGGCCCACCGTCGACCCCTACCGGCTGCCCGGCACCACCGTCAGCGCCCGCCCGCTCGCCGACGACGAGGGCGGCGGCTGGGGCGCCCCCAGACCCGCCGTCCGCTGGGTCGGCGGCGTCACCGACGGGCAGTACGCGGCCGTCGGCCAGCACCTCAAGGGGCTCGGCTCCACCCTGGAGGCGCGCAAGTCCTGGTTCTGCGTCGCGGACGCCCTCGTCTGCCTCGGCGCCGGGATCACCGCCCGGGACGGGCACGAGGTCGAGACGGTCGTCGACAACCGCAACCTCGGCGTCGACGGCACGGCCGCCCTCACCGTGGACGGCGAGGCCCAGCCCGTCCGGGACGGCTGGTCGCGCTCCTTCCCCCGCGCCCACTGGGCCCACCTCGCCGGACACGGCGGCTACGTCTTCCCCGGCGGCGCCCCACTCAAGGCGCTGCGCCCGGCCCGCACCGGCTCCTGGCGCGACATCAACGCCGGCGGCTCGCCCACCCCCGTCACCCGCCGCTACCTCACCCTGTGGCACCCGCACGGCACCGACCCCGACGACGCCGCCTACGCCTACCTCCTGATGCCCGGCGCCGCCCCCCGCGACCTCGCCGCCCGCGCCGCCGACCCGCGCTGGCTCACCGTCCTGGCCAACACCCGCGACCGCC
The DNA here is from genome assembly GCF_040641275.1 of Streptomyces sp. NPDC021096. NCBI lineage: Bacteria > Bacillati > Actinomycetota > Actinomycetes > Kitasatosporales > Streptomycetaceae > Streptomyces > Streptomyces sp. NPDC021096. The sequence goes on along the minus strand of NZ_JBFADG010000033.1, from coordinate 18,336 downwards.
AGGCCGTGCACATCCCCTCCCTGGGCCTGACCGCCGCCAACTTCTGGCAGGCCGGCACCGTAGGCCCCCTCACCGTCACCACCCCCGCCTCCGTCCTCCTGCGCCGCCACGGACGCACCGCCACCCTCCACCTCGCCGCCCCCCTGCGCACGGGCGACACCGTCGACCTCATCTGGTCACACCCGGTGCGTCGCGTCACCGCCCACGACGCGGCCGTACGCGTCCTGGCCGCCGGAGCGGCGCTGCGCCTGCGGATCACTCCCGGGACGGCGTGCGCCTCGCACGGCTGCCGCGTCGAGGTGACATGAGCCGGGTACCCCCGAACGGCGGTACCTGGTCAAGCCATATATATGACGTCTTGGCCCGTCCATATTTGTGGGGTACTCACAGCGTGGGACGCCCGCTCGAACGAGGACAACTGATAAGGGCGCTGTGCAGTTCTGTCCCGCCTGCCCACGAAATCGCGCACTACGTTGTGTGGAACCGACATGATGTTCCGGCGCCCCCGCCGCGTACCGTCTATCCATGAGCAATCTCGAAGGTGCGCCCGTAGAGGCGAATGACGTCCGTGGGCGCGTCGCCGAGCTGCACGCCATCCGCGAGCAGGTTCGGCGCGGCCCGAGCGAGCGGGCCACCCAGGCACAGAAGGCCAAGGGCAAGCTGACCGCTCGCGAGCGCATTGATCTCCTGCTGGACGAGGGCTCTTTTACCGAGGTGGAGCCGCTGCGGCGGCACCGTGCCACCGGTTTCGGGCTGGAGGCCAAGCGCCCCTACACCGATGGTGTGATCACCGGGTGGGGGACCGTGCACGGCCGGACCGTGTTCGTCTACGCACACGACTTCCGGATCTTCGGCGGCGCGCTGGGCGAGGCCCACGCCACCAAGATCCACAAGATCATGGACAAGGCCATCGCGGCGGGTGCGCCGCTGGTCTCCCTCAACGACGGCGCCGGCGCCCGTATCCAGGAGGGCGTCTCCGCCCTCGCCGGTTACGGCGGCATCTTCCAGCGCAACACCAAGGCCTCCGGCGTCATCCCGCAGATCAGCGTGATGCTCGGCCCCTGCGCGGGCGGCGCGGCCTACTCCCCGGCCCTCACCGACTTCGTCTTCATGGTCCGCGAGACCTCGCAGATGTTCATCACCGGCCCCGACGTGGTGCGCGCGGTGACGGGCGAGGAGATCACCCAGAACGGCCTCGGCGGCGCCGACGTGCACGCCGAGACCTCCGGCGTGGCCCACTTCGCGTACGACGACGAGGAGACCTGCCTGGAGGAGGTCCGCTACCTCCTGTCCCTGCTGCCGCAGAACAACCGCGAGAACCCGCCCCGCGTCGAGTCCGAGGACCCGGCCGACCGCACCGGCGACGCCCTGCTGGACCTGGTGCCCGCCGACGGCAACCGGCCGTACGACATGCGCAAGGTCATCGAGGAGCTCGTCGACGACGGCGACTACCTCGAGGTCCACGAGCGCTGGGCCACCAACATCATCTGCGCCCTGTCCCGCCTGGACGGCCAGGTCGTCGGCATCGTCGCCAACCAGCCGCAGTCCCTCGCCGGCGTCCTGGACATCGAGGCCTCCGAGAAGGCCGCACGGTTCATCCAGATGTGCGATGCCTTCAACATCCCGATCATCACTCTTCTGGACGTACCCGGGTTCCTCCCCGGCGTCGATCAGGAGCACGGTGGAATCATCCGGCACGGCGCCAAGCTGCTGTACGCCTACTGCAACGCCACGGTGCCCCGGATCTCGGTGATCCTTCGCAAGGCCTACGGCGGTGCGTACATCGTGATGGACTCGCAGTCGATCGGCGCGGACCTCACCTACGCCTGGCCGACCAACGAGATCGCGGTCATGGGCGCGGAGGGCGCGGCCAACGTGATCTTCCGCAAGCAGATCGCCGAGGCGGACGACCCCGAGGCCATGCGCGCCCGCATGGTCAAGGAGTACAAGGCCGAGCTGATGCACCCCTACTACGCCGCCGAGCGCGGCCTGGTCGACGACGTGATCGACCCGGCCGAGACCCGGTCGGTGCTCATCCGCTCGCTGGCGATGCTCGCGTCCAAGCACGCGGACCTGCCCTCGCGCAAGCACGGCAACCCGCCCCAGTAACGCACGTCCCGCACTTCAGCAATCGGAGACCTCGCATGAACGACACGCTCGTACGCGTCGAGAAGGGCACCGCGGACGCCGAGGAGCTGGCAGCGGTGACCGCCGTCCTCCTCGCCCGCGCCGCCGCCGGCAACCAGCACGCCGCCCGGGCCCCGCGCCCGCGCCGCACCACCGCCGTCTGGCGCCGCCTGGAGCGCAGCTCCGGCTTCAGAGCGCCGCACAGCTGGCAGGGCTGACGCCCCCGGCACGGCAACGGACAGCGAAAAGGTCCCCGCACTCCCGAGGAGTGCGGGGACCTTTTCGCATCCGTACCGGCCGGAGCGCCCGGACTGCTAGCGCAGTCGCGCCATGAGGGCGTGCTCGACGAGCGTGATGAGGGCGCTCTTCGCTTCGTTGCGGTGTCGGGCGTCCGTCGTGATGATCGGGGCGTCCGGGCCGATCTGGAGGGCCTCACGGACCTCCTCCGGCGTGTACGGCTGGTGTCCGTCGAAGCCGTTGAGGGCGATGACGAAGGGCAGGCCGCTGTTCTCGAAGTAGTCGACCGCCGGGAAGCAGTCCGCCAGGCGGCGGGTGTCGACGAGGACGACGGCGCCGATGGCACCGCGCACCAGGTCGTCCCACATGAACCAGAAGCGGTCCTGTCCGGGGGTACCGAACAGGTACAGGATCAGGTCCTGGTCCAAGGTGATGCGGCCGAAGTCCATGGCCACGGTCGTCGTGGTCTTGTCCGGCGCGTGGGTGAGGTCGTCGATGCCCGCCGAGGCGGAGGTCATGACGGCTTCGGTGCGCAGCGGGTTGATCTCCGAGACCGCGCCGACGAACGTGGTCTTGCCCACGCCGAAGCCACCCGCCACCACGATCTTCGCGGAGGTGGTGGAGCGGGCTGCCTCGCCGCTAGAGGTTCCGAAGTCCACTGAGCACCCTTTCGAGCAGTGTCACGTCAGGCTGGCCGCCGGCGGACGCATCGCCGCCGGGCTGATGAATGGCGACGAGTCCGGCCTCCGCCAGGTCGGCGACGAGGATTCGGGCAACGCCGAGCGGAATGGAAAGAAGTGCCGAGATCTCGGCGACCGACTTGATCTCGCGGCACAGATGGCAGATGCGCTGATGTTCAGGCAACTGCCCTTGGAGCTGGGAGGGCTGGGCCGTGGTGTGCACCAGTGCCTCGATGGCGAGCTGGTAACGCGGCCTGGTCCGGCCGCCGGTCATCGCATAAGGACGGACCAGCGGGTTGTGCTTGGTGTTGCCGCCGCCCGCGGGGGACGACGGCGCGCGCCGTTGCTGCTGAGGCGGGGCCGGCACCTGCGCAGGGCGCTGCTGCTCCGGCATGGCCCGGTGGCTTGGCGAGGAGGGGAAGTTGTAGCGGTTCAACGGGGGTTGAGCCTGCTGGTCATTGCCATACGGGTAACCGCCTGGGGGCGTTGCCACGTCTCCTCCTCCGACTTGCCTGTCTGCTGCTGGTCGCGCCACCGCACCTTATGGCGCGGTGGCGCGAAACGCACTGCCTCTTTGTTAGTTGAGAAGGCTCCCCTGCAGTTCGGACCGCAGCTCGGGCGTCAGCACATTGCCCGCGCGGTCGACCAGGAGGGCCATCTCGTAGCCCACGAGGCCGATGTCGCACTCGGGGTGCGCCAGCACGGCCAGGGAGGATCCGTCGGAGACGGACATGATGAAGAGGAAGCCGCGCTCCATCTCCACCACGGTCTGGTTGACAGCGCCGCCCTCGAAGATGCGCGAGGCACCCGCGGTCAGCGAGGTCAGGCCGGAGGCCACCGCCGCCAGCTGGTCGGCGCGGTCCCGCGGAAAGCCTTCGGACATCGCCAGAAGGAGTCCGTCGGCGGAGACCACGACGGTGTGGGACACCCCTGGGGTGTTGTCCACGAAACTGGTGATCAACCAGTTCAGGTTTTGCGCCGCCTGGCTCATCGGGCTCACACTAACGCTCCTGATCGTAGGTGCCGCCGGGGCCGAAGCCCTGGTCGTGTTGCTGATGCTGCTCATGCACGGGGAACTCGCCTGTGTCCGTTCCCGCGTTGCGCCCCTGCTGGATGCCGCGACGGAGGTTTGCCAACCTGCCGCGGACGTCTTCCGGGGCGCGGGAGATCTGGGGGCCGTCCTGTGCGGCCGTCGCCGCCTTGCCCTCGACCAGATTGGCCTTCGGGACCCGGCGGGGGAGGCCGGAGGGAGTGACGCCGCCGGCCTTCGGCTCCTTGAGCTGACCGGCACGCTGCCACAGCTCGTCGTTCGCCGACCGCCATTCGGAGTTCTCGCCCTCCTGGGGCCGTACGTCCGCCTGCCGGGACTGCTCCGGTTCCGCGCTGCCGTCCCTCGTGGCCTCCTCGCCCGTATCGGCATCCTGCCACCGCTTGTCGCGGCGCGGCAGACCGGACCCGGTCAGCGAGGGGGAGCCGCTCGAGGCGGGGCCCGGACGGTCGAACTCTACGCGCTCCGGCTGGGCCGTGTCAGCGGACGGCTGGGATTCCGGTTCCGCTGCGTAACCCTGCCCGTACTCATGCTGGTACGGACCTGGCTCGCTCCACTCCCCTTGGTAGCCGGGGGCGTTGAAGTCACCGTAGGACTCCTGGGCGTCAACACCCCGGTCCTCGTAGGAGGATTCCGCGTAGCCGGCTTCCGCGTACTGCTGCTGCGGATCGGCCGCCTGGCCGAAGCCGGTCTGCTGCTGCGGGGGTATGTGCTCCTGCGGCAGGGCGTGCGGCTGCTCGAACTGCTGCTGCGGGACCTCGTCGCGGAACAGCGGGCGCTGGTCGGAGGTCTGTGCCTCCAGGGCCGCGCGCCGTTCCTTGCGCATCAGGGAGCGGCCGACCGGGTCCAGCGCGGCACCGGTGCCGGCCTCCTGACCGGGCTCGTAGCGCGAGTCGTCGAAGCCCAGCTCCGCGGCGGTGCGCTGGCCATGGCCCATGGCGGGCTGCTGCTGGCCGGGCACCATGCGGGAGACGGTGAAGTCGTCCTCGGCGAGGTCGTCGCCGCCACCGCCGTGCGTGATCGCGTCCGGCAGCATCACCAGCGAGGTGGTGCCGGCCTGCTCGCCCGAGGGGCGCAGCTGGACGCGGATGCCGTGTCGCGCCGCCAGGCGGCCGACCACGAACAGACCCATGCGCTGGGCGATCGAGACGTCCACGGTCGGCGGGTTGGCGAGCTTGTGGTTGATGTCCGCGAAGTCCTCGGCGGTCAGGCCGATGCCCTTGTCGTGGATCTCGACCATCACCCGGCCGTCGGGCAGCCGGGTCGCGGTGACGCGGACCTTGGTGTGCGGGGAGGAGAACGTGGTGGCGTTCTCCAGCAGCTCGGCCAGCAGGTGCACGAGGTCGGTCACGGCCAGGCCGTGGATCTCGGCCTCCGGGACGCCGGCCAGCTCGATGCGCTCGTACGCCTCCACCTCGGAGGTGGCGGCCCGCAACACGTCCACCAGCGGGATCGGCTGATCCCAGTGGCGGCCGGGCTCCTCGCCCGCGAGGATGAGGAGGTTCTCGCCGTTGCGGCGCATACGGGTGGCCAGGTGGTCCAGGCGGAAGAGGTTCTCCAGCTGGTCCGGGTCGGCCTCGTTGTTCTCCAGGTCGGTGATGAGGGTCAGCTGGCCCTCGATCAGTGCCTGGTTGCGGCGCGAGAGGTTGGTGAAGATCGCGTTGACGTTGCCCCGCAGGCCCGCCTGCTCGGCGGCGAGCCGCACGGCCTCGCGGTGGACCTGGTCGAAGGCGCGGGCGACCTCGCCGATCTCGTCCTTGGTCGTGATCGGGATGGGCTCCACATGGGTGTTCACCCGGCCCGGGTCGGTCCGCGAGAGCTGGTCGACCAGCGCCGGCAGGCGCTGCTCGGCGATGTCGAAGGCCGCGCCGCGCAGACGGAGCATGTTCCGGCTCATCGAGCGGGCGATGCGGCCGGCCACGAAGAAGGCGATCAGCAGCGCGACGACCATGATCGAGGAGTTGACGATCGCGTCCCGCGCGGAGTCCGAGGAGACCGTCTCGGCCTCGTCCACGGCCTTGTCGGCGAGGTGCTCCTCGACCGTGCGGTAGGCGCTGAACTTCCCCGACGAGGTGGTCTGCCAGGAGTCGGCGGTGACGCCCTTGGCCTTCAGCTGCGCGGCGGTGGCGCCGGACATGATGGCCAGGGCCATCTTGTTCTGCTCGTCGACCTGCGCCTCGGTGGCCAGCGCCGTCTTCAGGCGCTTGAGGTCCTCGTCCGTACCACCGGACTCGAACTCGCTGAGGGCGATGTACTCGAGGAAGTTGTACGAGGAGAAGGAGGTCAGCAGCGTCTGGCGGTCCGTGGCCGTGCCCGGCTTGATCAGCAGGTGGGTGCCGATCGAGCGCTGCAGCGACTCGGCCGCCTTGGCGAGCGAGATGGCGTAGACGGCACGGCCGTAGGAGGTGACGTTGCCGGTGCCCAGACCCAGCTCGTTGGTGAAGGCCATGAGCGGGCGCTGGATGGCGCCGTAGCCGTCCTCGGTCTTCGCACCCTCGAACGCGTCGGTGTAGGCGCCCTTGCGCAGGGCGGGCAGCATCGGCTCGGCGGCACGGACCGCCTTGAGCCGGCGCTGGAGGCTCGGGGTGTCCGGCATGTCCTTGACGCGCTTGTCGAACGTCGCGCGGGCGATGTCGGTGGCGGCCCGGGTCTTCTTGATGACCGGGTCGTCGGTGTTGCCCTCGAGCAGCGGCTTGGCGGTCAGGTCACGCTCGTCGATGACGGCGTGGGCGTACGTGGCCGCGGCCTGGACGACGCGGGCGGTGTTCGCCGCGTCCCGTGCCTCGAGCCAGTCGTCCGCCGACACCTTGACCTTGAGGCCGCCGAAGACCAGGGCGATGATCACCGGGATCAGCAGAATCGCGTTCAGCCGGACCGGCACACGCCAGTTGCGGGGCGAGAATCTGCCGCCGCTGCCTTCGGGGGTGGCGGGGGGTTCGGGCATATCGGAAGGAGGCACCGCTGTGCGCGACGGCGGGGTGAAGGCACCCCGCTCGTCCCGCGCCTGCTGCGCGGCGCCCGTCTTTCTTCGCCTCACTCGACCAACAACCTCTCGGCGTCGGCACCTGTGCTGTGCCGTTTATCTGCTGAGCCGTGACTGCTCAGTCCGGGAATTCCAGCACGTCGGACAGGCGCATTCCAAACAACGGACAGAGCCCGTGAAGGCCGCGATTTGCCCGACATAAAACGGGCATTAAGGCCGAGCCGCGTCAAATGGCGGGCCACATGTGTGCAGAGTGCAATCGGCCGGACGCGCCCAGTGGTCGCGTCCGGCCAATTCTCTGTCGAAATGTTATGAACTTTGAAGGGCGTCGTGGTCAATGCCACAACTTACGCACCGTCACAAATTTCGGCGAACAACACTATTTCAGCCGTGCCATGAGGGCGTGTTCGACGAGCGTGATGAGCGCGCTCTTCGCCTCGTTGCGGTGGCGTGCGTCGGTCGTGATGATCGGCGCGTCGGGGCCGATCTGGAGGGCCTCACGGACCTCCTCCGGGCTGTACGGCTGGTGTCCGTCGAAGCCGTTGAGGGCGATGACGAAGGGCAGACCGCTGTTCTCGAAGTAGTCCACGGCCGGGAAACAGTCCGCCAGCCGCCGGGTGTCGACGAGGACGACGGCGCCGATGGCACCGCGCACCAGGTCGTCCCACATGAACCAGAAGCGGTCCTGTCCGGGGGTGCCGAACAGGTACAGGATGAGGTCGTCATCGAGCGTGATGCGGCCGAAATCCATCGCCACGGTCGTCGTGGTCTTGTCCTGGACGTGGCTCAGGTCGTCGATGCCCGCCGAGGCGGACGTCATGACCGCCTCGGTGCGCAGCGGACTGATCTCCGAGACCGCGCCCACGAATGTGGTCTTGCCGACGCCGAAGCCGCCCGCCACCACGATCTTCGCGGACGTGGTGGAACGGCCGACGCCCCCGCTAGAGCTTCCGAAGTCCACTGAGCACCCTTTCGAGCAGTGTCACATCCGGCGTACCGCCGGCCTCGCCGCTGCCGCCCGGCTGGTGGATCGCCACCATGCCGGCCTCCGCCAGGTCGGCGACCAGGATCCGGGCCACGCCCAGGGGCATGTTCAGGAGCGCGGAGACCTCCGCGACCGACTTGACCTCCCGGCACAGGTGGCAGATCCGCTGGTGCTCGGGGAGCAGGCCCCCGAGGTGGGCCGGGTCGGCCGTGGAGCTGACCAGCGCCTCGATGGCGAGCTGGTAGCGCGGCCGGGTGCGGCCCCCCGTCATGGCATAGGGGCGGACCAGCGGCTGGTCGGCGCCTTCTTCCCCGTACGACGCATGGTGTGCGCCGTACGGGCCGGGCGAGGCGGGCGGGGTCATGAATCCTCCGGACGGGACAGCAGGAAGGCAATAATGCCGTCGAGCGGGGGCCGGTGGGGGGTTTTCGGCCGTACGGTCGGACGGGATTTGCGGTGTGCGGTGGTCAGTTCAGCAGGCTGCCCTGGAGCTCGGACCGCAGCTCGGGCGTCAGCACATTGCCCGCGCGGTCGACCAGGAGGGCCATCTCGTAGCCCACGAGGCCGATGTCGCACTCGGGGTGCGCCAGCACGGCCAGGGAGGATCCGTCGGAGACGGACATGATGAAGAGGAACCCCCGCTCCATCTCCACCACGGTCTGGTTGACCGCGCCCCCCTCGAAGATGCGGGAGGCGCCGGCCGTCAGCGAGGTCAGCCCGGAGGCCACCGCCGCCAGCTGGTCGGCACGGTCCCGCGGGAACCCTTCGGACATCGCCAGAAGGAGCCCGTCGGCGGAGACCACCACGGTGTGGGACACCCCGGGGGTGTTGCCCACGAAGTTGGTGATCAACCAGTTCAGATTCTGCGCCGCCTGGCTCATCGGACTCAACTAACGCTCCTGCTGATAAGTGGGGCCAACATTGTGACTGCCGGTGGTCGAACCGTTGCCGGCCTGACGTCCCTGCTGGATGCCCCGGCGGAGATTGGTCAGCCGGCCGCGTACGTCGTCGGGCGCACGCGAGACCTGCGGACCGGTCGGAAGGGACTGGGTCTCGGCGGTTCCCTCGACGAGGTTGGCGCGCGGCACCCGCCGCGGCAGCCCGGACGGCGTCTTGCCGCCCGCCGCCGGCTCGCGGACCTGCTCGGCCTTGCGCCAGCGCTCGTCGTTGGGGGAGTCCCGCCAGGGCTCCTGCGGACCGCTCTGCGCCGCCTGCGGACCGCCCTGCGCCGCACCGGGGCCCTGCGGGGCCTCCTGCGGAGCGCGCTTGGCGATCGGGGCACGGCGCTGGGGCGGCCGGGCGGTGTCCGCCGGCTGCTCCGGCACACCGGCCGGGGCCTCGCCGCGGAACCAGTGCGACTCGAGGTCGTCGAACAGCGGCGTACGGCCGTCTCCGGCGCCCGCGTCCGGCAGGGGGGTGCCCTGCGGCTCGGGCCGCGCGAACTGGCCGGTGTCGCCGCCGTTGCGGTCGCCGCCGAACTGCGGCTGCGCGAACTGGCCGGTGGACTGCGGACCGCCGGGCAGCTCGAAGCGGCCGGTGGTGCTGTTCTGCGGCTCGCTCGGCGCGGGCACGGCGAACTGGCCGGTGGTGCTCGGGCCGCCGGGCAGCTCGAACTGGCCGGTGCCGCCGGAGCGCGGTTCGTTCGCGGCGGGGACCGCCGGGAACTGGCCGGTGTCGCCGGGGCCGGCGGCCGGGGCCGCGTCGGCGGGCCGGGCGAACCGGCCGGTGTCGGCGGGACCGCCCTGCTGGCCGGCCGGCTTCGGGCGGGCGAACTGGCCCGTGCCCGAGGACGGCGGCTCGGTGGCGTCGGTGATCGGCGCGAACTGGGCGGTGTCGCCCGGACCGCCGCCCGGCGTGGGCTTGGCGAACCGGCCGGACCGGCCGTCGTTGTGGTCCTCGTGGCCCCGCGGGGTCTCCTGGGCGCCGCGAGCCGAACCGTCCGAGGACAGCGGCCAGTCGTCGACCGGAGCCTGCGGCTGCGGGCCCTTGCGGCCCGGACCCCCGGCGGCGGGCGCGTCGTTGCCCCAGCTCGGCGCGGCCGGGCCGGAGCCCGCGCCGCGGGCGGGGAGCTGCGGACGGCCGGCGCCACCGGCGGGCGGCACCGTGCCGGGGCCGCCGTTGCCACGGGTCGGCAGACCCGGGGCGCCGCCCTTGCCACCGCGCGGGGTGGTGTCGAAGAGGCTGCCCGCCGCGGCACCGCCGGACGGGCCGGAGCCCTGGCCGCCGCGCTGCGGCAGACCGCCCTCCGGCGCACCGGAGCGCGGCGCCAGCGCGGCGCGCGGGGCGTTGCCCGGCACCTGACGGCGCGGCTGACCGGCGTTGCCGGGGGCACCGGCGTTGCCGGCGGGCGCACCGGGGCCGCCCGCGCCCGGGGCCGGCTTCTTGTGGCCCTGGGCCACGTCGACCGGCAGCATGACGAGCGCGGTCGTACCGCCCGAGTCGGACGGGCGCAGCTGGATGCGGATGCCGTGTCGCAGGGACAGACGGCCGACCACGAACAGACCCATGCGTCGCGAGACCGAGACGTCCACGGTCGGCGGGCTGGCGAGCCGCTCGTTGATCGCCGCGAGGTCGTCGGGCGAGAGGCCGATGCCGGTGTCGTGGATCTCGACCAGCACCCGCCCGTCGGGCAGCGCGTGACCGGTGACCTTGACCTTGGTCTGCGGGGAGGAGAACGAGGTCGCGTTCTCCAGCAGCTCGGCGAGGAGGTGGACGAGGTCGTTGACCACGCGGCCGGCGACCTCGGTCGGCGGCACACCGCTGAGCTCGATGCGCTCGTACTGCTCCACCTCGGAGGCGGCGGCACGCAGGACGTCGACGAGCGGGACGGGCCGGGTCCACCGGCGGCCGGGCTCTTCACCCGCGAGGACGAGGAGGTTTTCGCCGTTACGGCGCATACGGGTCGCGAGGTGGTCGAGCCGGAAGAGCGAGGAGAGCTGGTCCGGGTCGGCCTCGCGGCTCTCCAGCTCGGAGATGAGCGAGAGCTGACGCTGGATGAGGCCCTGGCTGCGGCGCGAGAGGTTGGTGAACATCGCGTTGACGTTGCCTCGCAGAAGGGCCTGCTCGGCGGCGAGACGGACGGCCTCGTGGTGCACCTCGTCGAAGGCCGCGGCCACCTTGCCGATCTCGTCCCGGCTGTGCACACCGACCGACTCGACGGTGGTGTCGACGTCCTGCGGGTCGGTCTCGGAGAGCTGCTTGACGAGCTCGGGCAGGCGCTCCTGGGCGACCTTCTGGGCGGTGTCCTGCAGTCGCCGCAGCGACCGCACCATGGACCGGGCCACGACGAAGGCGCCGACGAGCGAGATGCCGAGGACGAGGACGATCAGGGCACCGTTGAGGATGGCTTCCTGCTGGGCGTCCTCACGCAGCTCCTGGGCCTTCTGCTCCATCTGCGAGAGCAGGGTCAGCTCGATCTTGGCCATCTCTTCGAGCTTGACGCTGTCCTGGTCGTACCAGTCGCGGTACGAGGTCTTCTCGTCCTTGAACGCGTTGGTGTTGCCGAAGGCCCGCTCGGCGAAGGTGTTCGCGGAGGTGACGTTGGTGTCGCCACCGTTGATCGCCTTGAGCAGGTCGGCGGAGTCGCCGGCCCGGATGGCGGTGAAGCGGCGCAGGGCCTCTTCCTCGTTCTCCAGCGCCGTCTTGCCGTACTGGTGGTCGTTCGCGCTCAGGCTCGCGCCCTTGGGGTTGGCGAGCGCGGCGCTGATGACCGCACGCTGGATGGAGGCGTACTCCTTCGCGGAGGAGAACGTCGCCAGCGCACGGGTCGAGGTGATCATCTCGCTGTTGCTGGTGGCCTGGGCCATGTCCTGGGACAGGGACAGCAGCGAGGTGATGAGCGCGTTGTAGTTGCTGACCGTCTGCGAGAGGTACTCGCGGTCGGTGAACGCCTTCTCCCGGACGGCCTTGATCTTGTCGAGCTGCTTGGTGATGTCGACGAGGGTCGTCTGCACACCGACCAGCGTCGAGTCGTTCGCCTTGGCCTTCTTGGTGGTGTCGCGGAAGGCCTGGATCCGCTGATCGGTCTTGACCCGAGGGGCGATGACCTGGTCGTCCTTGGGGTTGTTCGCGACGATCGGGCCCGCGGACTTGTCGCGCTCCTCCTGGAGGGCGTCGGCGAGCTGGGTCGCCTTGGTCGTCATCTCCGTGAGCAGCTTCATGTGGTCGAGCTGGTCGACGTTCTGAAGCGAGGTCTGGATACGCAGGCCACCCAGGGTCGTCGCGGCGACGACGGGGAGAGCGAGCAGGGAGACCAGTCGGGTACTGATTCGCCAGTTGCGCAGGGCTATTCGTGAGCCCGGCCCACTGGGGCCCTTCGTCTTCGCCTTGGGCTGTTCGGCAGGCTCGCTGCCGTTCGTTGCCTCGGCGGGCGCGCCGACGGTCGTGCCGCGGTCGGTCGCACCGCGCGGCTCCGGCTCCGCCGCAGCGCTGCCATCCCTCTTGAAACGTCCCTGCACTAGCGTCGCAACCTCTGGACCAGGCGCCCCCCCGGGTGAGCGGGAGGACGGTGTCGAGTCGTGGGGGGACCGCGGTGGCCCCCCTGGCGGTCCCCGGAATTCCAGCACAGTGCCGGATCTCCCAACAAGGCCGGTGGGGGTAGCCCTCCCGGCCGTGACGCTGGGTGAGGGGATCCGTGACACACGGTAGAAGATTGGGTGCACTATGTCGGACTTATGGCTATGAGTCACATGGTCCGCATCGGGGGTCTCGGCGTGTCCCAGTCCTCATGATCAGGAGCGGAACGTCTAATTCAGCCCTGCAATGTCCGTTTCGCGGAGGCGAAATGGCCGCCCGATATGCCGCATATTTCGGTTGCGTCGTGAGCAAACTCACAGTAAAGCCGGGACTTGTCCAGCATGCGGATGGGGAAGGGCGCGCCTAGCCTGGTCCTTTACACAGCGGCGAAAACGCCAAGAACCGACAACGCGAGGCCCCCCAGTGAAGACTGCGAACCCGTCGACGCCGTCCCGTAAGACCGCCAACCCGCGCCGCACCACGCTCGCGCACCTCGAGGCCGTCGAGACGACCGGCCTCTTCGCCGTCGCCGAGCGCCCGCAGCACTCCATGGAGCTGCCGACGGCCACCGCCAACCCGCGCCGCACCGTCCTCATGGTCGCGCCGCAGCCGCAGACGCCCCAGGCCTAGGCCTGACGCGCACGGGTCGCGCACGCCCCCCGCGATAGCCTGAGACGGTCAGACTCCGGCCAATCAGACAAGGGGCGCGAGCTTCCCGTGCGCATCGCCAGGTTCTCCATCGACGGAAACGTCGCCTTCGGCGTCGTAGAGGGGGACGCCTCGACCGAGGGCGGTCCCGTCCTCGACATCATCAAGGGGCACCCCTTCGCGGAATTCGAGCGCTCGGGGCAGAAGATCCCGCTGAGCAAGGTGCGGCTGCTGCCGCCCGTGCTGCCCAACAAGGTCGTCGCCATCGGCCGCAACTACGCCGAACACGCCGCGGAGCTGGGCAACGAGGTCCCCGAGGTGCCCGTCACCTTCTTCAAGCCCTCCACCGCCGTCATCGGCCCCGGCGACCCGATCGCCTACCCCTCCTTCTCCAGCGAGCTCCACCACGAGGCCGAGCTCGCCGTCGTCATCGGCCGCATGTGCCGTGAGGTCCCGCGCGAGCGCGTCAAGGACGTCATCCTCGGCTACACCTGCGCCAACGACGTCACCGCGCGCGACGTCCAGCAGCGCGAGAAGCAGTGGGCCCGGGCCAAGGGCTTCGACACCTCCTGCCCCCTCGGCCCCTGGGTCGAGACCGAGCTCGACCCCGGCGACCTCGGCATCATGTGCACCGTGAACGGCGAACAGCGCCAGCTGGGCCGTACGAGCGACATGGTGCGCTCCATCGAGGACCTGATCGTCCACATCACCGAGGCGATGACGCTGCTCCCCGGCGACGTCGTCCTCACCGGCACCCCGGCCGGCGTCGGACCGCTCAACGTCGGCGACGAGGTCGCCGTCACCATCGAAGGCATCGGCACTCTCACCAACAAGGTGATCAAGCGTGGCTAACGCGAACGTCCGCGTACGTTTCTGTCCCTCGCCGACCGGCAACCCCCACGTGGGTCTGGTCCGCACCGCCCTCTTCAACTGGGCGTTCGCCCGCCACCACGGCGGCACCCTGGTCTTCCGCATCGAGGACACCGACGCGGCCCGCGACTCGGAGGAGTCGTACCAGCAGCTGCTGGACGCCATGCGCTGGCTGGGCCTCGACTGGGACGAGGGCCCCGAGGTGGGCGGCCCCCACGCGCCGTACCGCCAGTCGCAGCGCATGGACCTCTACAAGGACGTCGCCGCCAAGCTGCTCGACGCCGGTCACGCGTACTACTGCTACTGCACCACCGAGGAGCTCGACGAGCGCCGCGAGGCCGCCCGCGCGGCCGGCCGCCCCTCGGGCTACGACGGCAAGTGCCGCGAGGTGAGCGCCGAGCAGAAGGCGCAGTACGAGCGCGAGGACCGCAAGCCGATCGTCCGCTTCCGGATGCCCGACGAGGCCATCACCTTCACCGACCTGGTCCGCGGCGAGCTGACCTTCACGCCGGAGAACGTGCCCGACTACGGCATCGTCCGCGCCAACGGCGCCCCCCTCTACACGCTCGTCAACCCCGTCGACGACGCGCTGATGGAGATCACCCACGTCCTGCGCGGCGAGGACCTGCTCTCCTCCACCCCGCGCCAGGTCGCCCTCTACCGGGCGCTCGCGGAGATCGGCGTCGGCAACGGCAGCACCCCGGCCTTCGGCCACCTGCCGTACGTGATGGGCGAGGGCAACAAGAAGCTCTCCAAGCGCGACCCGCAGTCCTCCCTGAACCTCTACCGGGAGCGCGGCTTCCTGCGCGACGGCCTGCTCAACTACCTCTCCCTGCTCGGCTGGTCCCTCTCGGCCGACCAGGACATCTTCACGATGGACGAGATGGTCGCCGCGTTCGACGTCAAGGACGTCAACGCCAACCCGGCCCGCTTCGACCTCAAGAAGTGCGAGGCGATCAACGCCGACCACATCCGCCGGCTGGAGCCGAAGGCGTTCGCCGAGGCCTGCGCGCCCTGGCTGAAGGCCCCGCACGCCAACTGGGCGCCCGAGAAGTTCGACCAGGCCGCGTGGGAGGAGATCGCCCCGCACGCCCAGACCCGCGTGACGGTCCTCTCCGACATCACCGCCAACGTCGACTTCCTCTTCCTGGACGAGCCCGTCGAGGACGAGGCGTCCTGGGCCAAGGCCATGAAGGAGGGTTCGGACGCCCTGCTGCGCACGGCCCGCGCCAAGCTGGCCGAGGCCGAGTGGAACGCCGACGCCCTCAAGGCCGCCGTCGTCGCCGCGGGCGAGGAGCACGGCCTCAAGCTCGGCAAGGCCCAGGCCCCGGTCCGGGTGGCCGTCACCGGCCGCACCGTCGGCCTCCCGCTCTTCGAGTCCCTCGAAGTGCTCGGCCGTGACCGCACCCTGGCCCGTGTGGACGCCGCCCTGGCCAAGCTCACGGGCTGACACCACCGTCATGCGCCCCGAGGGGCCCGGCAGCCTGCCGCAGGCTGCCGGGCCCCTCGCGCTTGCGCGAAGGGTCTATCGATTTTGGACCCCAGTCCACCTTCGGGTAATGTTCTTCCTGCGCCGCCCGAGAGGGCCGAGAGGCCGGAGCGGGAGGCGCAAGCCGGACAAACCCCCTTACGGGGGGTGAAGTTACGGTGGGGTATGGTGTAATTGGCAGCACGAGGGTTTCTGGTTCCCTTAGTCTAGGTTCGAGTCCTGGTACCCCAGCAAGAGAAAATCGCTTCGAATTCTCTTGATAAACTAGCGAAGCAAACAGCGCGAAAGCGCAAAGCGTAGTGCGAGCCCCCGTTGTGTAGCGGCCTAGCACGCCGCCCTCTCAAGGCGGTAGCGCCGGTTCGAATCCGGTCGGGGGTACTGATTTCCGAACAGGGTCCGCCCTGAAAGGGAATCGCTAGGGCCCCCGTTGTGTAGCGGCCTAGCACGCCGCCCTCTCAAGGCGGTAGCGCCGGTTCGAATCCGGTCGGGGGTACTGGTTTCACCATGGGATATGGTGTAATTGGCAGCACGAGGGTTTCTGGTTCCCTTAGTCTAGGTTCGAGTCCTGGTATCCCAGCGCAGAGAGCATTTTCGCTCTGCAAGCAGCAAAGCTAGCCCCCGTTGTGTAGCGGCCTAGCACGCCGCCCTCTCAAGGCGGTAGCGCCGGTTCGAATCCGGTCGGGGGTACAGAGGAAAGAATGCCTTTCGCTTCGGCGGAGGGCATTTTTTCATGCCTCCTTCCCCCCTCTCGGGACCGGCGGGATAATCCCCGCATGGTCCATCCCAACGGCGTGCGCCGCCGGGTCCACGTCGGTGATCTGCAACCCGGCGACCACGCGTGTCTGCTCTTCGGGTCCGACGAGGAGCGGGCCTCCATCCTGCGGGACTTCGTCCTCGGCGGGCTGGACGCCGAGGACAAGATCCTCTATCTGAGCGGTGCGGAGGACCCGACCGGCCCCGGTGCCCTGTGGGAGGAATGCCGGCTCACGAGCGTGCCCGGCGGCCTGGCCGACCGTGTGGAGGTCGTACGGCTGGCCGAATTCCTCTCGGGGCGCGGCCAGTTGGAGCCCGCCGCCCTGATGCGCAGGCTGCGCAGCGCCGCCGAGCGCTCCCGCGAGGAGGGCTACCGGGCGCTGCGGGTCGCCGGGGACCTGTGCGCGGCCCTGCACGAGCACGGCGCGCCCGGCGCCCTCGGGGTCGCCCGGCTGCTGCGGTACGAGGCACTGCTGGCGGAGGAGTTCACCTCCAGCGGGGCGCTGGCCGTCTGCCAGTACGACATCCGCCGCTGCGAGCCCGCCGCCCTGGACGCCTTCGCGTCCGTGCACGCCGGGAGCGTCGAGGCGGACCCCCTCGTCCGTACGGCCGAGCTGGTCGTCGTGCGCACCTACCGGCCCCAGGGGCTGCGGATCGAGGGCGTGGTGGACGCCGGGGCGCACCGGCGGCTGCGGGACGCCCTGCGGTCCGTGGCGGGCGTGCGGGGCGACGTCCGCCTGGAGATGTCCCAGGTGGAGTTCCTGGACCTGGGCGGCCTGCGGCTGCTGATGACCTTCGCCCGGGCCCGTGCCGCCCGGCACGCCACGGTCGAGCTCAGCGCGCTGCCGCCCCATCTGCGGCAGGTCATCACCCTCGTCGGCTGGGACCGTACGCCAGGGCTCCGGCTGGGGGACGTGCATGCCTGCTGAGGACACCTGCGCCGGCGCCGGGCCCGGTTTCGTCCACCACGCCTGCCTGTACGGCACCGACGCCGAGTTCCTGGCGATGGCGGTGCCGTTCGTGGAGGCGGGGCTGGCCGCGGGGGAGCCCGTGCTGGCCGCGACGACGCCCGCCAACATCGAACTGCTCCGCGACGCCCTGGGGGAGCGGGCCCGCGCGCTGGACACGGCGGAGACCGCCTACTTCGGCCGCCGGCCCGTGGAGCGGGTCTCCGCCTTCCTGCGCTACCACGACCACCGCGCCCGGCCCGGGCGCCGGATGCGGATGATCGCCGAACCGGTGTGGGGCGGGAAGTCGGCCCGCCAGGTCGCCGAGTGGAAGCGGATGGAATCCGGGCTGAACGTGCTGCTGGCAGGGCTGCCGGTGTGGATGATCTGCCCGTACGACACCAGGACCGTGCCGCCGGACGTGGCCGAGGCGGCCTGCGCCACGCATCCCGCGCGGCTGGACGGGGAGCGGCTGATCCCGTGCGCCGCCTACGCCGATCCCGGCACGTACGCGGCCGGAGTGCGGCTGCCGCGGGCTCCGGCGCCGGCCGGTGCCGCCCGGACGGGTCCGACGGCCTCGCTCGCCGACGTCCGGCGCTTCGCCCGCGAGCGGGCCGCGGCGGGGGGTCTGAGCGGTGAGCGGCTGGCCCTGGCCGTGCTGGCCGTCTGCGAGGCCGCGGGCTATCTGCTGGCGGCCGGGGAGGCCGGGGTGGCGCGGGTGGCGCTGCGGGCCTGGGAGGAGCCGGGGGTACTGGCGTACGAGCTGGTGCGGGTGCAGGGGGCGGCTGTGGGGGAGGGGGCGGTGTTCGCGGGGTTCCGGCCGCCGGGGGATGCCGAGGCTGTGGAGGACGGCCTCTGGCTCGCCCGGTCGCTCAGCGACTCCTTGGACGTCCAGGTGCGGGGGCCGCTGACCCGTCTGACGCTGCGAGTGGCGGGGCCTGCGGACGCGGAGCGATTTCCCCCACCCCGCCCCTTCCCGTAACCGGGGGCTCCGCCCCCGGACCCCCGGTCCTCAATCGCCGGACGGGCTGGAAATCCAGCCCGTCCGGCGATT
>NZ_JBFADG010000032.1:0-60921 GCF_040641275.1 Streptomyces sp. NPDC021096 | reverse complement strand
CGCTCGGGGAACATCTGCGCGTAGGTGGCTCCGAGGACCGTGCCGTACGACTGGCCGAACCAGGACGTCCGGCGCTCGCCCGCGACGTCGACATCGTCCGCGCCGTGCTGGGCTCCACGCCATAGCGGTGCACCCGCGCGGTCGCGCGCTCCATGACGGATAAACAGCCGGGGGCCGCCCCACACCTACGGTGGGGGAGCCAATTACGTCTGCACCCCCCGGAGGGAATCCGTGACTGCTCCCCACGCGTTCTGGCTGGCCGGCCGCGAGGCCACCGGCGAGGAGACCTTCGACGTCACGAACTCCTGGGACGGTCGTCTCGTCGGCACCGTGAGCGTGCCCACCGAGGCGCAGGTCGAGGAGGCCGTGGCCGCCGCGCACGCCGTGCGGGACGAGTTCGCCGCGACCCCCGCCCACGTCCGGGCCGCCGCCCTCGACCATGTCGTCAAGCGGCTGACCGAGCGCACCGAGGAGATCGCCCAGCTGATCTCCGCCGAGAACGGCAAGCCCATCAAGTGGGCGCGCGGCGAGGTCGGCCGTGCCGTCTCCGTCTTCCGCTGGGCCGCCGAGGAGGCGCGCCGCTTCAACGCCGGCGACGCCCAGCGCCTGGACACCGACGCCGGCGGCACCGGCCGCCTCGCGCTGACGCGCCGCTTCCCGCGCGGCACCGTGCTCGGCATCGCGCCCTTCAACTTCCCGCTCAACCTGAGCGCGCACAAGGTCGCCCCGGCCATCGCCGTCGGCGCCCCGATCATCCTCAAGCCGGCCCCGGCGACCCCGATCTCCTCCCTGGTCCTCGGTGAGATCCTCGCCGAGACGGACCTGCCCGCGGGCTCCTGGAGCGTCCTGCCCGTGCCCAACGACCGGATGCCCGCCCTGGTGCAGGACGAGCGGCTGCCGGTCATCTCCTTCACCGGCTCCGGCCCGGTCGGCTGGTCGATCCTCGACTCCGCGCCGCGCAAGCACGTCACCCTGGAGCTCGGCGGCAACGGCGCGGCCGTCGTCCTGGCCGACTGGTCCTCCGAGGAGGACCTGGACTGGGCGGCGCAGCGCATCGCCACCTTCTCCAACTACCAGGGCGGCCAGTCCTGCATCTCCGTGCAGCGCGTCATCGCCGACGCCTCGCTGTACGAGCGGCTGGTGCCGAAGGTCGTCGCGGCCGTCGAGGCGCAGGTGACGGGCGACCCGTCCGACGTTGCCACCGACGTCGGCCCGCTGGTCAGCGAGGACGCCGCCAAGCGCGTGGAGTCCTGGGTCGACGAGGCCGTCCAGGCCGGTGCGACGCTGCTCGCGGGCGGCAAGCGCGACGGCGCCACGTACGCCCCGACCGTCCTGGCGGACGTCCCGGCCGGCGTGACGATCGCCTGCGAGGAGGTCTTCGGCCCGGTCCTGACGATCACCAAGGCCGAGGGCGAGGACGAGGCGTTCGCGGCGGTCAACGACTCCCCGTACGGCCTGCAGGCGGGCGTGTTCACGCACGACCTGCAGACCGCCTTCCGTGCGCACCGCGCGCTGGAGACCGGTGGCGTGATCATCGGCGACGTCCCGTCCTACCGCGCGGACCAGATGCCCTACGGCGGCGCCAAGCAGTCCGGCGTGGGCCGCGAGGGCGTGCGCTACGCGATGGACGACTACACCTACGAGCGTGTTCTCGTCCTGACGGGTTTGAACCTGTAACAGCGTCAAACAGCTGCACAGCAGTGCGCTCCGGCACCGTGTGCCGGAGCGCACTGCTTTCCGCCTGCCGGTACGCGGTTACGCTGCGGCGATGTGGACGGTGGGGGCACTGGAACGCAGGATCGCGGGGTGGCCGCGCGCGGCGCTGGACGTGCCGCTGGCGGTGGGCTTCACGATCGTGGCGCTGCTGCTGGCGCACGAGCGCCCGCCCGAGGGCTGGTACTGGGACCGGCCCGACACCCTGGGCTACGCGCTGATCTGCGCCGCCAACCTCGTCCTCGTCGCACGCCGCCGGGCCCCCCGCACCGTCTTCGCGGCCGCCACGGCCCTGTGGCTCTGGTACATCGCCGCGGGGTTCTGGCCCGTCGTCAACAGCGGCGCCCTGATGCTGGCCCTGTACACGGTGGCCGCCACCTGCCGCACGGCCCACGCCGCGGTCTGCGGGGCGACGCTCGCGGCGGTCTGGATCCTGGGAGCGCTGCTCTCGCGCAGCGGCGACATGGCGACGGCCGTGGCCCAGGCCCTGGTCATCCCCTTCATCATCTGGAAGTTCGGCGACAACGCCCGCCGGCTGGCAGACCGTAACGTCACCCTGTCGGAGCTGACCGGCCAGCTGCGCCGCGAGCGCGAGGAGAACGCCCGCCACGCGGTCGCCGAGGAGCGCGTCCGCATCGCCCGGGAGCTGCACGACGTGGTCGCCCACCACATGTCCGTCATCTCCGTGCAGGCGGGCCTGGCCCACTACGTCTTCACCAGCGACGCCACGACCGCCCGCGACGCCCTCGGCACGATCTCGGCCTCCAGCGGGGAGGCGCTGGAGGAGCTGCGCCGGCTCCTGGCCGTGCTGCGCGTGGGGCCCGAGGGCGTCGGCGAGAACCCCGGCGACGGCCCGTACCAGCCCGCGCCCGGCCTGGACCGGCTCGAGGAGACCGCCGAACGCGTCCGGGCCGCGGGCGTGGCGGTGGAGCTGGAGGTCGTGGGGGAACGGCGGCCGCTCCCGCAGGGCCCGGACCTGTGCGCGTACCGCGTCGTCCAGGAGGCGCTGACCAACGTCATCAAGCACGCCCGCCCCGCCCGCGCCACCGTCCGCGTCGAATTCCGGCCGCACCAGCTGTCCGTACGGGTCACCGACGACGGCCGGGGTGCACTTCCGGCCATCCCGTCGCCGCCGGGCGGCCACGGGTTGATCGGCATGCGCGAGCGCGCCAGGATCTACGGGGGATCGCTGGCCGCCGGCCCGCGCGACGAGGGCGGGTTCGAGGTCCGGCTCACCCTTCCCCTCCAGTCGCCGGTGCAGGGGAGAGGGACGGCCGGGGATGACCGGGAAGGCCGAACGGAGTGAGGCCGCGGACATCCGCGTCCTCGTCGTGGACGACCAGGTCCTCATCCGCGCCGGAGTCGCCGCCCTGCTGCGCGCCGCCCCCGGCATGGCGGTCGTCGGCGAGGCGGCCGACGGCGAGGAGGCCATCGCGCTGGCCGCCGAGCACCGGCCCGACGTGATCCTCATGGACATCCGGATGCCCGGCCTCAGCGGCATCACGGCCACCGAACGCATCCTGGAGGCCGCCGTGGACCCCGCACCCCGGGTGCTGGTCCTGACCACCTTCGACCTCGACGAGTACGTGTACGCGGCGCTGCGCGCGGGAGCCTCGGGCTTTCTGCTGAAGGACGCGGGCCCGCAGCGCCTGCTCGCCGCCGTGACGGCCGTGGCAGGCGGCGACACGCTCTTCGCGCCGACCGTCACCCGCCGCCTGATCGAGGCCTTCGCCCGGCGCGAGCCCGACCCCGAGCCCGAGCCGCCCGCGCTCGAGGGGCTCACCGGCCGGGAGACGGAGGTGCTGCGGCTGACCGGACGCGGGCTGTCCAACGTCGAGATCGCCTCCGAGCTCGTCATCAGCGAGGCCACGGTCAAGACCCACCTCAACCGCGCCATGGCCAAACTGGGCCTGTGCAGCCGCGCCCAGGCGGTGGTGGTCGCCTACGAGAGCGGCCTGGTCACCCCCGGCGCGGCCCGCTGACGCGCGCCGCCGCACACGCCCCACGCGCCCGGGCCGGAACCTTGCCCGGGGGCTGGTAGACGCCGTACGGATCGGGTAGGTACATACGGACGAGTAGCACCGGTCGGTAGTCGACCGGGACAACCGCCCCGACTGAAGCGGTGAGGTGCCAGATGACCGCACCATCCGTACGACCGGTCTCCGAGCGCGAGGCGCGCCAGGTCGCCGAAGCGGCCCGGGAGCAGGGATGGCAGAAGCCCAGCTTCGCCAAGGAGCTCTTCCTCGGCCGGTTCCGACTCGACCTGCTGCACCCGCATCCCACCCCCGCCCCGGAGGACGTCAGGCGCGGCGAGGAGTTCCTCTCCAAGCTGCGCGACTTCTGCGAGACGCGGATCGACGGCGCCCGCATCGAGCGCGAAGCGAAGATCCCGGACGAGACGGTCACCGGGCTCAAGGAGCTCGGCGCCTTCGGCATGAAGATCGACATCAAGTACGGCGGCCTGGGCCTGACCCAGGTCTACTACAACAAGGCCCTGTCCCTGGTGGGCTCCGCCAGCCCCGTCGTGGGCGCCCTGCTCTCCGCCCACCAGTCCATCGGGGTGCCGCAGCCGCTGAAGCTCTTCGGCACCCAGGAGCAGAAGGACGCCTTCCTGCCGCGCTGCGCGCGCACCGACATCACCGCCTTCCTGCTCACCGAGCCCGACGTCGGCTCCGACCCGGCCCGGCTGGCGACCGCCGCCGTGCCCGACGGCGACGACTACGTCCTCGACGGCGTGAAGCTGTGGACGACCAACGGCGTCGTCGCCGACCTCCTCGTCGTCATGGCCCGGGTGCCCAGGAGCGAGGGGCACAAGGGCGGCATCACCGCCTTCGTCGTCGAGGCGGCGGCCGAGGGCGTCACGGTGGAGAACCGCAACGCCTTCATGGGCCTGCGCGGCATCGAGAACGGCGTCACCCGCTTCCACCAGGTCCGCGTCCCCGCCGCCAACCGCATCGGCCCCGAGGGCTCCGGCCTGAAGATCGCCCTGACGACGCTGAACACGGGCCGGCTGTCCATCCCCGCCATGTGCGTCTCCGGCGGCAAATGGGCCTTGAAGATCGCCCGCGAGTGGTCCACCGCGCGCGAGCAGTGGGGCAAGCCCATCGCCAAGCACGAGGCGGTCGGCGCGAAGATCTCCTTCATCGCCGCCACCACCTTCGCCCTGGAGGCCATCCTCGACCTGTCCAGCCAGATGGCGGACGAGGACCGCAACGACATCCGCATCGAGGCCGCGCTCGCCAAGCTCTACGCCAGCGAGATGGCCTGGCTGATGACCGACGAACTGGTCCAGATCCGCGGCGGCCGCGGCTACGAGAGCGCCGCCTCGCTGGCCGCCCGCGGCGAGCGGGCCGTCCCCGCCGAGCAGATGCTGCGCGACTCGCGCATCAACCGCATCTTCGAGGGCTCCACCGAGATCATGCACCTGCTCATCGCCCGCGAGGCCGTCGACGCCCACCTCTCCGTCGCCGGCGACCTCATCGACCCCGACAAGTCCCTCGGGGACAAGGCCAGGGCCGGCGCCCGCGCGGGCGGCTTCTACGCCCGCTGGCTGCCCAAGCTCGTCACCGGGCCCGGAGCGCTGCCGCGCACCTACTCCGAGTTCCACCCGGCCGGCCACCGCGACCTCTCCGGCCACCTGCGCTATGTCGAGCGCTCCTCGCGCAAGCTCGCCCGCTCCACCTTCTACGCCATGTCGCGCTGGCAGGGCCGCATGGAGACCAAGCAGGGCTTCCTGGGCCGCGTCGTCGACATCGGCGCCGAGCTGTTCGCCATGAGCGCCGCCTGCGTACGGGCCGAGCACCTGCGCAGCCGGGGCGACCACGGTACCGAGGCGTACCAGCTCGCCGACGCCTTCTGCCGCCAGTCCCGCATCCGTGTGGAAGAGCTCTTCCGGCGGCTGTGGACCAACACCGACGAGCTCGACCGCAAGGTCGTCTCGGGCGTGATGTCCGGCTCCTACGAGTGGCTGGAGGCCGGCATCGTCGACCCCAGCGGCGACGGCCCCTGGATCGCGGACGCCACCCCCGGGCCCTCCAAGGCCGAGAACGTCCACCGCCCGATCCGCTGATCGGATCACCCGATGGCCGCATCACCGAGACGCCCCTGTCGGGCCGGCCCGGCGGTGCGGCCACAATGGGGGGATGACGGACTCCCTCGCTGACCCGCACCTGCGCTACTCCGCCGCCGTTCCGGCGGGCGACGGACCGCGCGAGATCGTGATCCTCGGCTCGACCGGTTCGATCGGCACCCAGGCCATCGACCTCGTGCTGCGCAACCCCGGCCGCTTCACGGTGACCGCCCTGTCCGCCGCCGGCGGCCGGGTGGACCTCCTCGCCGAGCAGGCCCGGCAGCTGCGGGTGCGCACGGTCGCCGTCGCCCAGGCCGACAAGGTGCCGGCGCTGCGCGAGGCGCTCGCCGCGCGGTACGGGAGCGAGCCGCTGCCCGAGATCCTGGCGGGGCCCGACGCGGCCACCGAGGTGGCGCGCAGCGAGTGCCACACCGTCCTCAACGGCATCACGGGCTCCATCGGCCTGGCGCCCACCCTCGCCGCCCTGGAGGCGGGCCGGACGCTGGCCCTGGCCAACAAGGAGTCCCTGATCGTCGGCGGCCCGCTGGTCAAGGCCGTCGCCAAGCCGGGGCAGATCATTCCCGTCGACTCCGAGCACGCGGCCCTCTTCCAGGCCCTGCTGGGCGGCACCCGCGCCGAGGTCCGCAAGCTGGTCGTCACCGCCTCCGGCGGCCCCTTCCGCGGCCGCACCAAGGCCGAGCTGGCGTCCGTCACCCCGAAGGACGCCCTGGCGCACCCCACCTGGTCCATGGGCCCGGTGATCACGATCAACTCGGCCACCCTGGTCAACAAGGGCCTCGAGGTCATCGAGGCCCACCTGCTGTACGACATCCCCTTCGAGCGCATCGAGGTCGTCGTCCACCCGCAGTCCTACGTCCACTCGATGGTGGAGTTCACCGACGGCTCCACGCTCGCCCAGGCCACCCCGCCCGACATGCGCGGCCCCATCGCCATCGGCCTCGGCTGGCCCGAGCGGGTGCCCGACGCGGCCCCCGCCTTCGACTGGTCCCAGGCCTCCACCTGGGAGTTCTTCCCCCTCGACGAGGAGGCGTTCCCCTCGGTCGGCCTCGCCCGGCACGTCGGCGGTCTCGGCGGCACCGCGCCCGCCGTCTTCAACGCCGCCAACGAGGAGTGCGTCGATGCGTTCCTGAGCGGGCAGCTGCCGTTCAATGGGATCGTGGACACCGTCGCCGAGGTGGTCGCGGAACACGGCACCCCCGCCGCGGGAACCCGCCTGACCGTCTCGGACGTCCTGCAGGCGGAGACCTGGGCGCGCGCCCGGGCCCGCGAACTGGCGGCCCGTACGGGCGCCCGTACGGCGAAAGCGACCTCGGAGGCCCGCGCATGACGACACTGATGACCGTCCTGGGGATAGTCGTCTTCGTGGTGGGCCTGCTGTTCTCCATCGCCTGGCACGAGCTGGGCCACCTCTCCACCGCCAAGATGTTCGGCATCCGGGTGCCGCAGTACATGGTCGGCTTCGGGCCGACGGTCTTCTCCCGCCGCAAGGGCGAGACGGAGTACGGCATCAAGGCCATCCCGCTCGGCGGCTACATCCGCATGATCGGCATGTTCCCGCCCGGCGAGGACGGCCGCATCAGCGCCCGTTCCACCTCCCCGTGGCGCGGCATGGTCGAGGACGCCCGCTCGGCGGCCTTCGAGGAGCTGCAGCCGGGCGACGAGACGCGGATGTTCTACACGCGCAAGCCGTGGAAGCGCGTGATCGTGATGTTCGCGGGACCGTTCATGAACCTGGTCCTCGCGGTGGTGATCTTCCTCGGCGTGATGATGTCGTTCGGCGTCAACACCCAGACCACGACCGTCTCCGCCGTCTCCGAGTGCGTCGTCTCCGCCAGCGCCGCCACCGACAAGTGCCCCACGGGCGCCAAGGACTCCCCGGCCAAGGCCGCGGGCCTGCAGCCCAAGGACCGGATCGTCGCGTTCAACGGCCACAAGGCCACCGACTGGACGACCCTGCAGAAGGAGATCCGCAAGACCACCGGCCCGGCCACGATCACCGTCGTGCGGGACGGTCAGCACAAGACCCTCAGCGCGGACCTCATCTCCAACCAGGTCCAGAAGTACGACGGCAAGGGCGCGCCCCTCAAGGGCCAGTACGTCACCGCGGGCTTCCTCGGCTTCACGCCCGCCACCGGCGTCGTCCAGCAGTCCTTCGGCCAGTCCGTCGACCGGATGGGCGACATGGTCCAGTCCGGCGTGGAGTCCCTGATCGCGCTGCCCGGCAAGATCCCGGACCTGTGGAACGCCGCCTTCGACGGCGGCGAGCGCAAGGCCGACTCGCCCATGGGCGTCGTGGGCGCCGCCCGCGTCGGCGGCGAGGTGTTCAACCTCGACATCCCGCCGTCGCAGCAGATCGCGACCATGCTCTTCCTGGTCGCCGGCTTCAACCTCTCGCTGTTCCTCTTCAACATGCTGCCGCTGCTGCCGCTGGACGGCGGACACATCGCGGGCGCCCTGTGGGAGTCGGTGCGGCGCGCCTTCGCCAAGGTCTTCCGGCGCCCCGACCCGGGCCCGTTCGACGTGGCCAAGCTGATGCCGGTCGCCTATGTGGTGGCGGGGATCTTCGTCTGCTTCACCATCCTCGTCCTCATCGCGGACGTGGTGAATCCCGTACGCCTCACCTGAGCCGGGGCGCCGCCCCCCGGCCCCCGCCCCCCCCGGCACACACCCATGCCGGACGCGCTGAATTTCCAGCCCGTCCGGCGTTTGCCGTAACCTCGGAGACCGGAGCCCGCCGATCTCGGGACCATGATTTAAGACCTTGGGGTTGCTCGCCAGATGACTGCGATTTCGCTGGGAATGCCTTCCGTTCCGACCAAGCTCGCCGACCGCCGGGTCAGCCGCAAGATCCAGGTCGGATCCGTGGCCGTCGGCGGCGACGCCCCCGTGTCCGTCCAGTCGATGACGACGACCCGGACCTCGGACATCGGCGCCACGCTGCAGCAGATCGCCGAGCTGACGGCCTCCGGCTGCCAGATCGTCCGCGTCGCCTGCCCCACGCAGGACGACGCCGACGCCCTGCCGATCATCGCCCGGAAGTCCCAGATCCCGGTCATCGCGGACATCCACTTCCAGCCGAAGTACGTCTTCGCCGCCATCGACGCCGGCTGCGCGGCCGTCCGGGTCAACCCGGGCAACATCAAGCAGTTCGACGACAAGGTCAAGGAGATCGCCAAGGCCGCCGGCGACGCCGGCACCCCGATCCGCATCGGCGTCAACGCCGGATCGCTGGACCGCCGCCTGCTGCAGAAGTACGGCAAGGCCACCCCCGAGGCGCTCGTCGAGTCCGCCCTGTGGGAGGCCTCCCTCTTCGAGGAGCACGGCTTCCGCGACATCAAGATCTCGGTCAAGCACAACGACCCGGTCGTCATGGTCAACGCCTACCGCCAGCTGGCCGCCCAGTGCGACTACCCGCTGCACCTGGGCGTCACCGAGGCCGGCCCGGCCTTCCAGGGCACCATCAAGTCCGCCGTCGCCTTCGGCGCGCTGCTCTCGGAGGGCATCGGCGACACCATCCGCGTCTCGCTGTCCGCCCCGCCCGCCGAGGAGATCAAGGTCGGCATCCAGATCCTGGAGTCGCTCAACCTCCGCCAGCGCCGCCTCGAGATCGTCTCCTGCCCCTCCTGCGGCCGCGCCCAGGTCGACGTCTACAAGCTGGCCGAGGAGGTCACGGCGGGCCTGGAGGGCATGGAGGTCCCGCTGCGCGTCGCCGTCATGGGCTGCGTCGTCAACGGCCCCGGCGAGGCCCGCGAGGCCGACCTGGGCGTCGCCTCCGGCAACGGCAAGGGCCAGATCTTCGTCAAGGGCGAGGTCATCAAGACCGTCCCCGAGTCCAAGATCGTGGAGACCCTCATCGAAGAGGCCCTGAAGATCGCCGAGCAGATGCAGAAGGACGGCATCGCCTCCGGCGAGCCCACCATCAGCGTCGCCGGCTGACCCGGCCGGAACCGGCCGGTTCCACCCCGCACCACCGCTGCCCCGCCCCCGCAAGGGACGGGGCAGCGCCATATCCGCCCGCGAGACAGGTACCCGTCCAAGGCTGGAGGTACAGTGCCAGGACCTGTTCCCCCATGGCCCCCGGCCCGCGACGGTGAGGCAATCCCACACGTGCTGACGACGACCACCACCAAGGTCCTGGAGCCCGGCGAACTCGACGCTGCCCTCGCCGTCCTCGACCGAGACCCCGTCGCCAACGCCTTCGTCGCGGCGCGCGTCCAGGTCGCCGGGCTCGACCCCTGGCGGCTCGGCGGCGAGATGTGGGGCTGGTACGCGGGCGGCCGTCTGGAATCGCTCTGCTACGCGGGCGCCAACCTCGTCCCCATCTGCGCCGGCCCCGACGCCGTACGCGCCTTCGCCGACCGCGCCCGCCGCTCCGGCCGTCGCTGCTCCTCCATCGTCGGGCCGGCCGGGGCCACCGCCGAGCTGTGGTCCCTCCTCGAACCCCACTGGGGCCCCGCCCGCGAGGTCCGCGCCCACCAGCCCCTCATGGTCACCCGGTCCATGCCCGCGGAGGTCGAGCCCGACCCGCTGGTCCGCCGCGTCCGCAGGGACGAGATGGACGTGATCATGCCGGCGTGCGTGGCCATGTTCACCGAGGAGGTCGGCGTCTCCCCGCTCGCCGGCGACGGCGGCCTGCTCTACCAGGCCCGCGTCGCCGAGCTCGTCGGCTCCGGCCGCTCCTTCGCCCGCGTGGAGGACGGCCGCGTCGTCTTCAAGGCCGAGATCGGCGCCGCCACGGACCGGGCCTGCCAGATCCAGGGCGTCTGGGTCGCCCCCGAGCACCGCGGCCGCGGCCTGTCCGTGACCGGCATGGCCGCCGTCCTGCGCCACGCCCTGCGCGAGGTCTCCCCGGTCGTGAGCCTGTACGTCAACGACTACAACACCGCCGCGCGGGCCGCGTACCGCCGGGTGGGCTTCGAAGAGGTCGGCGCCTTCATGAGCGTGCTGTTCTGAGGCGACCGACGGACCTACGGACGGGTAGCCTCCCCGCATGAATGACATCGCGGTCGGACCGCTCGACCTCGCCGCACGGGTGGACGAAGCGCTGGCCGTGCAGGCCGTCGCCTTCGGGCTCACGCCCGAGGAAGTCGGCGTACGGCGCCACATCGTGCTCCGGCACCTCGCCTGCCCCGGCGCACGGGCCCTGGGCGCCACCACGCCCGAGGGCCGGCTCGTGGGCTTCGTCTACGGGATGCCGAACGACCGCACGCACTGGTGGTCCACGGTGGTCGAACCGTATCTGCGCGCCAACGGCTGCGAGGCCTGGCTGGACGACTCCTTCGTCATCACCGAGCTGCACGTCCACCCCGCGTTCCAGAACCGGCGGATCGGCCGGGGCCTGATCACCGCCATCACGGCCACCGCCCGGGAGCCCCGCTCCATCCTCTCCGCCATCGACCGCGAGAGCCCCGCCCGGGCGCTCTACCGCAAGCTCGGCTACCGGGACCTCGCCCGGAACGTGATCTTCCCCAGCGCGCCCAGCCCGTACGCCGTCATGGGGGCGCCGCTGCCGCTGGCGGCCTGAGAAAGCGTTTCCCGGCCCTCGGCGCCGGAGGCTAGTCTCCTGGAGATCACCCCGCACGGTACGCAGGAGCAACCATGGCCCATGTCCAGCGCATGTCCAAGACGATGATCAAGACGTTGCGCGACGACCCGGCCGACGCCGAGACCGCCAGCCACAAGCTGCTGGTCCGCGCCGGCTACGTACGCCGCTCCTCGGCGGGCGTGTGGACCTGGCTGCCGCTCGGCAAGAAGGTCCTCGAGAACGTCACGCGCGTGGTGCGCGAGGAGATGGACGCCATCGGCGGCCAGGAGGTGCTGCTGCCCGCGCTGCTGCCCAGGGAGCCGTACGAGACGAGCGGGCGCTGGACGGAGTACGGCGACCAGCTCTTCCGGCTGCGTGACCGCAAGGGCGCGGACTATCTCCTCGGGCCCACGCACGAGGAGATCTTCACCCTGACGGTCAAGGACCAGTGCACGTCCTACAAGGACCTGCCGGTGATCCTCTATCAGATCCAGACCAAGTACCGGGACGAGGCGCGGCCCCGCTCGGGCGTGCTGCGCGGCCGCGAGTTCCAGATGAAGGACTCGTACTCCTTCGACACCACCGACGAGGGCCTGGCCGAGTCCTACCGGCTGCACCGCGCCGCCTACGCCCGCGTCTTCGCCCGCCTGGGCCTGGACCACCGGATCGTCTCCGCCGTCTCCGGCGCGATGGGCGGCTCGGCGTCCGAGGAGTTCCTGGCCCCGGCGGCGGCCGGCGAGGACACCTTCGTGGACTGCCCCAGCTGCGACTACGCCGCCAACACCGAGGCGGTCACCACGGTCGTGACCCCCGCCGACCCCGTGGGCCACGGCCCGCTGGAGGAGGTGGACACCCCGGACACCCCCACCATCGAGACCCTCGCCGAGCACCTGGCCGTGCCGGCCTCGGCCACGCTCAAGAACCTGCTCGTCAAGGTCGACGGCCGCATCACCGCCGTCGGCGTGCCCGGCGACCGCGAGGTCGACCTGGGCAAGCTGGGCGAGCACCTCGCCCCGGCCGTCGTGGAGTTGGTGACGGCCGAGGACTTCGCGGACCGGCCCGCCCTCGTGCGCGGCTACGTCGGCCCGCAGGGGCTGCCCGAGGACGTGCTCTACCTCGCCGACCCGCGCGTGGCGCCCGGCACCGCCTGGATCACCGGCGCCAACAAGCCGGACACGCACGCCCGCAACGTCGTCTGCGGCCGCGACTTCACCGTCGACCGCTACGTCGACGTCGTCGTGGTCGAGCCCGGCGACCCGTGCCCCTGCTGCGGCGCGGGCCTGGAGATCGGGCGGGCCATCGAGGTCGGCCACATCTTCCAGCTCGGCCGCAAGTACGCCGACGCGTTCGGCCTCGACGTGCTCGGCCCGCAGGGCAAGCCCGTCCGCGTCACCATGGGTTCGTACGGCATCGGCGTCTCCCGCGCCGTCGCCGCCCTCGCCGAGCAGACCCACGACGCCGCCGGTCTGTGCTGGCCCCGCGAAGTCGCCCCGGCGGACGTCCACGTGGTGGCCGCCGGCAAGGCCGTACAGACCGAACTGGCCGACGCGGTGGCCGCGCGCCTGGCCGAGGCGGGGGTGCGCGTCCTGCTGGACGACCGGGCGGGCGTCTCACCGGGCGTCAAGTTCACGGACGCGGAACTGATCGGGGTGCCGACGATCCTGGTCGTGGGGCGCCGCGCGGCCGACGGCGTGGTCGAGCTGAAGGACCGCCGCACGGGCGAGAAGGAGGAACTGCCGGTGGACGAGGCGGTGTCGAGGCTGACGGAGGCGGTTAATTCCAGCCTGTCCGGCGTTTGAGGACCGGGGGTTCGGGGGCGGAGCCCCCGGACCTACAGCAACCCCGCGAACTCCAGCAGCAGTTCCCCCTGCCTCCGTTCCCCCCGCGCCAGCGCCACCGCCCCCGCCTCCGTCGCCCGGAACAGCGTCCAGCCCCGCAGCCGCCCGGCGTCGACGTCCAGTGACTCCGACAGCTTCGCCACCCGCCGCCGGGCCGCCGCGGCTGCCCCCGGCGCGGCCAGCAGCGTGTCGGCGCGGTCGCGGACCAGCCAGGCCAGGTCGTAGGCCCGTTCGCCGACCAGCGGGCGCGGGGCGATGGCCAGCCAGGGCGCGCGGTCGGCGGCCAGGACGCTGCCCTGGTGGTAGTCGCCGTGCAGCAGCACGGGAGCCTCCTCGTCGCCGGCCGCCACCAGGCCGTCGCGCAGCTCCAGCGCCTCGTCGAGCACGCCGCGCACCTCCGCCGCCCACGGCTCCTCGCGGTACGAGCGCAACGCGTCGGCCGGCGCCGCCGTGTGCTCGGCGACGGTCGCGAACGGATGACCGGCGGCCGGCGGCACCCACAGCCGCTGGAGCGTGGCGGCCGCCTCCAGCTGGGCCTTGGCCTCGGCCAGCGACCGCAGGCTGACGTCGGCGTGCAGCCGTTCGAGCAACAGCGCCCCGGCCGCCGGGTCCACGCGCAGCGCGCGCACCGCGCTGCGTCCGTCCCAGTGGGCGAGCGCGGCGTGTTCGCGCTCGGCCGTGCCGTCGGGCGGGGAGAGCTTGAGCGCGGCCGGCGTGCCGTCGGCCTGCCGGACGAGGACGACCATGCCGGTCCGTCCGCCGGGCATCTGCACCCGTTCGGGTGTCAGTTCCCACCGGGCGAGGCACTCCCGGGCGATGTCCGGCAGCGCCGTGAGCCACTGCTGCGCGGCGGCGCCGCGGCCGGGGTCCGAGCCCAGGGTCCGAACCAGCCGCTGCGGCGGTTCGAGGCGGTCGTGAGCGTTGGCCATCCCTGAGGGGTCCCTTTCGTCTTTTCGCTGATCAGGCCCGCTGGGACGGACCGCCCGGCGAGCCACCGGGCCCGGCCTGCGCGGCCCGCTCGGCGAGCCCAGGGAAGGCTACGCTGCCGCCGCTCCAGCGCACCGCCCGCACCGCCGCCTCCCGCAGGCCCGCCGCCGCCTCGCCGCGCAGACCGCCCGTGGCCGCCCGTACGAGATCGGCGTAGACGGCCGCGAGCCGGCTCTCCAGCTCCGCCGCCAGCCGCACGGCGGCCGCCTCGTCCGGCACCGGGAACGGCAGGGTGTACGCGGCCGCCGCGGCCTCGGGCTCGGTGCCCAAGTCCCGTACGGCGCGGCTCATCGCGTCCCGCCGGGCCCGGTGGGCGTCGTGCGCCTCGCGGGCTTCGGTCGCGCGGGCGTCGTCGACGCGCCCGCCGACCACCCCGTAGCCGTAGACGGTGGCGTGCTCGGCGGCGAGCGCGGCCTGCGCGGCCGCCACCACTTCGCGCGGTGCGCCGCCGGAGCGGGAGGTCCTGGTCATGCGCCACCTCCGGTGAGCAGATAGGCGTGGGCCGCGCCCGCCGCCGCCACCGAGGCGAGCAGGCGGGCGAGGTCGGGCGGGGCCGAACCCAGGGCGGCGGTACGGGCGTCGGCGGTGCGGCGCTCGGCGTCGGCGAGGGCGGCGAGGGCCGCGTTCTCGTCGCCGGGCACCTCGGGGGCCGCGGGCGGGGCCGTCGCCGAGGCCGAGGGGGAGGCCTGGGGGTCCGGGCCGAAGGCCTCGGCGTGCCGGGCGACTTCGGCCCGCAACGGCCGCAGCCGCTGCGCCAGCGAGGCGTGCGCGGCGATCGTCGCGTCGTAGCGCTCCAGCAGCCGCGCCGAGTCCCGGCCGGCGCTCTCGCGCAGGCCCCGCTCGGCCGAGGCACGCCCGTCGGCGCCGTCCCCGTCGGAGGAACATCCGGCCAGCAGCGCCGTGGCGCCGCCGGTCAGCAGGGCCGCCGTCGCCCCGGCCAGTACCCTGCGTCTGCGCGGGCCGTCGGCGCCCCGCGTCGTCGTCGTGAGCGGCACGATCCTCTTTCCGCCTCGTCGGGGCATGATCACCGCACGCGAGCGTACCGGCGCGCGGCCACGTCGCAGCGGACCGGGCACCGAATCGTCAGCCGCCTGCCGGAACAGATAGGCTTTGACCTGACACGCGACTTTCCCACAACAGCACACGCGGCCGAGGAGTCACCCGGATGAGCACCACCCAGAGCGAGAGGCTGCGCGAGCTCCTCGCCCCTCTCGTGAGCGCGCGAGAGCTGGAACTGGAAGAGGTCGAGGTGACGCCGGCCGGGAAGCGGCGCGTCCTGCGCATCGTGGTGGATTCCGATGCGGGTGTGCAGCTGGACACGTGTGCGGAGCTGAGCCGCGATGTCTCCGACATGCTCGACGAGACGGACGCCATGGGTGGCGCCCCCTATGTCCTCGAGGTCACCTCTCCCGGCGCCGACCGCCCCCTGACGCAGCACCGTCACTACGTCCGTGCCACCGGCCGGCTGATCAAGGCGCAGCTCACCGACGGCGGGGAGCTCGTCGCGCGGATCATGGCCGTGGACGAGGACGGGCTCGACCTGGAGGTGCCGGGCGTCAAGGGCCGCAAGCCCACCGCCCGCAGGCTGGCCTTCGCCGAGATCGCCAAGGCGCGTGTCGAGATCGAGTTCAACCGTAAGGCCGACGAGAAGGCCGCAGTCGAATCCGCCGGAGACCAGTCCGGGATTCAAGACGAGATTCAAGAGGAGGCGTAGCCGTGGATATCGACATGAGCGCCCTGCGGGGTCTGGTGCGAGAGAAGGAGATCTCCTTCGACCTGCTGGTCGAGGCGATCGAGTCGGCCCTCCTCATCGCGTACCACCGCACCGAGGGAAGCCGCCGCCGGGCCCGCGTGGAGCTGGACCGCTCGAGCGGCCATGTGACGGTGTGGGCCAAGGAGGACCCGCAGGACCTCGCCGAGGGGGAGGAGCCCCGCGAGTTCGACGACACCCCCTCCGGCTTCGGCCGGATCGCCGCGACCACCGCGAAGCAGGTCATCCTCCAGCGTCTGCGCGACGCCGAGGACGAGATCACTTTCGGTGAGTTCGCCGGCCGTGAGGGCGACGTCGTCGCGGGCATCGTGCAGCAGGGCAAGGACCCCAAGAACGTCCTGGTCGACATCGGCAAGCTGGAAGCCATCCTGCCGGTCCAGGAGCAGGTGCCGGGCGAGGAGTACAAGCACGGCACGCGTCTGCGCACGTACGTCGTGCGGGTGGCCAAGGGTGTCCGCGGTCCGTCCGTGACGCTCTCGCGCACCCACCCCAACCTGGTGAAGAAGCTGTTCGCCATGGAGGTCCCGGAGATCGCGGACGGTTCGGTGGAGATCGCCGCCATCGCCCGTGAGGCCGGTCACCGTACCAAGATCGCCGTGCGTTCCACCCGCTCCGGGCTGAACGCGAAGGGTGCCTGCATCGGCCCGATGGGCGGCCGCGTCCGCGCGGTCATGGCCGAGCTGCACGGCGAGAAGATCGACATCGTCGACTGGTCGGACGACCCGGCGGAGCTGGTGGCGCACGCGCTGTCCCCCGCACGGGTGAGCAAGGTCGAGGTCGTGGACCTCGCCGCCCGCTCCGCACGGGTGACCGTGCCGGACTACCAGCTCTCCCTGGCCATCGGCAAGGAAGGCCAGAACGCCCGGCTCGCGGCGCGGCTCACCGGCTGGCGGATCGACATCCGTCCGGACACCGAGCAGCAGCAGCCGGAGCGCGACTGATCCTCGCGCAGCGCACAGTAGTGACGGGGGGCGTGCGGCAGCCCGCCCCGAGCGGCCCCGATTGGTCCGTAAAACGACCATGAGGGGGCCGCATCCCCCCGGTGGGCCCCGGTAGGGGCCCCGAATCCTGGCCGATCATGGCCGAAACGCATACGCGCACGATCAGTGCCCCGAAGGGGTGAGGTCGGCGTGGGGAGGTAGACTTAATCAGTGTCTGGCCGGACGCATGCCCGCGCATGCCCTGAGCGCACCTGTGTGGGGTGCCGGGAGCGAGCGGCCAAGGGCGAACTGCTGCGGACCGTGATGATCGAGGGCGTCTGCGTCCCCGATCCGCGCGGTACGCTGCCCGGCCGGGGTGCCTCCGTGCATCCCACACTGGTCTGTCTCGATCTGGCGGTACGCCGCCGGGCGTTTCCCAGGGCCTTCAAAAGCCCGGGGCCGCTCGATACCGCGGCACTGCGCCGCTTCATCGAGCAGATCGGCTAGTACCGGCAGCACTGCCAGGCAACACCGTAAGAAGAACGGCACGGGCGACCGTGCGGTCAGGTACCTCGCGAGTTGGAAGTAGGTCGAGATTGCGATGAGCACTCGATGAGTACGCGATGAGTACGCCCATGAAGTAGCGACGGTCCGGTGGACACCCGGACCTAGAAGGAGCGAAGTGGCTAAGGTCCGGGTATACGAACTCGCCAAGGAGTTCGGAGTGGAGAGCAAGGTCGTCATGGCCAAGCTCCAAGAACTTGGTGAATTCGTCCGTTCGGCGTCCTCGACTATCGAGGCGCCGGTCGTCCGCAAGTTGACTGACGCATTGCAGGGGCCCGGCGGCAACGCCGGCAAGTCCGCTGCGAAGCCCGCGGCGCCGCGTAAGGCTGCGCCGAAGCCGGGTGCCCCCACTCCGGGCGCCCCCCGTCCCGCTGCCCCGGCCCCCAAGCCGGCCGCCGCGGAGACCCCCAGCACCCCCAAGCCGGCAGGTGCCGCGCCGACCCCCGGTCCGCGCCCCGGTCCGAAGCCCGCTCCGGCGGCTCCGGCCAAGCCTGCCCCGGTCACCCCGGTGCCCGCCGCGGAGTTCTCCGCGCCGGCTCCGGCCGCCCCGTCCCAGGACCGTCCCGCGCCCCGCCCCGGTGGCGGCGCTCCCGGCCCGCGCCCCGGCGCGCGTCCGGGTGGTCCGGCCGGTCAGCGTGACGGTGGCCGTCCCGAGCGCGCCCCGCGCCCGGGTGGCGAGCGTGCCCCGCGCCCCGGTGGCGCACGTCCGGCCGGTCCCCGTCCGGGCAACAACCCCTTCACCTCCGGTGGCTCCACCGGTATGGCCCGTCCGCAGGCCCCCCGTCCCGGTGGCGCCCCGCGTCCCGGCGGCGACCGTCCGGGCCCCGGCGGCCCGCGTCCGCAGGGCGGCCCCGGTGGCGCCCCGCGTCCCCAGGGTCAGGGCGGCGCCCGTCCGACCCCGGGCGGCATGCCCCGTCCGCAGGGTGCCCCCGGTGGCGCCCCGCGTCCCGGTGGCGCTCCCGCCGGTAACCGCCCGAACCCGGGCATGATGCCGCAGCGTCCGGCTGCCGGCCCGCGTCCGGGCCCCGGTGGCGGCGGTCGCGGTCCCGGTGGCGGCGCAGGTCGTCCCGGTGGCGCCGGTCGTCCCGGTGGCGGCGGCTTCGCCGGCCGTCCGGCCGGTCCCGGTGGCGGCGGTCGTCCCGGTGGCGGCGGCGGCTTCGCCGGTCGTCCCGGTGGCGGTGGCGCTCCCGGTGGCGGCGGCGGCTTCGGCGGTCGTCCCGGCTTCGGTGGCCGTCCCGGCGGTCCCGGTGCCCGTGGTGGCACGCAGGGTGCGTTCGGCCGTCCCGGCGGTCCGGCGCGTCGTGGTCGCAAGTCGAAGCGGCAGAGGCGCCAGGAGTACGAGGCCATGCAGGCCCCGTCCGTCGGCGGCGTGATGCTGCCCCGCGGCAACGGCGAGTCCATCCGCCTGTCGCGCGGTGCCTCCCTCACCGACTTCGCGGAGAAGATCGGCGCCAACCCGGCGTCGCTCGTCGCCGTGATGATGAACCTCGGCGAGATGGTCACCGCGACCCAGTCGGTGTCCGACGAGACGCTGACGCTCCTCGGTGACGAGATGAACTACCAGGTTCAGATCGTCAGCCCCGAGGAGGAGGACCGCGAGCTGCTCGAGTCGTTCTCCATCGAGTTCGGTGAGAACGAGGGCGGCGAGGAGATGCTCGTCTCCCGTCCGCCGGTCGTGACCGTCATGGGTCACGTCGATCACGGTAAGACCCGACTGCTGGACGCGATCCGCAAGACGAACGTCGTCGCGGGCGAGGCCGGCGGCATCACGCAGCACATCGGTGCGTACCAGGTCGCCACCGAGGTCAACGGCGAAGAGCGCGCGATCACCTTCATCGACACCCCGGGTCACGAGGCGTTCACCGCCATGCGTGCCCGTGGTGCCAAGTCGACCGACATCGCGATCCTCGTGGTGGCGGCCAACGACGGTGTCATGCCGCAGACGATCGAGGCGCTGAACCACGCCAAGGCGGCCGACGTGCCGATCGTGGTCGCGGTCAACAAGATCGACGTCGAGGGCGCCGACCCGACCAAGGTGCGCGGTCAGCTCACCGAGTTCGGTCTGGTGGCCGAGGAGTACGGCGGCGACACCATGTTCGTCGACATCTCCGCCAAGCAGGGCCTGCACATCGACAGCCTGCTGGAGGCCGTGGTCCTCACCGCGGACGCCTCGCTCGACCTGCGCGCCAACGCGGAGCAGGACGCGCAGGGTATTGCGATCGAGGCCCACCTCGACCGCGGTCGCGGCGCCGTGGCCACCGTCCTCGTCCAGCGCGGTACCCTCCGCGTCGGCGACACGATGGTCGCCGGTGACGCCTACGGCCGTGTCCGCGCGATGCTCGACGACAAGGGCCAGAACGTGGAAGAGGCGGGTCCCTCGACCCCGGTCCTCGTCCTCGGTCTGACCAACGTCCCGGGCGCCGGCGACAACTTCCTCGTCGTCGACGAGGACCGCACGGCTCGCCAGATCGCCGAGAAGCGCGCTGCGCGTGAGCGCAACGCCGCCTTCGCCAAGCGCACCCGCCGGGTGTCCCTCGAGGACCTCGACAAGGTGCTCAAGGCCGGTCTGGTGCAGGATCTCAACATCATCATCAAGGGCGACGCGTCCGGTTCGGTGGAGGCTCTCGAGTCCTCGCTGCTCCAGCTCGACGTCGGCGAAGAGGTCGAGATCCGCGTGCTGCACCGCGGTGTGGGTGCGGTCACCGAGTCGGACATCAACCTGGCGACCGGCTCCGACGCCATCGTCATCGGCTTCAACGTCCGCGCCGAGGGCCGTGCCACGCAGATGGCCGAGCGCGAGGGCGTCGACGTCCGGTACTACTCGGTCATCTACCAGGCGATCGAGGAGATCGAGGCGGCCCTCAAGGGCATGCTGAAGCCGGAGTACGAAGAGGTCGAGCTCGGTACGGCGGAGATCCGCGAGATCTTCCGCTCGTCCAAGCTGGGCAACATCGCGGGTGTCCTCATCCGTTCCGGCGAGGTCAAGCGCAACACCAAGGCGCGCCTCATCCGCGACGGCAAGGTCATCGCGGAGGAGCTCAACATCGTCGGTCTGCGTCGCTTCAAGGACGACGTCACCGAGATCCGCGAAGGCTTCGAGGGTGGTATCAACCTCGGAAACTTCAACGACATCAAGATCGACGACGTCATCGCGACGTACGAGATGCGCGAGAAGCCGCGAGGCTGAACGGCATAGCTCGACCGGGGCCGGTCGGCGGAAGAATATTTCCGTCGATCGGCCCCGGCCGTTGCGTGTACGGTTCGAAGAGGCCCGTGCACGACGCACGGGTGACCCTCACGCCTCCCGGGTGGGCTTCACCCGCACCACATGTATGTAGGGACTCTGTCCTTCGATCTTCTCCTGGGCGACGTACGGTCGCTGAAGGAGAAGCGCTCCGTCGTCCGACCGATCGTCGCCGAGCTGCACCGCAAATTCGCGGTGAGCGTGGCGGAGGTCGGCGAGCAGGACCTCTACCGCCGGGCCACGATCGGCGTGGCGGCGGTGTCCGGGGACGCGGGGCACCTCACAGACCTGTTGGACCGCTGCGAGCGCATGGTCGCCGCACGTCCGGAAGTGGAGCTGCTGTCGGTTCGGCGGCGGTTCCACGGCGATCATGACGACTGAGTGCGTCAGCGCCGAGAGCACAATGATGGAAGACGAGAAGGAGACGGACCAGTGGCCGACAACGCGCGTGCGAAGAGGCTGGCGGACCTCATCCGCGAGGTGATCGCACAGAAGCTGCAGCGCGGAATCAAGGACCCGCGGCTCGGCTCTCACGTGACGATCACGGACACCCGCGTGACCGGCGACCTGCGGGAGGCCACGGTCTTCTACACGGTCTACGGCGACGACGAGGACCGGGCCAGCGCCGCCGCCGGGCTGGAGAGCGCCAAGGGCATCCTGCGCTCCGAGGTCGGCCGCGCCGCGGGCACCAAGTTCACCCCGACGCTGACGTTCGTCGCGGACGCCCTGCCGGAGAACGCCCGGACCATCGAGGACCTCCTCGACCGGGCGCGGGCCTCGGACGCCCAGGTGCGCGAGGCGTCCTCGGGCGCCACGTACGCCGGCGAGGCGGACCCGTACCGCAAGCCGGGCGAGGACGACGAGGCGGCCGACGAAAAGGGCGCCGGAGCCTGATGAAGCACAAGGCACCGACCACCCCGGACGGGCTGGTCATCGTCGACAAGCCCGCCGGCTTCACCTCGCACGACGTCGTCGCCAAGATGCGGGGCATCGCCCGCACCCGGCGCGTCGGCCACGCGGGGACGCTCGACCCGATGGCGACCGGTGTGCTCGTCCTCGGCGTCGAGCGCGCCACCAAGCTCCTCGGTCACCTCGCGCTGACCGAGAAGGAGTACGTGGCGACCATCCGGCTCGGCCAGAACACGGTGACCGACGACGCCGAGGGCGAGATCACCTCGTCCGCGGACGCCTCCGGGGTCACCCGCGAGGCGATCGACGCCGGGGTGGCCAAGCTGACGGGCGCCATCATGCAGGTGCCCTCCAAGGTCAGCGCGATCAAGATAAACGGCGTGCGCTCCTACAAGCGGGCGCGCGAGGGCGAGGACTTCGAGATCCCCGCCCGGCCGGTGACGGTCTCCTCCTTCACCGTGCACGCCGTGATCCCCGCCGAGGCGGCGGACGGCACCCCGGTGCAGGACCTGCTGGTCTCCGTCGTCTGCTCGTCCGGCACGTACGTGCGCGCCCTCGCCCGCGACCTGGGCGCGGACACGGGCGTCGGCGGCCATCTGACGGCCCTGCGGCGCACCCGCGTCGGCCCGTACGGCATCGGCGACGCCCGCACCCTGGACCAGCTCCAGGAGGAGCTGACCGTGATGCCCGTCGCCGAGGCGGCCGCCGCCGCGTTCCAGCGCTGGGACGTGAACGAGGAGCAGGCCCGGCTGCTCGGCAACGGCGTCCGGATCAAGGTGCCGCTGTTCGAGACCACCGGCCCCCTCGCGGTCTTCGGACCCGACGGCCGCTTCCTGGTGCTCGTGGAGAACCAGGGCGGCAAGGCCAAGAGCCTGGCCGTCTTCGCCTAGCCGACCGGCCGGCAGGCCGTCGCGGGGCTTTCCCACCGTGGG
Organism: Streptomyces sp. NPDC021096; assembly: GCF_040641275.1. NCBI lineage: Bacteria > Bacillati > Actinomycetota > Actinomycetes > Kitasatosporales > Streptomycetaceae > Streptomyces > Streptomyces sp. NPDC021096. The sequence goes on along the minus strand of NZ_JBFADG010000032.1, from coordinate 38,429 downwards.
GCGGGGAGCGCGTCATTCCACGCGTTCCCCGCCCCACGATCCCCCTCCCACTGGTCTCTATCCATCCGGGACGGGTGATTCACCCCAACGGGCAGGCGCTCGGAGTGAACCAGGGGGGTGGAAGGGGGCGCGTTCAGGGTGGGACCTGGTTTCGCCGATCATCCGCTGCCTACCGTCGTGTGTACGAGCACGGCGGGGAGGTTCGACGAGATGAACGGTCGGCGGGCCGACGCGGAAGAGTCGCTGGTGCGCATCCGCGACCTCGCGGGGCGCGCGCGGGGCACGGGATTCCTCGCCGACGACCGCGGCACCCTGATCACCAGCCATGAGGCGGTCGACGGCCTGGCCCGCCTCGTCCTGCACGCGGCCGGCGAGCTGACCTGCGTCGTCGGCGCCGAGAGCGTGACGCCGCTGCCCGAGTTCGACCTCGCCCTGGTCCGTACCGAAGGGCTCTGCGTCCCCCCGCTGCCCGTCGCCGCGGCCGTGCGCTTCGAGGGCGGCCAGGAGGTCCGGCTGCGCACCGGCCGCTGGCACACCGCCCGCATCGTCGGCGACGTCCCCGTCACCTACACCGCCACCGACCGCTTCCACCTGCTGGGCGCCGCCCTGGAGCTGTCGCTGTCCGAGCGCGCCGGGCTCCGGCTGGGCGACGAGGCCACGGGCGGGCCCGTCTTCGACGCCCGCACCGGGGCGGTCGTCGCCGTCGTCGGTACCGCGCTGCAGGCCGACCGCAGGGCCGCCGGCTTCGCGATCCCCCTGCGCGCCGCCGCCGCGACCGCCCCCGACGGGCCGCTGGCCGCCCTCCTGGACCGCAACTCCGCCACCGTCCCGGCCTTCGGCCCCGACCTCAACCTCGCGGGCGCCCTGCAGCTCACGGCCACCGCCCTCGGCTCGGTCGTCACACCGCGCGTATGGCGCGAGCCCGTCGAGCGTCCGGAGACCGAGCGGGAATTCGCCCGCTTCCTCGACGTGGAGCCGGACGCCCCGGGCACCAGGACCTGCGTCCTCGGCCTGGTCGGCGACCCCGGCACCGGCCGCACCACCGAGCTGGGCGCCCTGGCCGCACGGCGGGCACGCGGCGCCGAGCCCGCGCCCACCCTCTGGCTGCGCGGCGCCGACCTGCAGGTGGGCGACGAGAGCGTACGGGACGCCGTCGCGCGGGCCCTGGCGGCCGCCGGGCGCATCGTGACCGCCTCGGCGGGCCCCGCCGGCACCATCGGCGAGACTTCGGCCGCCACCCCCGAGGGCGTCGCGGAGCTGGCCCGCCGCATGGGCCGCCCCCTGCTCGTGCTCCTGGACGGGCCCGAGGAGATGCCGCCCGTCCTCGCCCACGGCCTGCCCGAGTGGACCGCCGCGAGCACGCGGTGGCTGCGGGACACCTCCGCCCGCCTGATCGTCGCCTGCCGCCCGGAGCACTGGGAGAGCGCCGGCGCCCTCTTCCCGCCCGAGGTCCTCCACACCCCCGGCGGCCCCTGCGCGCCGCCCCCGGCGCCCGGGCGGCGCGCCCTGCCGCCCTGCTCCCGGCTGCCCGGCCTCACCCCCGGCCAGGCGGCCGAGGTCCGGGCGTCCTACGGCATCGCCCCCGAGGCGATCGACCCGGCGGACGCCGCCCATCCGCTCGCCCTCCGGCTGCTCGCCGAGGTCCGGGCCGCGCTCCCGGACGGCACCGAGGGCATCGGCGGCACCGGCGAGGCGGCCCCCGGCCGCTGGGACGTCTTCGCCGCCTACCTGGACCTGGTCTGCCTGCGCATCGCCGTACGCCTGGCCGCCTCCCGTCGGCCGCCCCTGCGCGGCCCGGCCGTACGGCGGCTCGCCGCCCGCGTGGCCGGACAGGTGCACGAGGCCGCCCGCCGCTGCCTGGGGCCCGGCCAGGGCGAGCTGGAGCGCGAGGCCTTCGAGGAGCTCTTCCCCTGGCGCACGGGCTGGGCCTCCGCCGTGCTCACCGAGGGACTGCTCGTACCCGCCGGCTCCGGCTACCGCTTCGCGCACGAGGAGTTCGCCGACTGGCTGCAGGGCACCCACCTCGACCTCGACGCCGCGCTGCAGGCGCTGGTCCACCGCTGGTACGAACCGGAGGGGCCGCCCGCCGAGGCCGCCGTCCGGCTGCCGTCCCGCGCGGGCGGCGGGCCCATGCCCGCGGCCGAGGGCCACGTACCGCCGCCGCCCGGCTCCGGCAGCGCCCGGGGAGCCGCCCGCCGCCGCAAGCGCGGCGGCACGGCCCCGCAGGAACCGCCCCGGCCCCTGCCGGTGCCGCGCCACCGCATCGGACCCGTCCTGCAGGCCCTGCTCCTGCTCGCCCGGCGCTCCGGGCCCACCGAGCTCTCCCGTCGCCTCAGCGCCCTCGTCCACGCCGTCGAGACGCTCTCGCAGCGCGCGGCGGCCGCCGAGGCCAAGGAGGCCGGCGGCAGCCGCCGGACCAGCGACCCGTCCTGGTGGGCCGCGCACCTGCTCGGCGAGGCGCTGCTGCGCGTCCCCGACGCCACGCCCTACATGGGCGTGCTGCGCCTGCTCGCCGAGCGCGTCACCGCCCGCTCCGTCGCCATCGGAGGCTTCGACAGCGCGGCCTGGCGCACGCTGGGCGGCCTCGCCGAGTTCGGCCCCTGGTTCTGGCTCCGCCTGCCGCTCGGCCTCGCCGAGCGCCTGGAACTCCTGCGCATCCTGATCCCCGCCGACGGCCCGCCCCCGGGCGCGGCCCAGGAGGCCGCCACCGCGGCCCTGGAAGCGGGCCCGGCCCAGGACGAGCCCATGGCCCCGGAACACCACGGCCGAGCCGGGGGAGGCCCCGAAGCCGTCCCCGACGACGTGGCCGAGGCCCACGACGCCGCCTCCCCGGAGGACACAGCCGGAGCACGCGTCCCGGGCCGGGCGGAAACCCCGGGCGCGGGAACCGTCCCGGGCTGGGCGGAGGGGGCCCGTGGCGGCCGCCGGGTGCCCGGGCAGGCGCGAGGGGCGGACGGGGGCTCGCGCGCCGGGGGCGGTGCGGACGGGCACGAGGGGGCGCGTGGGACCCGTGCGCCGTGGGTGCCCGGGGACACCGGGGGCACCGGGAGGGCGTGGGTGCCCGGGCAGTCGCGGGGTGCCGAGGACGAATGCCGGGGGGCCGCGGTGCCGCGCGGTGACGGCTCGGTGGACGGCGGCTCGGTTGCCGGGCCGGCGGAGGGGTCCGTGCGGGCGGGCGGTCCTGCCGGGGCGGCGGACGGCGAGGCGGCCGGACGCCCGGCCGCCGGCCGGGCCGGGGACTCCGCTGCGGCGGGGACTCGTGCCGGGGCGGAACGCTCGGATTCCGGCTGGTCGGAGGGTGCGGGTGCGGCCGGTGGTGTCGGGCGGTCAGAGGGTGGTGCCGGGGCTGAGGGTGCCGATGGCGTCGGCCGGGCGGGGGACTCCGCTGCGGCGGGGGCTCGTGCCGGGGCGGAACGCTGGGATTCCGACTGGTCGGGGGATGCGGGTGCGGCCGGTGGTGTCGGGCAGCCGGAGGGCCGTGCCGGGGCTGAGGGTGCCGATGGCGCCGGCCGGGCCGGGGACTCTGCCGCGGCGGGGACTCGTGCCGGGGCGGAACGTTCGGATTCCGGCTGGTCGGAGGATGCGGGCGCGGTCGGTGCTTCCGGGCAGGCTGAGGGCCGTACCGGGGCGGAGGGTGCCGATGGCGTCGGCCGGGTAGGGGGCGCGGCCGGCGGTGCCGGTGCCGAGCGCCTCGGGCGGCCGGGGGGCTTCGCCGGGGAGGAAGGCGTCGGCCGGGCCGGGGACGTGGGCTCCGCCGGTGGTGCCGGTGCCCGGCCGGTGGGGGCGGCTCACGCGGCGGGAGCCGGGGGCGGTGGGGACCGGCGCGCGGAGGGGGGCTCGTGGCGGCGGGGGCGCGGGGCCACGACGGGGCGGGGGCGCAAGGGGGGCGCCGACGCCGGCTCGCCGTCCGTGCCGTCGGCCACGGACCGCTTCCTGACCGCCGTCGCCGCGATCATGGCCGAGCACCCCTGTGCCGCACAGCCCCTGCTGTGCCGCTGGTTCACGGACGAGCGGGCCCTGCAGACCGTCCCGGTCGGCGGCAGGGTGCGGCCCACGGTCGCCACGGTCGCCCAGGCCCTGCTGCACACCCACCGCCGGCGGGCCATCGACGACCTCGCCGAGGCGCTCGTCGAGGCCGGCCACCCCCGGGCCGACGAGCTGCTGACGGCCCTCGCCGAGGACGAGCCCTCCGCGCTCTGCCGGGCCGTGGACCGCTGGGCCCACGACGAGCGCGTCGAGCGCCACGTGGCCGCCGCCGCGTACGGGCTGCTGACGGCACCGCACGTCACCACGGACGCCGACCGCGAACTGCTGCGCTTCTCCGCCCTCGCCCTCCTCGCCCGCCCCGCCGAGGGCGCCCTGCACGGCACCGCGCTCGCCCTCCTCGTACGCGACCACGACACCCGCGCCAAGCACCTCCCGCAGGCGCTCGCGCGCTTCGCGGCGGGCGACGCGCACCTGCCGCCCGGCGTGCTGGCGCCCGCCCTGACCACGCACCCCGACCTCGTGCTCGGCGCCTTCCAGGCCCGGCTGTACGAGCCGGGGGAGCGGCCCGCGGCCGTCCTGCGCACCCTCGCCGAGGTCTCCGCGCCCGCCACCCTCGCCCGCCGCATCGCCACGCTCGTGCGCGAGCACGTCGAGCACCGCCCCGAGGGCGCCGAGAACGCCGCCGCCTTCGTCGACCGGCGCCTGGAGCACGGCCCCGCCGCCCGGGCCGTGCTCTTCCCCCTCGTGGTGGACCTGCTGCGCACCTGCCCCGCCCAGGTCCGCCGCGCCCTGGCGCCCGTACTGGCCGACCCCGGCACGCCGCTGTCGCGCCCCTTGCGCCAGGAGCTGCTGGAGGTGCTGATGGAGCGGGAGGAGTACGGGCCCTACGAGCGTGAGGTCACGGTCCTCGACGCGCTGCTGCGGGCCGTGGCGGCGGGCGCCGCGGAGCGCTCCGAGGGCCGCACCCGCGACCTCGTCCACCGCACCGGCCTGCTGATGGCCCGCACCACGGAGGGCGCCGCGTGCTTCGACCGGCGGCTGACCCAGCTCGCCCGCGAGGTCCCGGTCTTCGGCGCCCAGGTCCGCGGGTGGCTGAAGTCGGCGCCCGCCCAGTGGGCCGTGGTGGTGGGTCCGAGCGCTCGGATCAGGCTGACCGCCGGGCGGGAGAAGGGGGGCGCGCGGGGCGAGGGGGACGGAACGGACCCCGCGGACCCGGCCGACCTGGCAGCCGGTGCACCGGCCGATGCGGGACGCCGCCAACCGGCATGGCACTCTTAGTCCTGCGTCATCAGACAGACAAAGGTTCGGGTTCGGGCGAGGAGCGGGCACAGTGCAGCGCTGGCGTGGCTTGGAGGACATCCCCCAGGACTGGGGGCGCAGCGTCGTCACCATCGGCTCGTACGACGGCGTGCACCGCGGGCATCAACTGATCATCGGCCGCGCCGTGGACCGGGCCCGTGAGCTCGGCGTCCCCGCGGTCGTGGTGACCTTCGACCCGCACCCCAGCGAGGTCGTCCGCCCCGGCAGCCACCCGCCGCTGCTGGCGCCGCACCACCGGCGCGCGGAGCTGATGGCGGAGCTGGGCGTGGACGCGCTGCTGATCCTGCCGTTCACGGCGGAGTTCTCCAAGCTCTCGCCCGCCGACTTCGTGGTGAAGGTCCTGGTCGACAAGCTGCACGCCAAGCTCGTCGTCGAGGGCCCCAACTTCCGCTTCGGCCACCGCGCCGCGGGCACCGTCGACTTCCTGCGGGAGCTCGGCGCCACGTACGACTACGGCGTCGAGGTCATCGACCTGTATGTGACCGGTGAGGCCGGCGGCGGGCTGCCGTTCTCGTCCACCCTGACCCGGCGCCTGGTCGCCGAGGGCGACATGGCGGGCGCGATGGAGGTCCTCGGCCGCCCGCACCGCGTCGAGGGCATCGTGGTGCGCGGCGCGCAGCGCGGCCGTGAACTGGGCTTCCCCACCGCCAACGTGGAGACGCTGCCGCACACCGCGATCCCGGCGGACGGCGTCTACGCGGGCTGGCTGACCGTCGGCGGCGAGGCGATGCCGGCGGCGATCTCGGTCGGCACGAACGTGCAGTTCGACGCGACCGAGCGGACGGTGGAGGCGTACGCCATCGACCGCGTCGGCCTCGAGCTGTACGGGTTGCACGCGGCCGTGGACTTCCTGGCGTACCTGCGCGGGATGGAGAAGTTCGAGTCCATCGAGGCGCTGCTGGCGTGCATGGCGGACGACGTGAAGCGGGCACGGGAGCTGGTGGCGGCGCACGAGGCCGCCGTCGTCGCCGGCTGACGATCATCACGGCGAAGGGCCCCGGGCGCGTACGTCGCGCCCGGGGCCCTTCGCCGTTCGTGCCTGCCTACTGCTGCGGAGGCATCGACCAGCCGCCGTCCTGCGGCGGGTACGGCTGGTGCTGGGCCTGCTGCTGGGCGACGCCGTAGGGGTTGTACGGCGCCTCGGGGGCGGGCGCGTAACCGCCGGGCACCGGGGGCGCCTGGTGCGGCGCCGCGTAGAGCCCCTGCTGCTGCTGGGCCCGGACGAAGTCCTCGGCCACCATGGCGGACAGGTGGAAGTACGCCTCGCGGGTCTTGGGCCGCATCATCTCGAGGTCGACCTCGGCGCCGGTCGCCAGGTGCTCGTCGAACGGCACCACGACGACGCCGCGGCAGCGCGTCTCGAAGTGCGACACGATGTCCTCGACCTTGATCATCTTGCCGGTCTCACGGACGCCCGAGATGACCGTGATGCTGCGCGAGACCAGCTCGCCGTAGCCGTGCGCGGCCAGCCAGTCGAGCGTGGTGCTGGCGCTGCTCGCGCCGTCCACGGACGGCGTGGAGATGATGATCAGCTGGTCGGCGAGGTCCAGGACGCCGCGCATCGCGCTGTAGAGGAGTCCGGTGCCCGAGTCGGTGAGGATGATCGGGTACTGCTTGCCCAGCACGTCTATGGCGCGCCGGTAGTCCTCGTCGTTGAACGTCGTGGAGACCGCCGGGTCGACGTCGTTGGCGATGATCTCCAGCCCGGAGGGCGCCTGCGAGGTGTAGCGGCGGATGTCCATGTAGCTGTTGAGGTGCGGGATCGCCTGCACGAGGTCGCGGATGGTCGCGCCCGTCTCGCGTCGTACGCGGCGGCCGAGGGTGCCGGCGTCGGGGTTGGCGTCGATCGCGAGGATCTTGTCCTGGCGCTCGGTGGCGAGCGTCGAGCCCAGGGCGGTGGTGGTCGTCGTCTTGCCGACGCCGCCCTTGAGGGAGATGACCGCGATGCGGTAGCAGGAGAGCACCGGTGTGCGGATCAGCTCCAGCTTGCGCTGCCGCTCGGCCTCCTCCTTCTTGCCGCCGAACTTGAACCGGCCCGCGGGGCTCTGCTTCTTCGGCTTGGGCTTGCCCTTGAGCAGCCGCTCCGAGGACAGCTCGACCGCGGCCGTGAACCCGAGCGGAGCCCCGTGCACGGACCGCTGCCGCTGCTCGGGCGTCACGCTCGGCCAGCCGCCCGCGCGGGGGTCGACCGGAGCGCCGCCCGGGGCCGCGCCCGGGTAGGGGGCGTACGGGCCGGGCTGAGCGTTCGGGTCGCCGGGCACTGCACCCGGGTGCGCCGAGTCCGCCCCGGGGCCCATGGCCGGCGGGAGGGCCCCGGGGGGCGCCTGCCGGGCCTGGGGCCCCTGCGGAGCGCCGTCCTGACCGGGGAAGGGCATGCCGGGCTGCGGGGCGTACGGGCCGGGGGCGCCGGCGTCCGGGCCGCCGGGCAGGGGCTGCTGACCGGGCATCGGCTGCCCGGGGGCCGCGGCCGGGGGCATCGCGCCGGCCTCCTGTGCGCCGGGTGCCGGGAAACCGTAACCACCGTGCGGGGCGGGGGCGGTGGGCATGCCGGGGTACGCGGGAGGGACGGCCGCGCCCGGTGCGGGGTGGCCGAAGGCCGCTTCCGGCGAGCCCATGGGAGCGGCGGGCGGTACGGCGCCGGGCTGCGGGAAGCCGTAACCGCCCTGCGGCGCCATGGCGTTCGGGGCCGACGGGGCCGACGTGGCGGGTGCGCCGGGTGCGTCGGCGGCCGGCGGGTGCGGGGTGCCGTAGCCGTCTTGCGGGGCGGGGGCGGGCGTGGGTGCGGGTGCGCCGGAACCGTCGGGGCGGGGGTAGCCGTAGCCGTCCTGCGGAGAGGGAGCCGGCGTGGCGGGCGCGGGTGCGGGTGCGGGTGCGGGCGCGCCGGAACCGTCCGGGCGCGGGTAACCGTAGCCGTCCTGAGGGGCGGGCGCGGTCGCGTCGGGGCGGGGGTAGCCGTAGCCGTCCTGCGGAGAGGGAGCCGGCGTGGCGGGCGCGGGTGCGGATGCGGGCGCGCCGGAACCGTCCGGGCGCGGGAAGCCGTAGCCGTCCTGCGGCGCGGGGGCGGGGGCGGGCGTGGCGGGGCTCGGGTAGCCGTAGCCGCCCTGGGGCGCGGCGGGCGGGGCCGGCGGGGCCGGGGGCGTGGCGGTGTCGGCCAGGCCCGGGTAGCCGTAGCCGCCCTGCGGGGCGGGCGCGGCGGCGGGTGCCGGCTCCGCGACGGGCGCGGGCGCGGGGGCGTCGCCTTCCGGCGCGGCCGTGACCGCGGCGGGGCTTTCGTCGCCGGGCTTCTCCTGCGCGTCCGGGCGCGCGAGGTAGTGGTCGTCATCCTGCGGGGCGTCCCCGCCGGCGGGCGCGGCGACCGGCGTCGCGGCATCGCCGGACGCCTCGGCGGCATCGGCCGCCCCGGGAGCGCGGCCCTCGTCCTGCGGCTCCGCCGCCACGGCACCCGGGGCCGGGTAGTCGTCACCGCCCTCGGACGCGGGAGCGTCGGCCGTCGCCTCGGGGTGCGGAAGGCCGTGGGTCTGCGGCGCCGGCGGCCAGGCGGCGGGCGCGGCCGGCGGGAAGTTCGGCGGAAGCGGCGGCAGGGAGACCTGGGGCGCCGACGGCGGGCTCCACGCCTCCGCGGGCTCCGGCGCGGCCGGAGCCGACCCGGAACCGCCTTCGCCGGAAGCCTCCGGCGCCGTCGCGAAGGAGGGCAGCATCGGGTCGGGGCTCTTCACCTCGTCCTCGGCCGAAACGGGCGCGACGGACGGAGCGGGCACAACCGCCGGTGCCGGAGCCGCCGGTGCCGGAGCGGCCGACAGCGGCTCGCCCGACGGCGGCGGAGGCGTGACGGGCGCGGGCGCCGCCCCGCCGGCCGAAGGCGTGCTCTGCGTGTACCACGCCGGCGGCGTGTAATCGATCGTGAACTCACCCGTGTGCTCGGGCTCGTGCTCGTGGTCCTGTGCGTGCGCGGTGTCGGACCGGTCCTCGCCGGCTGTCTTCCCGGCCGCGCGGATCTCGTCCCGATCGCTGCTCACAATGCCTCCTGCTGGTGTGGTCCGGCGCCCTTGGACTCATCTGGTGGGGCCGACCGTTTTTGACGCCCCGATCGCCCGGGTTTCCCCGCTGTCGCGTGATCTGTCACGCGACAGGACCGGCATCGGGTTCTCCCGTGCGTACGTTCATACAGACTAATCGTCATCCGCATCGCTGCGGCAGGCCCGCCCCGCCCCACCCGTCGCCCCCTGTGGAACAAGGCTTCCCCGCGCCGCTCCCACGACACCGTGACCGCGCTCTCCCCCTCCGCTGCCCAGGTGTTGTCACTCCATGCGCCGGGCCGCACCCAGGAGTCCGGCTTCCGGTTCGGTCGGCTGCGTGGTGACGTACGTCCGTGCCGAACGGGTGCACCACAGCGTGACGCCGTCCGGCAGGGTCGACAGCGCTTCGACGTCGTCGGGCGGCAGGTTCATCGCCCGCCCGATCTGCCGTGCCTCGTCCGGGGCGACCCGCTGGACGCCCACGAGGTCCGCCCGGTCCATCAGACGCGGCGTCATGGGGCTGGGGTACGGGAGCAGGGTCAGGACCGACTGCCAGGGCGCCGCGCCGACCCGCCCGCGCGGGGGGCGTGCCCCGCAGTCGCGGACGAGGAGCACGGGGCTGTGCACCGACGGTCCCTGCGGCGGCATCCGGCCGACGTCGTGCAGGGTGATGGAGTGCTGCCCGGTGTCGGCCGACTGGGCGAGGGAGGTCCACAGCTGACGCCGGCCGGTCTCGACCGCGACCCGCGCGCCCGTGCCGACCGTGCGCAGCGCGATGACCTGCGCCGTCCAGGCGCCGCCGACCAGGACGACGTCGAACGCCGTGGGACGGCCCAGCCCGAGCACGGCCGGTGCGCCCTGCGCGTCGGTGCCGATGACGACGCCGTCGTCCCCGACGGGCAGCGCCAGCGCCTCGAGCTGCTCGGGCGTCACCTCGTGCCGCCCGCGTCGCGGCCCGATCAGCCCGAAGCCGAACCGCGGCCGCCGGGCCGCGCCCGCGGAACCGTCACCCGCGGAACCCGGCGCCTGCCCCGCCCCGTCCGGAACACCGGCCGGCGCGCCCCCCGGCACATGCCCCGGCATCGGTGCCGCAGCCTGCGGCGAGATCGTCGGCGCCCCCCGCCCACCCGGCGCCGGCGTCGTAGCGGGCGTACTCATCAACGGGTCCCTCCCAGAGGCAGCGTGGCCAGGACGCCGGGCACCTGCTCGTGGTCCAGCCGGACCAGGCCGACCTTCACCGCCCGCGCGGCCCGTTCCAACTCGCGCCGGAACGTACCCAATTCATCCGCACTGCGCCCGCATATCCGTACATGTCCAGTCATCGTCGCCGCATGCCGTCCGTCCAGCATCCGGCCGCGGCCGAGCGTGAGGCTCAGTGTCGTGGACAGTGCGGGCAGCGAGGTGAGCAGCGCGGCCAGCTGCGGCAGGGCGGTGCCGCCCGTACCCAGCCGGGGCCAGCGGCTCACCCAGTACGTGGTGTGCCACCGGTCGTCGCACCGCCAGGTGCGGGAGCTCTCCACCGTGCGCCGCGCGGGCGTGCCCGAACGGCCGGCCTGGGTCGTCGCGGCGGGGTTGACGTCGGCGGCCATGGCCAGCGCGGCCGTCAGCTCCTCCTGCGACAGCAGCGTCGCCGCGAACCCCGCCCCCCGCAGCCGGCTCGCCAGCTGGTCGGCGGCCCGCAGGACGCACCGCTGCGCGCCCTCGGTGCCGCCGCCCCGCGCCTCGACGGCGTCCGGGCACAGCTCGGGGTCGAACTTGAGCGCCACCCACGTCTGCCGGACGGCGGGAGAGCCCGTAAGGGCCTGCAGCGGGGCGTAATTGCGGGCGGCCAGCGCCTGGCCGGGAAGATGCGGCGCGGGCGCCGGGAGGGTGGACTGCACCACCTGCACCGACTCCAGCGCGATGCCGTCGACGTCCATCGCGTCCCGCAACAGGGCCAGCGGCAGGGCCTTGTCCAGCCGGTTCGCCCGCAACGGCCGGTCCACGGCGTCCAGGCGCAGCACGGCCGTCAGGAAGGTGCCGTCGCCGACGAACCCCACCGAGCGCCGCTCGCGGTCGGTGAAGGAATCGGTGCGCAGCGCCGGTTCGCACTCCACGACGGGCGCCAGGCGCGGATCGGTGCCCGGGGGCACCGGTTCGGCGGCGGCCCGGCGGAGGCGCCGTCGCAGCGCCGCCGCGGCCGTCAGCCACTCCGTGATCGGCCGGCTTCCCCGGCGCAGGAGGGCGAGCAGGAGCAGCAGCACCGCCAACGCCACCGCGGGAGCGAGGAGAAGCCCCCCGGCGACCCAGCCGGCGAGCACCGCGGCCGCCGCCACCTCGACCAGCACGAGCTGCTGCAGCCGCACCGGCCCCAGCGCGCCCCGTCCCGGAGCGGACCGGGGGACGACCACGTCCGCACCGGCCCCCGGGCCGTTCGAGGCCCGTACGCGCGTCGCGGCAGCCATGACCGTCAAGCCCCCTCAAATATCCCGGAATGCACACTCGGGAATCGGCCGACGCCCCGTCCGGTACCGTCCCCCGGCGCCACGTGCCGATCACCTACGGGCATAGTAGAGGCTCGGTATGACACCGGGCCCGATAGGGCGGCTCCGGTCGACCGAGGCGAGGCCGCAGCGAAAACGGGGGAGAAACGGCTCGACATGGCATCACGGCGGGATGAACTCAACGCCTACACTTTCGCGAAGAAACGGACAGTTGCCGCCTTTCTGCAGCCCTCGCCCAGTGGTTCGGAAGAGGGTGCGCCGCGGCCGCTGCGCACGGTCCTTCCCGGAATCGTCGTCGGGGCGCTGCTCGTGGCCGGGTTCGGCGCGTGGGGCGTGTTCAAGCCCGTGGCCCCCAAGGGGTGGGACGACGCGGAGGCGCACGTCATCGTCGGCAGCGACTCCACCACCCGCTACGTGGTGCTCACGACGGACGGTCGCAAGCAGCTGCACCCCGTCCTCAATCTCGCTTCCGCCAGGCTCCTTCTCGCCCCCGGCAAGGGAAAAGTGATCAAGGTCCGGGAATCCGAGCTCGACAACGGCCATATTCCGCGCGGCCCCACTCTCGGCATTCCGTACGCACCGGACCGAATGCCCACCGCCGCCCAGGCGGGCAAAGAGAAGCAATGGGCAGTCTGCCAACAACCGGGCGGCAACGGTAAAACCACGCAAAAGGCGGTTTTCCTTTTCTCGGCGGGAGATCCCAAGGCCAAGCGGCTCACCGGCTCCCAACGCCTGCGCGGCGGCCAGGCCCTGTACGTCCAGGGACCCGACGACGCCCGCTACCTCATCGACCCCAAGGGCAACCGCTACCTCCTCGGCGGCCCCGACTGGCGCACCCAGGACAGCGCCGACCGCAACCTCCTGCTGCGCGCCCTCTTCCACGACGGCGCCCAGCCGCAGCGGGTCACCAAGGAATGGCTCGGCACCTTCAACGAAGGCGCCCCCATCACCTTCCCCGAGATCAAGGGCAGCGTCGGCGCCCCGGCGGGCATCTCCACGCTCAGCGCCAAGGCCAACCGCGTCGGCATGATCCTCCAGGCCCCCACCGGCACCACCACCCAGCACTACGTCGTGCTGCCCGGAAAGGTCGCCCGCGTCTCGGAGTTCGTGGCCAAGCTCCTCCTCAGCAGCCGCACCCTCACCTCCCTCGGCCAGGCCGGCGCACCCGAGCGGGTCAGCGCCGCCGACTTCACCCCCGACGCCGACGAGTTCTACGGCCGCAACCACTGGCCCACGCAGGTGCCCCGCCAGGCCAACTCCGCGGACCCCCTGGCCGGCGGCGACGCCAGCGACACCGTCTGCAGCCTCTTCGGCGGACTCGACGACGACGGCACCCCCGACCTGGCCGTATGGGCCGGCAAGGACTACCCCGCGACCATCCCCGACGGCGCCACCAGCGCCTACGTCACGCCCGGCTCCGGCCTGCTGTACCGCCAGGTCACCGGGCGCCAGACGCACAGCGGCGCCGTGTTCCTCGTCACCGACACCGGGCTGCGCTACGCCGTCCAGTCCAACAACGACAGCGCCACCGCCAAGTCGAAGATCGGCGAAGGCCCCTCGCCCGACCCGTCCCCGGACACCGCCTCGGACCCGGCCGCCACGGCCGCCACCCGCGAGGCGGACCAGGCCCGCGCCAGGCTCGGCTACCAGGCCGTCAAGCCCGTCCCCGTCCCCGCGAACTGGTCCCAGTTCCTGCCGACCGGACCCCGGCTGGACACCAACAGCGCCAAGCAGCCGCAGGGTTCGTAGGGGAACGCCCGGATGCGAACCACAGCCATGCTGACAGCAGCGCTCCTCACGACGCTCACCGCGGGCGCCCCCGCCGCCGCGGCGGACGGCACCGCCGACGTCCCCGCCGCCGGCCACCCGGTCCTCGACGGCAGCGGCGAGTGCACCTACCCCGCCAAGCCCATCAAGGGCACGCCCTGGTCGCTCCAGCGCGTCCTCCTCGACCAGCTCTGGCAGGACACCAAGGGCAAGGACGCCCAGGGCCGCCCCGTCCGCGTCGCCGTCATCGACACCGGCGTGGACATCCAGAACCCGCAGCTGAAGGACGCCGTCGACGCCAAGGCCGGCACCGACCTGCTCTCCGACGCCAAGGACGCCGGCAAGGGCCCCACCGTCGACCCCGTCGGCCACGGCACCAAGGTCGCCGGCATCATCGCCGCCCGACCCGCCGCCACGAGCGGATTCGTGGGCCTCGCCCCGGAGTCGGTCGTCATCCCGATCCGGCAGAACGACGAGAAGGGCGCCGGCACCTCGCGCACCCTCGCCGTGGGCATCAAGCAGGCCGTCGACGCCGGGGCCCGCGTCATCAACATCTCCCAGGACACCACCACCCCGCTGCGCCCCGACTCCGACCTGGAGCGCGCCGTGGAGGACGCCCTCGCCCGGGACGTCGTCGTGGTCGCCTCGGCCGGCAACGACGGCGCCGACGGCAAGACCAAGGCGACCTACCCGGCCGCCTACCGCGGCGTCCTCGCCGTCGGCGCCTCCGACCGCAACAACGAGCGGGCGCCCTTCTCCCAGTCCGGCGACTTCGTCGGCGTCGCCGCCCCCGGCGTCGACATGGTCTCCACCGTCCCCGGCGGCGGCCAGTGCGTCGACCACGGCACCAGCTTCGCCGCGCCCTACGTCGCCGGGGTCGCCGCCCTCATCCGGGCCAAGCACCCCGACTGGAAGCAGCACCAGGTCGTCGCCCAGATCGAGCAGACCGCCGAGCGTCCCTCCGACGGCCGCGACCGGTACATCGGCTGGGGCGTCGTCGATCCCGCCCGCGCGCTCACCGAGGACGACCACCCCCCGGACCGCGTCTCCAGCCCCCAGGGCCCGGCCCACGCTGTCGCCGCCCCCCGACCCGCCGCCTTCCCCCAGGGGGAGACGCCGCGGGAGCGACAGACGCGCCTGGCCACGTACACCCTGGGCGGCACGGCCGCCCTGGTCGCCGCGATCGCGGGTTCGGCCGTGGTCGTACGAGACCGTAATCGCCGCCGCCTGCCCTGAGCCGGCGGCACCGCACGAAGGAACCCATGAGCCAGCCAATACCCCCACACGGCCCACAGCGCCCGCCCCAGGTCTGGGACACGCGCTTCGACCAGCGGCAGACGGCGCCGCCCGGCTTCGGCCCGGCGCCCGTCTTCGGCCCGCCCCCGGGCGGCCCCGGCGACGGCTTGCCGGAGCGCGGCCCCGGCAAGCGCCGCAAGGCCCTGGCCATCGGGCTCGGCCTGCTGCTGGTGGCCGGCGCGGGCACGGGCGGCTGGCTGCTGTGGGGGCGGGGAGGAAACGATCCCGCGCCGAAGAAGAAGGGCCCCGTCCAGGCCGTCGACGCCAAGCTCGCCTGGATGGCGCCGGTGCCGGACGCGGACAAGGAGAAGGCCGACCGCATGGCCAGGCCGTGGTTCGCCAAGGGCGCCATCGTGATGCCCACGCGCACCGCGGTGACGGCCTACGAGCCCGAGAGCGGAAAGCCCCGCTGGACCCTCCCCATCCCCGGAATCGGCTGCACCAGCTCCCCGCGGTCGGAGGGGGACGTCGCGGTGGTCGTCTACGGCAAGGGCGAGTTCGAGTGCAACATGGCCATGGCCGTGGACCTGGAGCGCGGCCGTGCCCTGTGGAACAAGGAGCTGACGGACTCCAAGGGACGCAAGGACAGCCACGCGGCAGCCAACATCTCCTTCTCCAACGGCGCCGTGACCATCACCGAGGTGCTGGAGCCGCGCGTCTTCGACATCCGCACCGGCGAGCGCCGCAAGCCCTTCGACTTCGGATGCCCGGAGCAGGGCACGGTCGTGGGCCGCTCCGAGCAGCTGACGATCGCCCAGTGCCAGATCTTCGACCGCTTCTTCGCCATGAGCGTGGACCCGAAGACGGGCGTGGAGAAGTGGACCTGGAAGATCCTGGACGGCCTCAAGGTGCAGAACGTCCTGTCCGTCGATCCCGCGGTCCTCACGGTCGCCCGGGAAAGCGACACCAACGCGTCGGACATCGTGGTCCTGGACGACAAGGGCCGCCTCAAGCACCTCGTGTCCGTCTCCTCCGGACCGTACGACCTCGACGACTGCAAGCCGAGGCAGTACGACACGTGCCGCAGGGCCGTGGCCGACGGCAACACGCTCTTCCTGCCGACGAGCCACCCCAAGGGCCCGGGCAACACCGTCGTCGCCATCGACCTGACCACGGGCAAGCCGCGCTGGACCTCCGACTTCGGCGCCGACCGGACGCACCGGCCCGTCGCCATGCACGAGGGACGTCTGCTGGTGTACCAGGAGGCCACGCGGGAGGAGAGCGGAAAGCTGCTCTCGGTCGACCCGGCGGACGGCAAGGCGCAGGTCTTCATGAAGCTGCCGCAGGAGTCCGCGGAACGCGAGTCCAATCTGGCCCGCGGCGGAGACGTCTATTTCCGTGACGGCCGCCTCTACCTGGTCACGAACTACGGCATGACCGATCCCTCGATGATGATGGTCTTCCACTGACCTGGCCCCCCACGAAGTCCAGCAACGAGAACCCAGGAGTCATGTCAGTGTCACAACCGCCTCAGTACGGCTATCCGCCCCAGTCGCCGTCGGGGCCCTCGGCCCCCTTGCCGCCCGCCGCACAGCCGCCCGTCCAGCCCGCACCCCTGTCGCCCTTCTCCGCGGGCGCGGGCGGCGCTCCGCGACCGCCGGCGTGGCGCAAGCCGTCCCTCATCGGCCTGGTGCTCGCGCTGCTGCTCGCAGCCGGCGGCTGGGCGCTGTGGTCGTTCACGGGTGACGACCCGTCCGGGCCGAAGAAGCCGGGCGGCACCGCGCAGGGCTCCGCCGCCGGTTCCGTCGTCTGGATGGCCGACTCCCGCACCAAGCCGGACGAGAAGGGGCAGAAGGAGGCGCTGGGCACCTGGTTCACCGACTCCCTCGTCGTCAAGGCCGAACCGGACATGGTGACGGCCTACGACATCAGGACCGGCAAGAAGAAGTGGTCCTTCCTCCTCACCAAGGAGCTCTGCGCGGCCTCCCGGGAGTCGGAGGGGAACATCGCCGTCATCTCCGTCAAGTACGCCGACGTCTGCACGCACCTGATGGCCTTCGACCTGCGCGACGGGCACCGCACCTGGGAGGAGCTGCTCGTCGACGAGAAGGAAGCCGGCGATTCCCTCAACCCCAAGAAGTGGGACAAGGCGCCCCCGG
The DNA here is from genome assembly GCF_040641275.1 of Streptomyces sp. NPDC021096. Classification (NCBI taxonomy): domain Bacteria; kingdom Bacillati; phylum Actinomycetota; class Actinomycetes; order Kitasatosporales; family Streptomycetaceae; genus Streptomyces; species Streptomyces sp. NPDC021096. Next base: position 21,461 of record NZ_JBFADG010000032.1, on the reverse strand, counting down.
AGATCGCCCTGTACGACGGCCACGTCTACATGACCTGGGCCCAGGGCGAGCAGACCCGCCGCCTCTCGGACGGCAAGCGCGTCGCCGAGGCCAAGCGCGACAAGTGCGACAGGGTCGGCAGCGCGGGCGGCGCCCGGCTGATCTCCCTCACCTACTGCGACGGCGCCCGCGACATCAAGGTGCGCTCGCTGGACCCCACCAAGCTGGACAAGCCCAAGTGGGACCAGACGCTCTCGCGCAACGACGGCTTCCTCTCCATCATCTCCACCGATCCGCTGGTCCTCTCGCAGCACCCCTCCAAGAGCGGGCCCAACGGCTACGACTTCGTCGTGCTGGACCCGGACAGTGGCAAGGAGAAGACCCGTGTCACCTTCCAGAGCCGCTGGCAGGTGGGGACCTGCACCCTCCGGATGTCCGGCTGCACCGGAGTGATGACGGACAAGGACACCCTCTACGTGGCGGGCAAGGGCGTCACCATGGCCTACGACCTGGCCACCGGCAAGGAGCGCTGGGCCTTCAAGGCCGACGAGAACCGCTACACCATGCCGCTGGCCGGGAAGAACGGCCAGATCGCGCTCTACACCGTCGCCACCCCCGACCGCCGCGGCCGGATGACCTATGCCGACAAGTCGACGGGCAAGGCCATCCGGACGGTGGAGCACTCGGACGTCGAACGCGACCGCAAGAACGAAGCGATGATGAACAGGATCGAGGGCTTCCCCCGCCTGGTGAACGACCGCCTCCTGCTCATCAACGACGGCGGCTTCGAGGACGACCAGGCAGGGATGATCTTCGCGATCAGCGCCCCGGCGAAGAAGGACTGAACCGCACGGGGGCGTGCACACCGCACGCCCCCGTTCCGGACCGTCCCCCTCAGGCTTCCTCGACCTCGATGTCGAACTCGCCGTCCCGCACGCCCAGTACGAACGCGTCCCACTCGCTCTTGGTGTACCGCAGGACCGTGTCCGGGTCGGCGGACGAGCGCATCCCCACGGCCCCGCCCTCCAGATACGCGATCTCCACGCGTTCCGCCGAGGTGTCACCCGGGGCGCTGTGCCACTCCGCCCCCGAGATGTCCATGGCGTAGAGCGCTTCCTTCTCTTCTTCAGTGGCCACTGGGCAGGGCTCCTCTTCCGATCATCCGACGGTACGGGTGCGAGGCACCGAAGTCGACGCTAGCAACCGGCACCCGGACGGCGGCGGGAGTTCGGCCACCTGCCCACCGATCGACTCTATTTCCGTAGGACAGAAAGCCGTTCACTCCATGACCGCATCACCGCCGCCCCCGCCGGGCGGCCCCGCCCGTACGCCCCAGATCTGGGACACCGACATCGCTCGTCGCGGCACCGCACCGCCGGGCTTCGGGCCGCCGCCCCAGCCGTTCGGCGCGGACCCCGGCGGAGGGGGCGGAGCACCGCGCGGCCGGCGCAAGGCACTGATCGTCGTCCTGGCGCTCGCTCTCGTCGCGGGCCTGGGCACAGGCGGATGGCTGCTGTGGGGAAGGACGCAGAAGGACCCTCGGCACCGGGCCGAGCCGTCCGCGCCGCCGCGTGTCGACACCCGCCTCGACTGGATCGTCGCCAACCCCGACAAGGACAAGGCACTCCCCAGCCCCAAGCGCCCCGCCACCTGGTTCGCGCACGGCAACGTCATCCGTACCTGGTCCCGGCAGATCACCGCACTCGACGTCCGTCAGGGCAAGGAGCAGTGGCGGATCGCGCTCCCCGGTGAGCTGTGCTCGGCTTCGCGAAGGCTCGACGACGACACGGCCGCCGTGATGTACAAGCAGGACGGGAACACCTGCACCGGCCTGATGGCCGTGGACGTCAAGAGCGGGCGGCAGAAGTGGGACCGGCGCGTACCGCTCCATGACGAGCGCACCTCGGACTACGGCGACCCGCAGGTCCTGGTGTTCAGGGGCAGGGTCAAGGTCATGGGCAGCAGCGAGTCGGCGACCTTCGCGGCCGCCGACGGAAAGGTCCTGGAACACCCCAGGCTCAACCCGGCCGACAACTGCATGGAGAACCGGGCCTCTACGGACGGCAAGACACTGCTCTCCGTGGTCCGGTGCTCCCTGGGCAGCGACCGCGAGTTCGTCCAGCGGATCGACCCCGGCACCGGCAGGGAGGACTGGACGTGGAAGGCGCCGGAAGGCCTCACGATCCGGGGCGTGCTCTCCGTGGACCCCGTCGTCGTGACGGTCGGCAGAACGGACTCCTCGGACACCTCCACGAACCTGATCAGCATCAGTCCTCAGGGCCGGACGCGGGCCGTCATCTCCCTTACGGACCACGGAGGCGCGATCGACGCCATCGTCGGCAAGGACACGGTCTATCTGGCGAGCGGGGACAAGGAGACCGCCGCGAGCACCAAGGAGAACCGCATCGTCGCCATCGACCTGGCCAAGGGGGAGAAGCGCTGGGAGACCAACGCCGGCGGCAACCGGGTCGGCACGCCGGTCGGCTTCGTCGGCGACAAGCCCCTGTTCTACCAGGGAGCCCAGTCGGGGGAGGGCGGACGGCTCGTCACCCTCGACCCGCGTGACGGTGCGCCGACCGTCCATAAGCGGATGCCGTCGGAGAGCTCCGCGGAGGAAGCCGAAGTCGCCGCCCTGGGCGAGGTGTACTTCCACGACGACAAGGTCTTCGTGGTCGCCGCCGCGGAGCTCAGACCCAAGAACCTGATGATGTCGTTCGGCTGAGCCACGACGTCCAGCCCTTGCCTCAGCCGAGAACTCACCGGAGCCCTCCTGTGCCCCAGCCACCGCAGTACCCGATGCCCCCGCTCCAGCCCCCGCCCCCCATGTCCGCGCACCTGCCGGACGACGCCCCCGGACCCGGCTGGGGAGGCCGCCGCCGCACGACATGGGGCATCGCCCTGGTGCTCGTCCTCCTGCTCGCGTGCGGCGGGGCGTACGCCGTGTGGGGCGGCGGGGAAGGCGACGGCAAGCGCTCCGCGGCCGGCGGTCCCCGGGCCGTCGCGGCCGGTGCGGCGGCCTGGAAGAAGACCGCCCGCACCGAGCCGTCCAAGACCGCCAAGGACGCGCCGGGAGCCTGGTTCACCGGGAACACGGTGGTCAAGGCCGAGCCCGACATGATGACGGCCTATGACCTGAAGACCGGCAGGAAGCAGTGGTCCCTGATCCTCGACGGCGTCCTGTGCGCCGCCTCGAGGGAAGCCGACGCGGACCGCGTGCTCATCGCCCTGAAGACCGCGGGCATGTGCGAGACGATGGCGGCCGTCGACATCCGCCACGGCAGTCTGCTCTGGTCGCAGCCCATCGCCCTTTACAAGGCCGACGATCCGGATGCGGACAATTTCCGGCCCGAGAAATGGCCGGCACAGCTGGAGGTGGCGGTCGGCGCGGGCCACGGCTTGATCACCTGGGCCACGGGCGCGAAGACCGTCCGCCTCGACGACGGGAAGGCGGTGGGGGAGACGCCCGAGAAGGAGTGCCGCTGGGTCGGCGCGGCCGGGGGAGCGCAGCTGCTGGCCCTGCGCCGCTGCGGAGAGCGCACCACGGTGCGGGCGCAGGACCCGGGCGCCCCCGACCGTCCGCGGTGGACGTGGGAGGGACGCGAGGGGGAGGAGGTCCTGGCCGTCCTCTCCACACGCCCCGTCGTGCTGCTGACCGGCACCGGCCAGGGCCGGCCCGCGCAACTGGTAGCCCTCGCCGACGACGGCAAGGAGCGTTCCCGCTTCGAGCTCCCGGCCGACCGCGAGGGCCACGTCTGCGCGTCGGGAGTGAGCAAGTGCCCGGCATACCTGGTCGACGGGGACACGGTCTACGTCGCCCGGAAGGGCTCGACGACCGCCTACGGCCTGGCGAACGGCCGGGAGAAGTGGACGTACAAGGCCGACACCAACCGGATGGCGTTCCCCGTCGCGGTGCAGGACGGACAGCTCGCCGTCTACGTCGCCGGGACCCCGGAGCGGGTCGGCGAGCTGACCCGTGTCTCCACCGGCACGGGCCGGGCGGGCCGCACCACCCGGCTCTCCCCGGACCTGCGCACGACCGAGTGGCGCCTGGAGCGCGCCAGGAGCGCGGTCGCGCATCTCAAGGCGGGGGTGCTGCTGCTCGTCAACGAGGGCGCGCTGGAATCCCAGGACAGCGACGTCGTGGTCGCCGTCGTCGCCGACTAGCCGACGACGGAATTCGGTCGGCCCGTCAAGTCGCGGGGCTTGATGTGCGGTTGGGGCAGGGGCGGCGAGTGACTACAGTGACACGTGCGCCGCTCCGTGTGAGCGGCCGTTCGATTTGCACCAACTCATGGGGGAAGGTAGAGCATGGCTGACACTCAGAAAGTCGATGACGCTCATTTCCGGGCATTCAAGAATGCCATCGAGGAATCCAGCGCGGCTTTCTCGGCCAACCTGCGCACCTTGGTGAACGCCATCGACAACGTCTCGGGCCGGTGGGAGGGCGAGGCCGCCCTCGCCTTCAAGCAGGCGCAGCGGGAGCTGAACATGGACCACGACGCCGTGCGGAAGCTGATCGACGAGTTCAGCCGCGCGGTGGCCGAGACGCACAAGAACAGCAAGGCCAACGACGCGGACATCGCCGCCAGCATGAAGCGGGCCCACGCGGCGTCCGGGTCGGCCAGCGCCATCAGCGGCCTCTGAGCCGACGGGCCGAGCGCCCGCACCGCCGGGCGGACCGCCCGGCGACCATTGACGTCAGCACCACGGGGAGTGGGAACCATGGCAGGACACGGCGAACTCGTCGTCCACTACAGCTCGCTGCAGGCGACCGCGAGCGACATCAAGGGTGCGGCGGCGGTGATCCAGCGCGAGATCGAGGCGATGAAGTCGGCCGTCGGCAAGGTCGCCGAAGGCTGGCAGGGCGAGGCGAACACCGCGATGGTGCAGGCGCAGAATCAGCTCCAGCAGCGCGCCGATCACATCAAGCAGATCCTGGAAGACGTCTCCCGCCGCATCGTCTCGGGCGGCGACAACTACCAGGCCACCGACCGCAAGTCGGCGGGGCTCTTCGGCCACTGAGGCCACCGACCGCACACGCATGGGGCGGGCGACCGGAAGAAACCGGTCGCCCGCCCCATGCGCATGTCCGTCCTTCGGCGCCCTACTCCGCCGGCAGCCACCCCAGCTGCACCAGCGGCGTCCCGCGCTTGCGCGAGACGAAATAGCCGCGGCCCTGCGGCATCGGGCGGGGCCGGACGCCGCCCAGGACGTCGCCCTCGCCCGGGTCGCCCGACAGCACGACGCCCTGCGCGCCGAGCTCCTTCACGCGCTGCATGAAGGGCTCGAACATCGAGCGCGACGCACCCGCCGAGCTCCGCGCGATGATGAAGCGGATGCCGACGTCGCGGGCGAAGGGCAGATTGTCCGTGAGCACCGCCAGCGGATTGCCGCCGCTCGCGGCGACCAGCTCGTAGTCGTCGACGATGACGAAGAGCTGCGGGCCCGACCACCAGCTCCGGTCGCGCAGCTGCTGCGGCGTGATGCCCGGCTGCGGGGCGCGCCGCTCCATCAGGCCGTTGAGGGCCTCGGCGTGCACCGTCAGGGAGGAGGCGATGGGGGCGTACTCCAGCAGGTGCGTCTGCGGGACGACGTCCAGCAGCGTCCGGCGGTAGTCACCGACCACGATCTTCGCCTCGTCCGGGCCGTAGCGCTCGCTGATCTGCTTGGCCAGCAGGCGCAGCAGCGCCGTCTTGCCGGACTCGCTCTCACCGAACACCAGGAAGAACGGGTCGGTCTCGAAGTCGACGAAGACGGGCTCGAGGCCGGTCTCGTCGATGCCGATGGCCACGCCCAGCTCCGGGTGTTCACCGCCCTTGGGCAGCTCGTCGGCGCGCAGCCTGCGCGGCAGCAGCCGCACCCGCGGCGCCTGCGGACCGGACCACGCCTCCTGGACCGCGGTGACCAGCGCGGCGGTCGCGTCCGTCATCGTCTCCGGGTCGCTGCCGGCGTCGATCCGCGGCTGGCCGCCCATGAAGTGCAGCTTCTCCGGGAGCTGGCCGCGCCCGGGGACGCCCGCCGGGACGTTCGCCGCGACCTTGCGGTCGAACTCGGAGTCCATCGTGTCGCCCAGCCGCAGCTCCAGGCGGTTGAGGAGCAGGTCCTTCAGCGTCGCCCGCACCTCCATGTTGCGGGAGGCGGTCACCACCACGTGGACGCCGTACCCGAGGCCGCGCGCCGCGATATCGGTGACGACGCCCTCCAGCAGCTCGTACTCCTGCCGGAAATTGCCCCAGCCGTCGACGACGAGGAAGACGTCGCCCCAGTCCTGGTCCGGCAGACGGCCGGCCGCCCGCTGCCGGCGGTAGGTGGTGATCGAGTCGATGCCGTTCGCCCGGAAGTACTCCTCGCGCCGGGCCAGGATGCCGGCCACCTCGGCGACCGTACGGCGCACCCGCTCCGGGTCGAGCCGGGAGGCGACGCCGCCCACGTGCGGCAGCCCGCTGACGGCGCTCATGCCGCCGCCACCGAAGTCGAGCCCGTAGAACTGCACCTCGGCGGGGGTGTGGGTGAGGGCGAACGCCGCCATCAGCGTCCGCAGCAGCGTCGACTTGCCGGACTGCGGGCCGCCCACGACGAGCATGTGGCCGGCCGCGCCCGAGAAGTCGCGGTACAGCACGTCGCGCCGCTGCTCGAAGGGCTTGTCGATCAGACCGATCGGCACCACCAGCTGGCCGGGGCGCGGGTACTCGGGGGCCGTCAGGCCGCGCCCGCCCACCTGCGAGAGCTGCGGCAGGAGCTGGTCCAGCGACGGCGCCCGGTCCAGCGGCGGCAGCCACACCTGGTGGGCGGGCGGGCCCTGGCCCTCCAGCCGGCGCACGACCACGTCCAGGACTGTGTCGGCGAACGTGTCGTCCTCGCCGCGGTCCGGAGCCGGCACCGGATCCGGCGCGGCATGGGTGACGGGCACGGGCGCCGCCGTGAAGAGCACCGGACGGCGCTCGGCCGGCAGCCTTCCGTCCCCGGTGCCCGCGGCCGCGCCCGCGCGGTGCGCACCGGAGACGTACGCGGCCTTGAACCGCGTCATCTCGTCCGTACCGAACTTCAGGTACCCCGAGCCCGGCACCGTCGGCAGGTGGTACGCGTCCGGCACGCCCAGCGCCGTCCGCGACTCGGCCGCCGAGAAGGTGCGCAGACCGATGCGGTACGACAGATAGGTCTCCAGGCCGCGCAGCCGGCCCTCCTCCAGGCGCTGCGAGGCCAGCAGCAGATGCACGCCCAGCGAGCGGCCGATGCGGCCGATCTGGATGAACATGTCGATGAAGTCGGGCTTGGCCGTCAACAGCTCGCTGAATTCGTCGATCACCAGGACGAGTGAAGCCAGCGGCTCCAGCGCGGCGCCCGCGGCCCGCGCCTTCTCGTAGTCGTGCATGTTGGCGTAGTTGCCCGCCGACCGCAGCAGCTCCTGGCGGCGCTGCAGCTCGCCCGTGATCGAGTCGCGCATGCGGTCGACCAGCGTCAGGTCGTCCGCGAGGTTGGTGATGACCGCCGCGACGTGCGGCAGGGAGGACATGCCGGCGAAGGTCGCGCCGCCCTTGAAATCGGCGAGCACGAAGTTCAGCGTCTCCGAGGAGTGCGTGACCGCCAGCCCCAGCACCAGCGTCCGCAGCAACTCGGACTTGCCCGAGCCGGTCGCGCCGACGCACAGGCCGTGCGGGCCCATGCCGTCCTGCGCGGCCTCCTTGAGGTCGAGCATCACCGGCGAGCCGTCCTCACCGACCCCGATCGGCACGCGCAGCCGCTCGGCCGGCGTCCGCGGCCGCCACGTACGGGCGACGTCCACCGCGGCGGCGTCGCCGAGCCCGAGCAGCTCCGTGAAGTCCCAGTTGGCCAGCAGCGGCTCGTCGTCGTCGCCCCCGCCCATGCGCAGCGGCGCCAGCTGGCGCGCCAGCGCCTCCGCCGCCTCGGGCGAGAGCGTGTCCGGCACGCCGTCGTACGCCGCCACCTGCGAGTGCAGCCGCAGCCTGCCCGGCCGCACCGTCACCGCCAGCCCGCCGCGCAGCTCGTCCAGCTCGCCCGGCACGACCTCCACGACGGTGACGCCCTGCAGGCCCTCCGGCGCGGCGAACACCGAGTCCTGCGGCACCGCCGCGCCCTCCAGCACGACCACCACATGAGGCTGCTCGTGCAGCGGCCGGCCCTCGCGGCTGAACCGCGGCCGGCCCTCCAGGCGCGGCGCCAGCAGCTCCTCCAGCTCCTCCAGGTCGTCGCCGATCAGCCGCCGCGTCCCGGCCCCGTCGACCGTGCCCGCCAGCTGCACGTGCGGCAGCCACTTCGTCCACTCCCAGTGGGCGGCCGCCCCGCGCCCCGCGACCACCGCGATGACGAGGTCCTCCGGCGAGTGCAGCGTGGCCAGCTGGGCCACCAGCGCCCGCGCCGTGCCGTGCACCGTCTCCGGCTCACCCGAGAGGGTGACGTGGTAGAAGGCGCGCAGCGACACCGCCATCGGCAGGCCGTCCAGCGAACCGTGTATGGCCAGGAAGCGCTGCATCGCGCCCGCCGTCAGCGGCTCCAGATCGTCTATGGGCGCCGTCTCCGGGGCCACCAGGGGCGTCGCGAGCCGCTGGGCGCCGAGCCCTATGCGCGCCTGCCCGAAGTCGTCGTCGCCCGAGCGCCGCTCCCAGACCCTGGCGCCCTCGGCGACCACCGACCACAGCTGGTCGGGCGCGGGGTGCAGATAGAACTGCGCGTCCCGCTGCGCCCGCGCGGTGCGCCGCACCGTCCGCCGGGTCTGCGCGAGGTACCTGAGGTAGTCCCGGCGCGCGTCGGCCATCTGGCCCTGCGAGCCCTGGCGGTGCCGGACGATCATGGCGATCGTCATGCCGAGCGTCGAGACCATCATCAGGACGCCCATGATCTTCATCATGGGCTGCGCGCCCGGCATGAAGAAGTAGACCATCGACGAGGCCATGCCCACGGTCGGCAACAGCTGCATCAGGATGCCGTCCTGACGGCCGCGCGGCAGCTCGGGGGGCGCCTCCAGCCGTAGTTCCGCGCTCGGCACCTCGGGTGGGAGGACCCGCGGCGGGCGCTTGACGACGACCTGGCTCACGGAACGGTTCAACCCCTCTGAGCGAAGGGCCAGTTCCCTTCCGGCACCCCTGTGGCCCCGGCCTCCCCTCGCGAGACGGTGATCCTATCGGCGTACGGGCGTTCGCCCCCGGTAGGGTGACCAGCCGCGCGCCGTGCGGCACGGGCCGTCGAGCACGAGAACAACGCCGAAGAACCACATCAGGGGGCAATCCGGGTGAGTACGCCCGCCACGACCGGCTTTTGCAGGGTGACCGTCGTCGCGCCCGACAGTCGCATCGACGTCGCCCTCCCCGAGGACCTGCCCGTCGCCGACGTCAACCCGGAGATCCTGCGGCTGACCGGCCGGACCCAGGCCCCCGGCAGCCCCACCGGCTACCACCTCGTCCGCCGCGACGGCACCGTCCTCGACGGCGCCCGCACCCTCGCCGCCCAGCGCGTCCTCGACGGCGAGATCCTCTGCCTGCGGCCCTTCTCCGAATCCCTGCCGCCCGCCGTCCACGACGACGTCTCCGACGCCGTCGCCTCCGCCGTCACCGGCGAGCGCGCCCTGTGGGACGCCCGGCTCCTGCGCGGCACCGGCCTCTTCGCCGGCGCCCTGCTGCTCGTCCTCATGGGCCTCGTGCTCTGGTTCGCCGACCCGGTCCGCCACGACATGCACGGCGTGCCCGGCATCGTCGCCGCCGTCGTCGCCGTCTTCCTCACCGCCTTCGCGGGCGTACGGGCCCGCGTCTACGACGACCGCGCCTCGGCCGTCGCCCTGGGCCTGGCCGCCGTGCCGCACCTGCTGATCGCCGGGTCCGGCGTGCTCGGCCCCGGCGCGGGCGAGGGCGCCGGCCGGCTGCAGCTGCTGCTGGGCTGCGCGACCGTACTGATCGCCGCCGTCGTCCTGGTCGCCCTGATGCCCGGCGGCGACGCCCCCTTCGTCGCCACCGTCGTCGCGTCCGCCACCGGCGTCCTGGCCACCTTCGGCGCCATCCTCGGCGGGGCCGAGCCGGCCGACGCCGCCGCCGTCTGCGCCGTCGTCGCGATCGGCGCCATCGCCTTCCTGCCCGCCCTCTCCGCCCGCGTCGCCCGCCTCCCCGTCGGCTACGCCGCACCCCGCGCGGCTGCCGGCGACGAAGACCTCGACGCGCCCCGGGGTGCCGGCACCGAGCCCGTGGACGCCGAGCGCATCGCCGCCCAGGCCCGCCGCGGCCACGAGCTGCTGCTCGGCCTCGTCGGCGGCTGCGCCGCCGTCGTGACCGGCTCCGCCGCCGTGCTCGCCTTCTCCGCCGACCCCTGGGCCCAGGCCCTCGCCCTGGCCGCCGGCCTGAGCATGCCGCTGCGCGCCCGCCTCTTCCGCTACACCACGCAGGTCGCCGCCGTCCTCGGCGCGGGCGTGGCCACCCTCGCCCTGCTCGTCCTGGGCATGGCCGTCCACCCCTCGGCAGCCGTCTCCGACGTCCGCACGGTCTGGCTCACCGCCGCCGTCGCCGCCGTCGCGGCCCTGCTCACCTGCGTCGCGCTGATCATCCCCCGCAAGGGGCTGTCACCCTTCTGGGCGAGAGCGTCCGAGGTGACGGAGAGTGCCCTCCTCCTCGCCCTCGTGCCCCTGTGCCTCGCGGTCCTCGACCTGTACTCCACCGCCCGCGGCCTCGCCGGCGGCTGACCGCGACCCCCGGCGGGGCCCGGCCACGGGGCTGGTACTGTGTGTGGTGGCCGTTTGTGTACGCGCCTCCGGACCGCCCCGGTCAGCCGATCAGGGTTCTGGGGACAGCGCCCAGCGGACCCCGCCTCCCGAGTAACGGAAGCTCCCCTGAGACATAGACCAGGGGCACTCGGTGGCCGAAACAGAGAATTTGAGGAGTACCGCGTGTCGCTCGACGCCGCTACGAAGAAGCAGATCATGGCCGAGTTCGCCACCAAGGAGGGCGACACCGGTTCCCCCGAGGTCCAGGTGGCCATGCTGACCCGCCGCATCTCGGACCTGACCGAGCACCTCAAGCAGCACAAGCACGACCACCACTCCCGTCGTGGTTTGCTGCTCCTGGTCGGCCAGCGTCGCCGCCTGCTGCAGTACCTGGCCAAGAAGGACATCACGCGCTTCCGCGCCCTGGTCGAGCGCCTCGGCATCCGCCGCGGTGCCGCCGGCGCCAAGTAAGACGTCATGAAGGGAGCGGTTCCCAGCCCGGGGGCCGCTCCCTTCGTGCATGCCGCGGCCGCGCGCCCCTTCGCGCAGCTCACGGGAAGCAGAGACGAGCAGAAGCTTTGTAGTCTGGTCCCACAACGGCATACAGAACGAAACACCTGACGAGGAGGGACGCCGGCGCTCCGCCGGTCCTCGGTAGTGGCCCCCGGAACAGGGAATTCCGGGTGCTTCGATCGAAGACCGGCTCCCGCACAGCGCACCGCGGCGCCCTCCACCACCGTCCCCGCCACACGGGCGGGGACGCACAAGAGGAGATATCCCTGGTGGAGAACGAGACCCACTACGCCGAGGCCGTCATCGACAACGGCGCCTTCGGCACCCGCACCATCCGCTTCGAGACGGGCCGCCTGGCCAAGCAGGCCGCCGGCTCCGCCGTGGCGTACCTGGACGACGACACCATGGTGCTGTCGGCCACCACCGCTTCCAAGAAGCCCAAGGACCAGCTCGACTTCTTCCCCCTGACGGTGGACGTCGAGGAGCGGATGTACGCGGCCGGCAAGATCCCCGGCTCCTTCTTCCGCCGTGAGGGCCGCCCCTCCGAGGACGCGGTCCTCACCTGCCGTCTGATCGACCGGCCGCTGCGCCCCTCCTTCAAGAAGGGCCTGCGCAACGAGATCCAGATCGTCGAGACGATCATGGCGCTCAACCCCGACCACCTCTACGACGTGGTCGCCATCAACGCCGCCTCCTGCTCCACGCAGCTCGCGGGCCTGCCCTTCTCCGGCCCGATCGGCGCCACCCGCGTCGCCCTGATCAAGGGCCAGTGGGTCGCGTTCCCGACCCACACCGAGCTCGAGGACGCCGTCTTCGACATGGTCGTGGCCGGTCGCGTCCTCGAGGACGGCGACGTCGCGATCATGATGGTCGAGGCCGAGGCCACCGAGAAGACCATCCAGCTGGTCAAGGACGGCGCCGACGCCCCCACCGAGGAGGTCGTCGCCGCCGGTCTCGAGGCCGCGAAGCCCTTCATCAAGGTGCTGTGCCGCGCCCAGTCCGAGCTCGCCGCCAAGGCCGCCAAGCCCGAGGGCGAGTTCCCGGTCTTCCTGGACTACCAGGACGACGTCCTGGAGGCCCTGACCGCCGCGGTCCGCACCGAGCTCTCGCAGGCGCTCACCATCGCCGGCAAGCAGGAGCGCGAGACCGAGATCGACCGCGTCAAGGAGCTCGCCGCCGAGAAGCTGCTGCCGCAGTTCGAGGGTCGCGAGAAGGAGATCTCCGCGGCGTACCGCTCGCTGACCAAGTCCCTGGTCCGTGAGCGCGTCATCAAGGAGCGCAAGCGCATCGACGGCCGTGGGGTGACGGACATCCGTACCCTCGCCGCTGAGGTCGAGGCCATCCCGCGCGTGCACGGCTCGGCGCTGTTCGAGCGCGGCGAGACCCAGATCCTGGGTGTCACCACGCTGAACATGCTCCGCATGGAGCAGCAGCTCGACACGCTGTCGCCGGTGACGCGCAAGCGCTACATGCACAACTACAACTTCCCGCCGTACTCCGTCGGTGAGACCGGCCGCGTCGGTTCGCCGAAGCGTCGCGAGATCGGCCACGGCGCCCTGGCCGAGCGGGCCATCGTGCCCGTGCTGCCGACGCGCGAGGAGTTCCCCTACGCGATCCGTCAGGTGTCCGAGGCCCTCGGCTCCAACGGCTCCACCTCCATGGGCTCGGTCTGCGCCTCCACCATGTCGCTGCTGAACGCCGGTGTGCCCCTGAAGGCCCCCGTCGCCGGTATCGCCATGGGCCTGATCTCCCAGGAGATCGACGGCAAGACGCACTACGTCGCCCTCACCGACATCCTCGGTGCGGAGGACGCGTTCGGCGACATGGACTTCAAGGTCGCCGGTACCAAGGAGTTCGTCACCGCCCTCCAGCTCGACACCAAGCTGGACGGCATCCCGGCCTCCGTCCTGGCCGCGGCCCTCAAGCAGGCCCGTGACGCCCGCCTCCACATCCTCGACGTGATGATGGAAGCGATCGACACCCCGGACGAGATGTCCCCCAACGCCCCGCGGATCATCACCGTCAAGATCCCCGTGGACAAGATCGGTGAGGTCATCGGCCCCAAGGGCAAGATGATCAACCAGATCCAGGAGGACACCGGCGCCGAGATCACGATCGAGGACGACGGCACCATCTACATCGGTGCCGCCGACGGCCCGGCCGCCGAGGCCGCCCGCGCCACGATCAACGGCATCGCCAACCCGACCATGCCGGAGGTCGGCGAGCGCTACCTGGGTACGGTCGTCAAGACCACCACCTTCGGTGCGTTCGTCTCCCTGCTCCCGGGCAAGGACGGCCTGCTGCACATCTCGCAGATCCGCAAGCTCGCCGGTGGCAAGCGCGTGGAGAACGTCGAGGACGTGCTCGGCGTGGGCGCCAAGGTCCAGGTCGAGATCGCCGAGATCGACCAGCGCGGCAAGCTCTCCCTCATCCCCGTGATCGAGGGCGAGGACGGCAACGCCGACGAGACCAAGGACGAGTCCGACAAGTGACGTCCCGTAGTACACGGAAGACGGCCCGCACCACCACGGAGGGGCGGGCCGTCGCCCGTACCCAAACGCTTCTCAAGGGCGAGAACGGCATCGGCACGGTCCGCCGGACCACCCTCCCCGGTGGTCTGCGCATCGTCACCGAGACGCTGCCGTCCGTGCGCTCCGCGACGTTCGGCATCTGGGCGAACGTCGGCTCCCGCGACGAGACGCCGACCCTCAACGGCGCCACGCACTACCTGGAGCACCTGCTCTTCAAGGGCACGGCCAAGCGCAGCGCGCTGGACATCTCCGCCGCCATCGACGCGGTCGGCGGCGAGATGAACGCGTTCACGGCGAAGGAGTACACCTGCTACTACGCACGTGTGCTCGACACCGATCTGCCGCTCGCCATCGACGTCGTCTGCGACATGCTGACCGGCTCGCTGATCGAGGCCTCGGACGTCGACGCCGAGCGCGGGGTGATCCTCGAAGAGATCGCCATGACCGAGGACGACCCCGGCGACTGCGTGCACGACCTGTTCGCGCACACCATGCTGGGCGACACCCCGCTCGGCCGCCCGGTGCTCGGCACGGTCGACACGATCAACGCGCTCACCCGCGACCAGATCGCCCGCTTCTACAAGAAGCACTACGACCCCACCCACCTGGTCGTCGCCGCCGCGGGCAACGTCGACCACGCCAAGGTCGTCCGCCAGGTCCGGGCCGCGTTCGAGAAGGCCGGCGCCCTGGGCCGCCCGGACGCGACCCCCGTCGTCCCGCGCTCCGGCGCGAAGACGATCCGTACCGCCGGCCGCGTGGAGGTGCTGGGCCGCAAGACCGAGCAGGCGCACGTCGTCCTCGGCATGCCGGGCCTGGCCCGCACGGATGAGCGCCGCTGGGCGCTCGGGGTCCTCAACACCGCCCTCGGCGGCGGCATGAGCTCCCGGCTCTTCCAGGAGGTCCGGGAGAAGCGCGGCCTGGCCTACTCGGTGTACTCCTACACCTCGGGCTTCGCCGACTGCGGCCTCTTCGGCGTCTACGCCGGCTGCCGTCCGAACCAGGTCCACGACGTGCTCAAGATCTGCCGCGACGAGCTGGACCGGGTCGCCTCCGAGGGGCTGTCGGACGAGGAGATCGGCCGTGCCATCGGCCAGCTCTCCGGCTCCACGGTCCTGGGCCTGGAGGACACGGGCGCGCTGATGAACCGCATCGGCAAGAGCGAGCTGTGCTGGGGCGACCAGATGTCGGTCACCGACATGCTGACGCGCATCGCGGCCGTCACCCCGGAGGAGATCCGCGAGGTGGCCCGCGATGTACTGGGACAGCGTCCTTCGCTGTCCGTCATCGGCCCGCTGAAGGACAAGCAGGCCGCGCGCCTGCACGAGGCCGTTTCTTAACCCGCACAGTCGATGGTTCGAAGGAAGCAGGGACGATGAGCAAGCTGCGCGTCGCGGTGATCGGCGCCAAGGGCCGGATCGGTTCCGAGGCCGTACGGGCCGTGGAGGCCGCCGCCGACATGGAGCTGGTGGCCGCGCTGGGCCGGGGCGACAAGCTGGACGCCCTGACCGAGGCGGGAGCCCAGGTCGCGGTCGAGCTGACGCACCCGGACTCGGTGATGGACAACCTCGAGTTCTGCGTCCGCAACGGCATCCACGGTGTCGTCGGTACGACCGGCTGGACCGAGGACCGCCTGGCGAAGCTGAACTCCTGGCTGGAGGCCTCGCCCTCCACCGGCGTGCTCATCGCCCCGAACTTCTCCATCGGCGCGGTCCTGACCATGGCCTTCGCCCAGCAGGCGGCCCGCTTCTTCGAGTCCGTCGAGGTCGTCGAGCTGCACCACCCGAACAAGGCCGACGCCCCCTCCGGCACCGCCACCCGCACCGCACAGCTCATCGCGGCCGCGCGGCGCGAGGCGGGCTGCGCACCGCAGCCGGACGCCACGACCACCGCCCTGGAGGGCGCGCGCGGCGCGGACGTCGACGGGGTGCCCGTGCACGCCGTACGCCTGCGCGGCCTGCTGGCCCACCAGGAGGTGCTCTTCGGCGACACGGGCGAGACGCTCACCATCCGGCACGACTCGCTGCACCACAGCTGCTTCATGCCGGGCATCCTGCTCGGCGCGCGCCGCGTGGTGACCACCCCGGGCCTCACCTTCGGCCTGGAACACTTCCTGGATCTGGGCTGATCATCGTGCGCGCGAAAGTCGTCTACTTCGCCCTGGCCGCCGTCCTGGCCGTCTACTTCGTCCTGGTCGGCAGCCGGGGGGTGATGCTCATCCAGCAGGGCACGGTCGTCACGGTGGCGTTCGGCGTCGCCGTGCTGGTGCTGCCCTTCATCGGCGCCTGGTTCCTGTACCAGACCACCAAGTTCGCGCGGGACGCCGACCGGCTGGCGCGGGAGCTGGAGGCCGAGGGCGGGCTTCCGGTGGACGAGCTCGTCCGGACCCCCAGCGGCCGGATCGACCGGGACTCGGCGGACGCCGTCTTCGACAAGCGCCGTGCCGAGACGGAGCGGGCCCCGGGGGACTGGCGCTCGTGGTTCCGGCTGGCCGTCGCGTACCACGACGCCCGGGACACCCCGCGGGCGCGCAAGGCGATGCAGCGGGCGATCGCCTTGCACGACGGGAAGCCGGTACGGGCCGACCTGGCCTAGCCGGCGCCGGCGGGGCTCAGCCCTTGAACTCCGCCACCCAGTCCTCGACGGCGTAGGTAGCCGCGGCGAAGGCCAGCGGGCGGCCGAGGAAGTCGGCGCCGTGGTCGCTGACCAGGGCGGGCAGCGGCTCGCCCTGGGCACGCTCGACGAGCAGGACCTGGCCCTGGACCGTGCGCGGCAGCCCCAACAGCCGGACGGGCTGCTGCACCATGCGCACGCCCGCGACCTCGGACCACGCCAGCGTGGTGCCCGACAGCAGTCGCAGCTGCCGCAGCCCCTGGGGACCCACCCAGATGCCGGTACGGACCAGCCGCACCGCGAGCGTGATCAGCAGGGCGCCGACGGCGCCGCACACGCCCGCGCCGATCCAGGACCCGGCCAGGGCGATGATCAACGCGGAGAGCAGCACATAACCGGCCAGCAGAAGCACCACCGCCGCGCCACCCACCCGCAGAGGGCCGGGGGAGTACGGACGCCGCCAGCGGTGGCGGGTGTCGTACGGGTCCTCGGGGTCCTCGGAGGAGGGGGACGCGGCGGTTGCGGGCGCGGCCGCAGCGGTGCCGGTCGCGCCCGTGGTCGTGGGTGTACTGGGGGTCGGAGCCGCAGTCGCGAGGTCGTCGCCGTCGCGGTCGGCTGTCAGGAAGGGCAGGGGCACGACGGTTCCTCACTCATACGCACGCACGCTCGAATGGCGTGCGGGGTGAGGGTACCCGCTGATCAGCGGGCGTCCGTCAGCGGCCCGTGCCCGCTTCGGACTGCTGGGCGTTCTGGGTCTTCTGCGGACCGGTCTCCAGGGACGGCATACCGAACAGCAGCGCCCCGACGAGGCCCGCCGCGACGGTCAGGCCCACCAGGGTCCGCCCGGCTATCTCCGAACGGCTGGCGCGATTGCGGGGCGGCGGCGCGACGTTGCTGCGGTAGCGCTCGGCCTCGGCGACGAAGGCGAACGGTACGGGCTCTCGCCGGCGGAACATGAAGGGCTCTCCTAGGAACCTCGAAGTGCGGTGTCACACATAAGGACGCGCGAAGTCGCCCATAGGTGCCCGTTTTCCCTAACTTCTGTGAAAAATATCAACTGGCGTCCCGGGCCCCGCTGTGGGAAGGGACCGACGGGCCCGGTGTCGGCCGGGTGTCAGTGGCGGCCCTTAGGCTTGGCGGCGGCCTAGCAATGCAGATGGAAGGACCCCGCCGGTGACCGACACCCCCACCGAGGACGCGAAGACCGACGCGCCGACGTTCCGCAGCGATGTGACCGTCGAGCTCGTCAAGCACAGCGCGGCCGACTCCGACGTGCTGTGGGCCGCCCGCGTCTCCACGGCCGGCGAGCAGTCCCTCGAAGAGATCACCAAGGACCCCGAGCGGTCCAAGGGGCTCATCAATTACCTGATGCGCGACCGCCACGGCAGCCCCTTCGAGCACAACTCGATGACCTTCTTCATCAGCGCCCCGATCTTCGTCTTCCGCGAGTTCATGCGCCACCGCGTGGGCTGGTCCTACAACGAGGAGTCCGGCCGCTACCGCGAGCTCGAGCCGGTCTTCTACGTCCCGGGCGCCTCCCGCAAGCTGGTCCAGGAGGGCCGCCCCGGCAAGTACGTCTTCGTCGAGGGCAGCCAGGAGCAGTACGAGCTGACCAGCCGCGCCATGGAGGACAGCTACCGCCAGGCGTACGCCGCGTACCAGGACATGCTGGCCGGGGGCGTCGCCCGCGAGGTCGCCCGCTCGGTCCTGCCGGTGGGCCTGTTCTCCTCGATGTACGCCACGTGCAACGCCCGCTCGCTGATGCACTTCCTCGGCCTGCGGACGCAGCACGAGCTGGCGGCCGTCCCCTCCTTCCCGCAGCGCGAGATCGAGATGGTCGGCGAGAAGATGGAAGCGGAGTGGGCCAAGCTCATGCCGCTCACCTACGCCGCCTTCAACAAGAACGGCCGCGTCGCCCCGTAACCCACCGCGTCCGTACGGTGACTGAAGTGATGGTGACGCGCTGCTACCCGGAGCATCGGGTCAGGTGTCCGTATTGCGGCGTTTCATCACCTTCATCTAGGCTGAAAAGACGGACCCGGCACTGCTTGAACCCCCGAGCAGGCAGTGCCGGGATCCCTTTTCGCACTCCCCGAGGGAGCACCTCACGGTGAGCAACGAGTAGCGTGGGCCCCATGGCTCCGACCTCCACACCGCAGACGCCCTTCGGGCGGGTCCTGACCGCCATGGTCACGCCCTTCACAGCCGAGGGCGCCCTCGACCTCGACGGCGCACAGCGCCTCGCCACCCACCTGGTGGACGCAGGCAACGACGGCCTCGTCGTGAACGGCACCACCGGCGAGTCGCCCACCACCAGCGATGCGGAGAAAGCCCAGCTCGTACGGGCCGTCGTCGAGGCGGTCGGCGACCGCGCCCATGTCGTGGCCGGAGCCGGCACCAACGACACCCACCACAGCGTCGAGCTGGCCCGCGCCGCCCAGCAGGCGGGCGCGCACGGCCTCCTGGTCGTCACCCCGTACTACAACAAGCCCCCGCAGGAGGGCCTCCGCCGGCACTTCACCGCCGTCGCGGACGCCACCGACCTCCCGGTGATGATCTACGACATCCCCGGTCGCAGCGGTGTGCAGATCGAGACCGAGACCATGGTCCGGCTCGCCGACCACCCCCGCATCGTCGCCAACAAGGACGCCAAGGGCGACCTCGACGCCGCGAGCTGGGCCATGGCCCGCTCGGGCCTCGCCTGGTACTCCGGCGACGACATGCTGAACCTGCCGCTGCTGTCCATCGGCGCCGCGGGCTTCGTCTCGGTCGTCGGCCACGTCGTCGCCCCCGAGCTGCGCGCCCTGCTGGAGGCCCACCGGTCCGGCGACGTCGTCAAGGCCGCCGAGATCCACCGCCGCCTGCTCCCGGTCTACACCGGCATGTTCCGTACCCAGGGCGTCATGACCACCAAGGCCGCCCTCGCCCTCCAGGGCCTGCCCGCCGGACCGCTGCGACTCCCGCTCATCGAGCTCACCGAAGAGCAGACCGAGCAGCTGAAGCGCGATCTCGCCGCGGGCGGGGTACAGCTGTAACACCAGACTTCACAACTGAATACCGACGGAATGCAGAAGAAAACCGCACGTGCACGAATGTCATGCGCGCCATGTGTCCAGGGGGACATGTGGCGTGCGTGGTGAGGAGAGTCTTTTGAGCCACCCGCACCCTGAACTCGGTCCGCCGCCGAAGCTCCCGAAGGGCGGCCTGCGGGTCACCCCCCTCGGCGGTCTCGGCGAGATCGGCCGCAACATGACGGTCTTCGAATACGACGGCCGTCTCCTGATCGTCGACTGCGGAGTGCTCTTCCCCGAGGAGGAGCAGCCCGGAATCGACCTGATCCTTCCGGACTTCTCGTCCATCCGGGACCGCCTCGACGACATCGAGGGCATCGTGCTCACGCACGGCCACGAGGACCACATCGGCGGCGTCCCCTACCTGCTCCGCGAGAAGCCGGACATCCCGCTGATCGGCTCCAAGCTGACCCTCGCGCTCATCGAGGCCAAGCTCCAGGAACACCGCATCCGCCCGTACACCCTCGAGGTCGTGGAGGGGCACCGCGAGCGGATCGGCCCCTTCGAGTGCGAGTTCGTGGCGGTCAACCACTCCATCCCGGACGCGCTGGCCGTCGCCATCCGCACCCCGGCCGGCATGGTCGTCCACACCGGTGACTTCAAGATGGACCAGCTCCCGCTGGACCGTCGCCTCACCGACCTCCCCGCCTTCGCCAAGCTCGGCGAGGAGGGCATCGACCTGCTGCTCGTGGACTCCACGAACGCCGAGGTCCCCGGCTTCGTCCCGCCGGAGCGCGACATCTCCGGCGTGCTGCGCCAGGTCTTCGCGGGCGCCCAGAAGCGCATCATCGTGGCCAGCTTCGCCAGCCACGTGCACCGCATCCAGCAGATCCTGGACGCCGCGCACGAGTACGGCCGCCGCGTCGCCTTCGTGGGCCGCTCGATGGTCCGCAACATGGGCATCGCCCGCGACCTGGGCTACCTGCGCATCCCGGCCGGCCTCGTCGTCGACGTCAAGACGCTCGACGACCTGCCGGACGACGAGGTCGTGCTGGTCTGCACCGGCTCCCAGGGCGAGCCGATGGCGGCGCTCTCCCGGATGGCCAACCGCGACCACCAGATCCGCATCGTCCAGGGCGACACGGTGATCCTGGCGTCGTCGCTCATCCCGGGCAATGAGAACGCCGTCTACCGCGTGATCAACGGCCTGACCCGCTGGGGCGCCAACGTCGTCCACAAGGGCAACGCGCGCGTTCACGTCTCGGGCCACGCCTCGGCCGGCGAGCTGCTGTACTTCTACAACATCTGCAAGCCGAAGAACCTGATGCCGGTGCACGGCGAATGGCGCCACCTGCGCGCCAACGCCGAGCTGGGCGCGCTCACGGGCATCCCCAAGGACCACATCGTCATCGCCGAGGACGGCGTCGTGGTGGACCTGGTGGACGGCAAGGCCCGCATCGTGGGCAAGGTCCAGGCCGGCTACGTGTACGTCGACGGCCTCTCGGTCGGCGACGTCACCGAGGTCCACCTCAAGGACCGTCGCATCCTCGGGGACGAGGGCATCATCTTCGTCCACGTGGTCGTCGACAGCACCACGGGCAAGGTCGTCAGCGGCCCGCAGGTCCACGCGCGTGGCTCGGGCATCGACGACGCGGCCTTCTCGGCCGTCGTCCCGAAGATCGAAGAGGCCATCGCCAAGGCCGCCGCCGACGGCGTCGCCGAGCCCCACCAGCTGCAGCAGCTCGTGCGCCGCTCGGTGGGCAAGTGGGTGTCCGACAGCTACCGCCGGCGCCCGATGATCCTCCCTGTGGTCGTCGAGGTCTGACGCCACATCAGCCGTTTGGACGGCCGTGCCTGCGCCGATTTGCATCCGGGCGCGGCCGTCCAGTACGTTTACGACTCCACCGCAGCGGGAACGCCGAACACCTCGTGTGTACGGGGCCTCGCAAGGCGGAGGGAAATCCGAATCAGATAAGTCTGATAAAGTCGGAACCCCGCTCCAACAGGGAGCCGGAAACGGAAATCCGAACCGGAAACGGAACGGAAAACGGATCTGGTAAGGTTGGAAACACGAAATACCGAAGGGAAGCGCCCGGAGGAAAGCCCGAGAGGGTG